>CAZAWX010000040.1:0-20166 GCA_964488985.1 uncultured Ectothiorhodospiraceae bacterium
GCATCCGCTGTACTGCTGCGCGCAAATCTGCATAACAGCTGAGTCCAAATCTGCGACCGATCCGCTCGGACCAGATTTCATCCAGCTGCGCTAACACGGCAGGTTCGAGTGCGCTCGCATGATCCCCTACCCGACCGTTACGAACTTTGCTGGCAACCCCTCCCGGGGGCAAACCGCAAGCACTGTCACGGGCCATGCGAATCAGATGATCGTCGAACTGAGTCCCGTGGGCGCGCATGAATTCGATGGATGACTGCCTGAGCACAATGTCTTCGAGCTCCGGATCGAGGTTAATGTCCATAAAGGCCGCAATGCGTTGCACCGAGGCGGTCAAATCCTCACGCATATTTTCATAACAAAACAGCAGCACATCCGGCCGTTCGCGCACCGTCCACCAGGATTGCAGGTGATACCAGTACCCTTCCGGATCCGGGCGTGAAAAATAATGCTCGCGGGCAAACTCCGTCATTGAAATAGCACCGCGGGCAAAAAACCAGCCATCAAAAAAGTTATACATCGAGACCAGTGCATCTTTTGGATCCCGAAAAACACAGATGTATTTCCCACCCTTGGGGATTAAATCCCAGCTCAAGTGGCTTTTGTAGGCGCGGGGGAAATACCTCTGAGCATCAGGATCGATGCCCATATCGTGACTTAATTCAAGCCACGGGGTGACTGCTGTGATCTCATCAAACTCCATCGCCCCGCGCGTACGTAGCCCATGAACGATCTGTTGCGTCCAGGTGGTCCCGCATTTGCCATAGGGGGAGATCAAAATATCGCTGGCGCGAGGCTGAAATGCCAATCCGCGTTCGACACCCTCGCGCGTCGTAAAACCTTTCATGCTGGCTTTTAATTCCTGAATGCTCACTGGGCGTTTGCCGATCATTTTGCAGATCTCCCAGCCAGAGGCAGACTAACCCGGCTTAAATCTTTACCCACAATGATTTCTCCCTCGTAGCCACCGGCGCGGATTTCATCGATGTACAGTTGTTCTTCTTCGTGAGTATCCGGAGCCGGGATCAGATGCGTCAGCATTAATACCGGGACCGCAATCGCTGCCGCCATACGGCCAAGGGCAACACTTTCAGCATGATAGTTCAAAATAGATGCATAGCCAGCATTCTCAATAGGCTTGCGGCGGATCACTTCGTGAACCAGTACATCGGCCCCTTGCGCCAGTTCTGCCACTTCATCGCAGACCCGGGTATCGCCGCTGATGACCACCACACCCTCAGCACTGGTAATTCTGAAAGCAACCGCCGGATCCACGGGTTCATGGTGTACTTTACATGCCGTGACCTGTAAATCCTTGTTGTGCCAGATCACACTGGCAGATTGACTGGCATGATAACTACGGCAATCAAGTGCTGGCCTGCTGCTGCGTTGGGTCTGTGCGCAGCGCACAGCGATATCATCGCGCCAGTTGTCCAGCAGATGCTCGACAAAATGTCGGGCTGGGCCTTCGGGAACGACAATTTGCAAAGGGCTGTCCTCGACATCCCGATCCCGCACCGTCCAGCGACTCAGAACAAGATCCGACAAGGCCGTCAAATGATCCGAGTGGTGGTGACTGACCAACACCGCACTGATGTCCCGGCAACTGATATCAAGCGCGGCAAGGCGTAATGCGGTGCCCCGGCCGGCGTCAAACTGCAACACGGTCTGACCGCGTCGTACCAGTGCACCCGGGCCGGCACGATGGGGGTGTGGGCGTGGATAACCCGTTCCTGTGAGAATTACTTCCGTGTGCATGCAACAGCTCCGTATCACTTATCAGCAGGCTAACGTAGCAAACGTAAAAACGCACCCGTGGGAGACAACCACGCTCGCCGATTTCAGTTGTTTCACTTTAGGCCTAGAACGCCGTGTGGCTTATACTTCACAAACAGTGTCGCGCCAAGGACTCGGACCTAAGCTGCTTTTGGCCAGTTTTGAAACTAATTTTTTGGAGGCTAACCTTATGAAATTCGCACTCTCGGATTTAAAACTTACCAGTCCGGCTTTCGCCGCTGGCGGTCCAATCCCCACCAAATACACGGGGGAAGGTGAGGATATTTCACCGCAGTTACAGTGGGAAAATATTCCCGCAGGAACACGTTCACTGGCAATCATCTGCCACGATCCCGACGCACCGGTCGTTGCTTGCGGTGGTTACGGTTTCGTCCATTGGGTGCTCTACAACCTGCCAGGATCATTAACGGGCCTTGAGGAAAACGGTGGCCAAAACTATGCCAGCGGTGCAAATGATTTTGGTAATGTCGGCTACGGTGGCCCGATGCCGCCGAACGGCCACGGCACACACCACTACTACTTCTGGGTGCTTGCGCTTGACAGCGAACCAAATCTTGAACCAGGACTCAGCCTCAGCCAGTTGCTTGAAAAGATAGAGCCACAGGTTCTCGGCATGAATCGTCTTATCGGAACCTACGAACGCGCCTGACCTGGCCCAACCCACCCGGATAACCTTTGCGAACACACCCCCACTGCAGCCCTTGTTCACACAGGGGCTGCAGTGATGCCACAGACCCTGGCAGCGTGTTTCAAAGGCCAGACAACGCAACATAACAAGAAATTATCAGTATGACCCAGCCTTCCCGCGCGACCCTCACCACGGGGCCCGTACACCTGCATCTGATTCGCATGACACTGCCCATGATTGCAGGCCTGATCGCCATGATGGGATTCTTCCTCGCCGATACGCTATTTGTGGCACAACTGGGCAGCCAGCAACTGGCCGCTATGAGCTTTACGTTTCCGGTGGTCATGTTGCTGTCGAGTCTGGGTATTGGCTTTATGGCGGGAACCTCATCAGTGCTGTCCAGACTGATAGGTGAGGGTCGGGAACAACAGGTGCGTCGGCTGACGACAGACGCACTGTTGATGGCGTTGCTGGTCGCTGTGGCCTTTGCTGCGGTGGGCCTTGCCACCATTACACCCCTGTTTCGTTTACTTGGGGCAAGCACTGAGATTTTACCGCTCATCCATGATTACATGGAAATCTGGTATCTGAGTGTGCCACTGATACTGCCGCCCATGGCCGCAATCGGCGCGATTCGTGCGACCGGAGATGCAAAGGGCCAAAGCGCCGTATTGATGTTTGCTTCAATTATTAACTTGATTCTCGATCCTGTGCTGATTTATGGCTTGGCTGGATTCCCGCGCATGGAACTCCAGGGGGCCGCCCTGGCCTCATTGATAGCGCGCTTGTTCAGTATGGGAATCGGCTACTATGTCCTTCAGGTTCGGCATCAGTTACTGGATTTTTCCATTCCCGATCGAGCGCAATTTTTTAATTCCATACATACCCTGCTGCATATCGCCGCACCCGCAGCAGGCACCAACATGATCATTCCCCTGGCCAATGGCGTCGTGACGTCAATGATCGCCAGCCGGGGTGCTGCAGCGGTTGCCGGATTTGGCGCCGCCTTTCGCATCGAGAGTGTCGCCATGATTGTTTTCTTTTCACTGTCGGCGGTGATCGGGCCCTTCGTTGGCCAGAATCTAGGTGCCGGACAGGTATCGCGAATAATTGCTGCGGTACGCCAATGCCTGTGGTTTTGCCTGGGCTTTGGCCTGTTACTGGCGATCATCCTGAGCACAACAGCACGTCCCATCGCAGGCTGGTTTGCCGATGATGCAGCGGTTATACACAGCACCGTGTTGTACCTGAACATTGTGCCCCTGGGTTACGCCACTGCCGGCATGGTGATGATTATCAATGCGGTGTTTAACGCTACCGGCCGACCTTTGCACGCCACGGGAATCTCCATGCTGCGCATGGTGGTACTGTATCTGCCACTCGCCGCCCTCGGTGCTGCCTTGGATGGGCTGGAGGGTTTATATGGAGGACTGTTCATCGCCAATGTGATTGCTGGGCTGGCGGCAGTAAGTTGGTGGCAGCGAATCTCCAAATCGCTACAATCAGCAGCATGATTGCGAGGGTCATAAGATGATAAAGAACTGGCTGCACGACTTTGGCGCCCTGCGCCTGTTGATGATTGGATTTGTCTTGTTGTTGTCAGTGGCAGCCCCCTTCAGTGGTGACTCTGATTACACTGGAATCAACATACTTGTCTCACTCATCGCCCCAGGTCTGGCAGTGATCATGGCCTTCGTCGTGCCCTTGGATATGCTCATGAGTTTTATTTTCAGAACCAGTGCCCTGGGCGATGAACGGCTGCGCATGAACCGGATACTTAAAATCGAAGCCATTACCTTCGTTATTATAGGATTGAGTTGGCTGCCTTTTTTCCTGCGCCTGTTAAGCGCGTGAGCACACTGTTCGAGCCGTTGTGACCCAGGCATTGAGTTACAACCACACACGGAGGTCCCGTTAATGGACGAGTTACCCGCATTTGTCTGCAATGACGCCCTGGGATTGAGCAAGATTCTGGATCAGTGTCGACGAGTGGCGATAGTGGGGTTGTCCGCCAACTGGTATCGCCCAAGTTATTTCATGGCTCAATACCTGCTTAGCCATGATTTTGAAGTGTACCCGGTCAATCCCCGCTATTCCGAGGTTCTCGGTCAACCCTGTTACCCGGACCTGCAATCTTTGCCCTGTAAGGTTGATGTTGTGGATTGCTTTCGCCGTACGCAGGATATTCCGCCACTGGCAGACGCTGCCATTGAGATTGGTGCCCGGGTGTTGTGGATGCAGTTAGGGATCTACCATGATGCTGCGTCCAAAAAAGCGCATGCAGCGGGACTGCAGGTCGTCGCCGATCGGTGTATGAAAATCGAGTATGCCCGCCTGTTTGGCGGACTCAATCTAATCGGGGTAAACACCGGAATTATCTCAGCAAAGCGGCCCCGAAAAATGCCCCATTGAGCGGTCCTGAAACACAACCTACATTCCCTGAACATAACAGCAAACCAGCGAAGGCATCGTCCCATGGCAGATCACAATTACGATATCGAGACCCTGTGTCTGCATGCGGGTCAGCAGCCGGATCCAGCGACCGGATCTCGAGCGGTGCCTTTATACCAGACCGCCGCCTACGTGTTCGATAACGCAGAGCATGCCGCCAGCCTGTTTAATCTGCAAACATTCGGCAATGTCTACACGCGTATCATGAACCCGACCACGGCGGTTTTTGAAGAACGGGTGGCAGCGATTGAACATGGCCGCGCAGCCGTTGCCACCGCTTCAGGAATGGCGGCCACCATGACCGCTGCCCTGACCCTGCTCGAGGCTGGCGATCACATCGTCGCTGCCAGCAGTTTATACGGCGGCAGTTATTCATTGTTCGACGTTAATTTCCGTAAACTCGGGATCGAAACCAGTTTCGTTGATGCGACGACACCGGAAAATTTTGATCGCGCCATCACCAGCCAGACCCGCATGCTGTATGCGGAAACCATTGGCAACCCGTCACTGGCTATCCTTGATATACAGGCCGTTGCGGAGATTGCTCACGCCCATCAATTACCCCTGGTCGTCGATAATACCTTTCCCTCTCCCTATCTGTGCCGACCTATCGACCATGGTGCGGATATCGTGATTCATTCCGCCACCAAATGGCTGGGTGGCCACGGCACCTCCATCGGCGGAGTGCTGGTCGAGTCCGGAAAATTCGACTGGGGCAATGGCAAGTTCCCGGGCATGACCGAGCCATCCAAGGGCTATCATGGGGTGCGGTTTTACGAAACCTTCGGTGACTTCGCCTTCACCATGCGTGCCCGTTGTGAAATTATGCGCACCTTCGGTTCCTGTCTCAGCCCCTTCAATGCCCTGCAATTTATTCAGGGCATCGAGACCTTGCCGGTACGCATGGATCGGCATTGCGAAAACACCCTGGCCGTGGCCAAACATCTGCGGGCACACCCACGCGTCAACTGGGTGAACTATCCAGGGCTCGATGACAACCCGAATCACGCCCTGATGCAACGCTATATGCCCAAGGGGGCCAGTTCCGTGCTGACCTTTGGTATCGCCGGTGGCGCCCGTGCAGGAGAGCGTTTTATCGATGCCGCAGGATTTATGAGTCACCTGGCCAATGTCGGCGATGCCAAAACACTCATCATTCATCCCGCCTCAACGACCCATCGGCAGTTGAATGAAGAAGAGCAAATCGCCGCTGGTGTTAGCCCGGACATGATTCGAATGTCGGTTGGACTGGAGTCCATCGATGATATTCGATGGGACTTGGATCAGGCCTTGGAAGCATCAGGCTAATTGACCATGAACACCTCAATATTTGATCAGGATCTGCAACCGCGTCAGGCCAACTATGTCGCGTTGACGCCCATCAGCTTTTTACATCGTGCGGCCAATGTGTATGCACATAAAACTGCGGTTATTCATGGTCAGAACCAATATGACTACCAAACGTTTTACCGCCGCTGCCGGCTTTTGGCCAGCGCCCTTCGCAAACGTGGAATTGGCAAAGGCGACACCGTATCGGTCATGGCACCCAATGTTCCGGCCCTGCTCGAAGCTCACTTTGGCGTGCCGATGGCTGGCGCTGTTCTCAACGCCCTTAACTATCGTCTTGATTCCCAGGCCGTGCGTTTCATTCTTGAGCATGGGGAATGCAAACTCCTGATCACAGATCGTGAATTCTCCGCAATCATTAAAGCTGCCCTGGATGGCATGGCTCACCCACCCATGGTGATTGATATTAATGACGAGTTGTATACGGGCGGTGAATTACTCGGTGAAAAGGACTACGAAGCATTGCTTGAAGAAGGCAATGCAGAGGATCCTTTGCCACAGATTGAAGATGAGTGGCAGGCGATTACGCTCAATTACACCTCCGGCACCACCGGCAACCCCAAGGGCGTGGTCTATCACCACCGGGGCGCATACCTGAACGCGCTCAGCCAATTGCTGGCCTTCTCTGTCGATAGCCGATCGCGTTATTTGTGGACCTTGCCGATGTTTCACTGCAACGGCTGGTGCTATACCTGGGGCGTCACTGCCGCGGGCGGCACCCATGTGTGTCTTCGCAACGTTGAGCCTGGACAAATATTTTCCCTGATAAAGCAATGCCGGGTCACTCACATGTGTGGAGCACCCATTGTCCTGAACATGCTCATCCATGCGCCAGCACAGGCTCGGCAACCTATTGAACAAACCGTTGAAGTGGCTACAGGCGGCGCCGCACCCCCCAGCGCCGTCATCAGCGCTATGCGCAACTTGGGTTTCAACATCACCCATTTATACGGTCTGACAGAAACCTTTGGTCCGGCAACGGTATGTGCCTGGCAAGCGCAGTGGGATGATCTTCCGCTTGCAGAACAGGCCGCTGTCATGGCCCGTCAGGGCGTCATTTATCAAACCCAGGACGACATGATGATTGCTGACAGTATCAGTATGGAAGAATTACCCTGGGATGGCGCCAGCATCGGTGAACTCATGCTGCGCGGCAATACCGTGATGAAGGGTTATTTGAAAAACCCGACCGCCAGTGACGAGGCTCTGGCTGGAGGTTGGTTGCATACCGGGGATCTGGGTGTGCGCCATGCCGATGGTTATATTGAGATCAAGGACCGCGCCAAAGATATCATCATTACCGGGGGTGAAAATGTCTCGAGTCTGGAAGTTGAAGCCTTGCTCTACCAACACCCGCAGGTGCGCGAGGCTGCGGTGGTCGGCCAGACAGATGACTACTGGGGTGAAATCGTCTGTGCGTTCATTACCCTGACGGATGATGCCGTAGATCATGACATCGCTGCGGAGCAAATCAAAGCCTGGTGTAAAGATCGAATTGCCGGATTTAAACGGCCAAGGCGTATCATTTTTGGCCCGTTACCGAAAACCTCGACCGGTAAGATTCAAAAGTTTGTGCTCCGCCAATTCGCCGACAAACTCTAATCGGTACCCCTGGCAGTAGCGCTGAGAATGGTATGCAACGACGTTTGGTAGTTTTGATCTTCTTTTGCCTGCTGGTGATCGCATGCGTATTTGGTTTGCTGCCACCGATGGCGCAGAATTTGGGCTACCATCAGTTTGCCGATCAGCGCACGCTCTATGGTATTGCCAACTTTAATGACACGTTCAGCAGCCTGGCGCTACTCGCTACGGGTATTCTCGGCCTTTGCGCCCTGGCCCGGTTACCGAAAGTGATGACCATCGTCATAACCAAGGCCACCTGGTGGCCGGCAGTATATTGCCTGTTTATCGCGGTGATACTGTCCGGCCTGGGATCTGCCTACTACCATCTGTTGCCAGGTAATGCCCGGATGGTTGCGGATCGCATCTCCATCACCCTGGTGATGATGAGCCTGTTGGCCTCCTTCATCGCTGACCGGATTCAGCCCCGCCTTGGGATCGGAATCTATCTGCCATTATTGCTATTGACGGGTGCTGCCAGTGCCATCTATTGGTGGCTGACGGAAACTGCGCAGCAAGGGGACCTTCGCGCCTACGGGCTGGCACAGTATCTGCCGATCTTGGTGATGGTCTATCTGTGCGCTGTATATTCTCCGGGAACCTGGCTCAGTGGGCGTAAGCTGGGTCTGATGATTGTTCTATATGGTCTTGCCAAGCTCTGTGAAAGCAATGATTTGTTGATCTATATTGTCGGCAACAACACCCTCAGTGGCCATTCACTGAAACATTATTTTGCCGCCCTGGCGACACTGGTACCCGTCTGGCATCTGCTACAATTACGCCGCTATCCTTACCATTATCTGGCCCGAAGCTGAATTGCTGTCTGGGGCTTGCGCCTTGCTTGTATTCGGCATTCAATGCATTCATCAAAGCTCCCATCGAGCGACCTGCCGGATTGATTTAAATGGAGAATTTCATGAACACCAAGGTCAAGATTAAACTCAATGATCCCTCACTGCTGCGCCAGCAATGTTACGTCAACGGTGCCTGGCTCGATGCCGCCACTGGCGCCGCCATCGAGGTTACCAATCCGGCTAGCGGTGAAATCATCGCCACAGTGCCTGAATTATCCGCCGCTGAGGTTCACCAGGCCATCGACTCAGCTAACACAGCCTGGAAGCCCTGGCGGGATCTGACCGGCAAACAGCGCTGCAACCTTATGCGCCGCTGGTATGAATTGATCATGGAAAACCAGGAGGATCTGGCCCGCCTGATGACCATGGAACAGGGCAAACCCTTGACGGAATCCCGCGGTGAAATTGGCTATGGCGCCTCTTTTATCGAGTGGTTTGCCGAGGAAGCCAAACGTGTCTACGGCGATGTCATCAACCATCCCTTGCCCGGCAAGCGCATCGTCGTACTGAAACAACCCATCGGTGTTGTGGGGGCCATCACGCCGTGGAATTTCCCCAATGCCATGATCACCCGCAAATGTGCCCCAGCCATGGCAGCCGGCTGCCCGGTCGTGATCAAACCGGCATCACAAACACCCTTGTCCGCACTGGCACTGGCGGAACTGGCCGAGCGTGCCGGGATCCCCAAAGGCGTTGTGAACGTCGTAACAGGCAAAGCCGCTGTGGTGGGTGGGGAAATCACCGCTAATCCGCTGGTCCGTAAAGTCAGCTTTACCGGCTCTACTGAAGTGGGCAAGACCTTGATGCAGCAAAGCGCTGCGACGGTGAAAAAGGTGTCCCTGGAACTCGGTGGAAATGCACCCTTCATCGTTTTCGATGATGCCGATCTTGATGCTGCTGTCACTGCCGCCATGGCCTGTAAATTTCGCAATGCCGGGCAAACATGCGTATGCGCAAACCGGCTGTTGATTCAAGACGGTGTTTACGACGCCTTCGCGGAGAAATTGCTTGCAGCGGTTAATGATCTCAAAGTTGGCAACGGCCTGGATGATGGGACTACACAAGGCCCGCTAATCGACGAATCTGCCGTGCAAAAGGCGCAGGAACATATTGCGGATGCTGTTGCGCATGGTGCAAAAGTAGTCGCCGGTGGCAAACGTCACGATCTGGGGCACAGTTTTTTCCAACCTACGGTGATGCTCAACGTTGATGACTCCATGATGATCAGTTGCGAGGAAACCTTCGGCCCGGTGGCACCGCTGTTTCGCTTCAGCCATGAAGATGAAGCTATCGCCATGGCCAACAACACCCAATTTGGTCTCGCGGCCTACTTCTTCAGCCGCGATCTTGGCCGGGTATGGCGAGTTTCCGAAGCCCTGGAGTACGGCATTGTCGGCGTGAACGAGGGAATCATTTCCAACGAAGTCGCCCCTTTCGGCGGCGTCAAGGAATCAGGCATCGGCCGTGAAGGCTCCAAATACGGGATGGATGATTTCCTGGAAATCAAATATTTGTGTATCGGCGGAATTGATGCCTGAGTATTACCGGTGCCCAAGCTGGTGCCAGGTCTTTCGTTAGACTTGGCATCATTTCAGGCAGTCAGCCAGTTTCCTATCAGGCTGATGTGTTCAGGTGCCATCAGCGTGGGGGCATGGCCTACATGTGGGACATCGATTTGGGTCATCTGCTGGTTGCGCTGGTGCATTTCGCCGGCAGTTTCGGTGAGCAAAATGTCTGAATTCACACCACGAAACACTAACACCGGGCACTGTAACTGATCCCAGAACGACCATAGGTCCACATCCTCCATGGGCATGGCTTTCAGTGGCTCGGCAATGGCCGGATCATAGTTGAAGGAAATCGCCCCATCTGCGGTTACTCTTAGGCTTGATTCGACCAGGTTCTCCCACTGTGACGGCGTAAATGGGCCAAAAGGTGCGTAGATTTTCTCCAGGTAGGCAGAAAATGTCTGGCGATTTTCAAAATTCAGTTCAAGGCCGACATAGGTAGCGATGCGTTGCACCGCTTCTTTCGGCAGAAAAGGACCAACGTCGTTCATGATCAGGCGGCGCACGGGGGTCTTGGGCTGGGCGGCCAACAACATACCGATCAATCCGCCCATGGAGGTCCCGAGCCAGTCCACCTGTTCGGCTCCACTCGCCGCGACCAGGCTGGCCAGATCATTGCAGTACTGAGGGTAAGTATAGCCAGCGGGATCGGCTAACCAGTCACTGTCTCCACGCCCCACCACATCCGGACACAATACCCGGTAGTCATCACACAAGGCTGCGGCCAGGGTATCGAAATCCCGACCATTGCGGGTTAACCCATGCACACACACGAGTACTTTAGGGTTACGTTCATCTCCCCACTGACGGTATCTCATGTGATGAAATCCACTGGCTGACAGACATAGGTGTGATTTTTTTACCATTTATTTTGCTTTCTTCAATCCATGAAAAAACCCGGCACCAGGCCGGGTTGATTAACCTGTCACAGGATGTGATCAGTGAGCTAGAATTTGGCTCAGGAACAATTGTGTGCGTTCATGCTGCGGATTTTCGAAGAAGGGTTCGGGTTCATTTTGTTCTATGATTTCGCCGCCATCCATAAAGATCACCCGGTTGGCAACCGTTTTCGCAAAGCCCATCTCGTGGGTCACGCAGATCATGGTCATGCCTTCCTCAGCCAGTTCGATCATTGTGTCGAGCACTTCCTTGATCATTTCCGGATCCAGGGCCGAGGTCGGTTCATCAAACAACATGATACGGGGATTCATGCACAAAGACCTGGCAATGGCGACGCGTTGTTGCTGACCACCGGAAAGTTGGCCTGGATACTTTTTCGCCTGTTCTGGAATTTTTACCCGGGTCAGATATTTCATGCCTATCTCTTCTGCATCCTTGCGTGGCATCTTGCGCACCCAGATGGGGGCCAGGGCCAGGTTTTCGAGTACCGTCAGATGAGGAAACAGGTTGAAGTGCTGAAACACCATGCCAACATCTTTGCGGATCTGCTCAATGTGCTTGAGATCGCTGGTCAACTCCGTGCCTTCAACAATGATCTGCCCCTGCTGATGTTCTTCCAGGCGGTTAATGCAACGGATCATGGTGGACTTGCCTGAACCGGAGGGTCCGCATACCACGATACGCTCACCTTTATTCACGGTCAGATTGATATCTTTCAAAACATGGAACTCACCGTACCACTTGTGCATGCCGATGACCTGAATCATCACTTCATCGCTGACCTGCATTTTTGCAGCGCTGGGTTCTTGGCTATCCGCCTGTGTTTGCTGGCTCATAAAAAATTGCCTCGTAGTCGAAACCGGTTCAACGTTTGTGCCCCGTGTGTAGCTTTCTCTCCAGGGCCATGCTGTAGCGAGACATGCTGAAACAGCATATCCAGAAACCAAATGCCACGAACACGTAGCCTTCCACAGAAAAACCCAACCAGTCCGTATTCGTCGATACCGCCTGGGCCATGCCCAGAAAATCAAACAAACCGATCACCAGCACCAAAGTGGTGTCCTTGAACAGACCAATAAAGCTGCTGACGATGGAAGGGATAACCAGCTTCAGCGCCTGGGGCAGGATCACCAACCCCATCATGCGCCAGTAGCCCAGTCCCATCGCCGCCGCACCTTCATACTGTCCAGCGGGAATCGCCTGCAGACCGCCACGCACCACTTCAGCCATGTAAGCAGCGGAAAACAGCGTCACCCCCACCAGTGCCCGCACCAGTTTGTCGAAGTTAACACCTTCAGGCATGAATAACGGAAACATGACCGATGACATAAACAAGACGGTAATCAGAGGTACACCACGCGCTATTTCAATACACACCACGCACAGTGACTTGACGATGGGCATATTGGAGCGGCGACCCAGAGCAAATAACACCCCGATGGGCAGGGAGGCAACGATGCCGGTGAAGGCAATCACCAGGGTCAGGAAAAAGCCGCCCCACACTGGCGTTTCGATGAACTTCAGCCCGAAAGAACCACCCGCATACAGGTAATAGCAAATGATGGGGAAGATGAACAACAAGAAAGCCCCAACCCAGTGCTTATAGCGGAATTTCGGAATAAACAAGGTCACCATCGAGATTGTGAAAATCACGTAACTCAGGTTGATACGCCACAGTTCATCAACAGGATAACGCCCGTACATGAGTTGCCTGGACCAAAAGCCGATATGCGCCCAGCAGGCGCCGACCCGTGTGCCAGCCTCGGCAGGGCAATCCGTTCGCTGCGTGCCCCAGTAGGCGTCAAAAAATGCCCAGTCAAATAACGGCGGTAATACTTCATAAAGAAATAAAATAACTAAAACCGATACGGCGATATTGAAGGGAGTTGAAAAAATATTCTTCATCAACCAGCCACGGACACCGACTATCGAGGCGGGTGCCGGGAGGTCCGGATGGGTACCGGGAGGATATTTCTGAGTCTGTTCCATATTAGCGCTCCACCAGCATAATGCGTCTGTTGTACCAGTTCATGACCATCGAGATGGACAAGCTGAAAAACAGATAGACCCCCATCACCATAATAATAATCTCCACAGCCTGACCCGTCTGCATAAGGGTCGTACCCGCAAACACCAACACGAGATCAGGATAAGCAATGGCCGCTGCCAGGGAGGAATTCTTGGTCAGGTTCAAATATTGACTGGTCAGGGGCGGCATGATGATGCGCATGGCCTGGGGAATAACGACCAGGCGAAGAACCATTCCACGGCTCAGGCCAACGGAAAGTGCGGCCTCGGTCTGGCCATGAGACACACCATTAATCCCGGAACGCACGATTTCTGCGATAAAGGCCGCCGTATACATGGTTAACGCCATTAGCAGGGCGACAAACTCCGGGGACATGGTCAAACCACCGGTATAATTGAATCCTTTCAAAACCGGGTACTCAAAGCCAAGCGGAGAGCCCAATACAAAATAGGCAACCAATGGCAAGGCAACGATCAGACTCACCGCTGTAAAGAACACTGGAAATTGTTGGCCCGTTGCATCCTGACGTTTTTTTGCCCAACGGGCGACGCCAAATGCAGCGAGAAGACCGAAAACAAACAAGCCGATGACGACATCGAATCCACTTTCCGGTATGGCCTTGGGATATGCCAGGCCACGATTGTTGAGAAAGAAGCTGTCGGATATGTTGACGCTATGACGCGGGCTTGGTAGTGGCCGCAGCATGGCGAAATACCAGAAAAAAATCTGTAATAACAAGGGGATATTTCGTAAAGTTTCGATATATACCGTCGCAAGACGTGCCACCAGCCAGTTCGTCGACAGGCGGGCAATGCCTATCGAGAAACCCAGAATCGTCGCCAGAATGATGCCGACACCTGATACGTAGGCGGTGTTGGTCAGTCCGACCCAGAAAACACGCCCATAAGAATCTTCCTCATCATAGGAGATCAGATGCTCACCGATACTGAACCCCGAGGTTGTGTTGAGAAACCCAAAGCCTGAGGCGATACCCTGCTTCTCAAGGTTGTGCTGGGTATTACTGACCAGAAACCAAGCGACGTAGAAAAATAACGCCAGCACCAACGCCTGAAAAAACAGTGCGCGGTAGGTCGGATCATTCCATATTGGCGGCTTTGCCGGCCGGGTAGCCGAGACCGCGGGTTGATGCGTGTCGTTCGTCACTGTTCACCTCCGGTAACCCGAGGTGACGCCTTGAATGCGCACCTCATACACCAGGCCCGGCTTGTGCCGGGCCTGGATGTTGACATTACCAGTGCGAACTAGCGAACAGGCATCGCGTACTGTATACCACCATTCATCCACAAGGCATTTAAGCCACGTTTGAGGCCCAAGGGGGTTTTGGGCCCAACGTTCCTTTCAAATGACTCGCCGTAGTTGCCTACCGTTTTGATGATGTTGTAAGCCCAATCCGGACTCAGGCCGAGGTTTTTACCCATATCACCTTCCATACCCAGCACACGCCGCACGACAGGATTGGTTGAGGTGGCTTTCAAGGTATCGGCATTTTTGGAGTTAATCCCGTTTTCCTCAGCCTCGATCATGGCATAAAGGCTCCATTTCACGATGTCGAACCATTGGTCATCGCCATGGCGCACAACCGGACCCAGAGGTTCCTTGGAGATAATCTCAGGCAGCACCACGTGAGCCGAGGGATTTTTCAGTTTAGTCCGTTGAGCAGCGATACTGGACTGATCCGTTGTGTAGACGTCGCAACGGCCGGAGTCGTAGGCCGCAGTCACTTCATCGGATTTTTCAAACACCACCGGATTGTATTTCATTTTGTTTTTACGGAAAAAGTCCGCCATGTTTAGTTCCGTGGTGGTACCGATGGACACGCACACCGACGCGCCGCCGAGTTCCATGGCACTTTTAACACCAAGATCCTTTCGTACCAGGAAGCCCTGGCCGTCATAGTAGTTGACGCCAGCGAAGTTCAGGCCCAAAGCGGTGTCACGCACCAAGGTCCAGGTGGTGGTACGCGAAAGCATGTCCACTTCACCAGATTGCAGAGCGGTGAAACGTTCCTTTGAGGATAACGGCGTGTATTTGACTTTGTCCGGTTCTCCAAAGACGGCTGCTGATACAGCCCGGCAGATATCGACATCGAAGCCGACCCAGTTGCCAGCCGCGTCCGGGTTGGAGAACCCCGGGTTGCCCTGGCTTACGCCACACTGAACAAATCCTTTCTTCTGTACATCCTGCAGAGTCCCTGCGCTCGCACCCGTTACTCCGAATGCGGCCAGTACCGCTGTCGCGGCGATTGTTTTGACGAGTTTCATATAATTAGCTCCTCCGCTAACACAAATTTTAATTAAAATTTAATTGATGTCCGCCAGCAGTCTCATGGGTCAACCCCCGATTTCTGGCCCCTCTTAATCAAGGCATCCGCGCCAAACTAACATAACCCGCAAAGTCCACTCAAGAAAATTCACACTAATCGAGATTAATTCCTGTTCTCTAAGCTAAAAAAGGTAAAAAATCTCGGTTACGATGGCTCACTGGGGTCACAGAGAAGCCAAACCCTGTGCTAGATTAAATTCTCGAGCATTCCAACTCAGGGATTGACCATGCATAAACCCAGTTTCAGCCTTGGTATTGAAGAAGAATATCTTATCGTTGACCTGCACAGTCGTGATCTGGTCAGTGAAGCGCCGCAGGGAATGCTCGAAGAATGCCAGGAACGACTCGGCGACCAGGTCAGCCCGGAATTTCTACAATGCCAAATCGAAATTGGCACGCCCGTATGTAACAGCCTCGCTGAGGCACGCCAGTCGCTTGGCCATTTTCGCCGCGAGATCGCTGCCGTGGCCGCAACCCACGATGTCGCAATCATCGCTGCCTCCACACACCCGTTTGCTGTCTGGGACAAGCTGAAACGCACCCCCAAGCAACGCTATCAGACCATCGAAGATGATTTGCAAAGCGTCGTGCGGCGCCTGGTCATCAGCGGCATGCATGTCCATGTCGGCATAGATGATGACGAACTGCGCATCGATCTGCTCGCGCAAATCAGCTACTTCCTGCCTCATTTGCTTGCCCTCAGCACCTCTTCACCCTTCTGGCGAGGCCGTGACACGGGCCTGAAATCTTACCGTATCGCAGTCTGGGATGAGATGCCGCGAACCGGTCTGCCGGAATCGTTTGACAGTTATGTACATTTCCAACGCCATGTGGACGTATTGGTCAAAGCAGGCTTGATTGAAGACGGCAGTAAATTATGGTGGGACGTGCGGCCCAGTATTCGCTATCCGACCCTGGAGATGCGCATCAGTGACTTGTGCACCCGCATGGAGGATGCCCTGTGCATTGCCGCGTTATACCGCTGTATCCTGCACATGTTGTACCGGTTGCGGGAAAACAATCAACGCTGGCGGCGCTATTCGCCAATGCTGGTCAATGAAAATCGCTGGCGGGCTCAGCGCTACGGCACTGACCAGGGGCTGGTGGATTTCGGTCGCGGCTGTATTGTTCCATATGCGCAATTACTTGAGGAAATCCTCATATTGTTGGAGCTCGACGCCCGTGACCTGGGGTGTGAACAGGAAGTACAACACGCCAGGACCATACTCAAAAACGGAACCAGCGCCCACCGCCAACTCGCGACCTACTACCACGCCATTGAACAGGGCGCAGAATCGACCGAGGCGCTGCGGGCCGTGGTGGATATGTTGATCGAGGAAACTCTACTTGGGACGAGCTGATTGTGTTTTTTTCCCGCCCCGGGTAACCAGCCACACGCCAGCCAGAATCATGCCCAGGGCAAGCAGGGACTGCGGCTGGGGCCGTTCGCCTAACAGCACCATCCCCCACAACACCCCGCAACCCGGGATCAGATAGTTGACCTGGGCAAAATTACCGGCACCGACACGGCGCACTAACTGGAAATAGACTAAAGCACCGAAGGCTGTGGGTAGAAGCCCTAAAACCACGACAGCGCCCAACGAACCCAGACTCGCCTGCATCTGCCAGGGCTGCTCTAAGTAAAGGGTCAATGGAATCAAAGCGAGTCCGCCGGCAAGACACGCCCCGGCGGCCATAATCCGGTTTGGATAACGGCCGAAACGGCGCAGAAACAACGTCGCACAGGAGTAACACAGGGCACCGCCCAATACCGCCAGTTGTGCCCAGAATTGCTGACCTATCCCCATCACTGCCTGCCAGCCGACCATCGTGACGACCCCGGAAAACCCCAGCACAATTCCAACCCCACGGACGAACGTGATTCGTTCATCAGAGAAAATGTAATGTCCGAGAACCAATGTCGCGACCGGCATGATGCCCATCAGAATTGCCGCCTGGGAACTATCGACATGCACTTCGCCAAACGCAATGAGTGCAAATGGGGCGGCATTGCCAAATATGCCCATAAACACATAAACCCCCACAGCGCCCCAGCCCTGCCACAAACGCTGAGCGTTGCGCCCCGCCACCCACAGTAGAACCACAGCTGCGATTAACAACCGGCCTGCGGCAACACTGATCGGTGGAATGGTCTCGATCGCCACTTTGATGAGAACAAAGGAGTTACTCCAGATCAGCGCCAATAGCGCTAACGACACATAATCACGCCTCGCCATCGACAGCACCGGTTGTGTTCCTGCCCCGTCCGTTGCATTCACCGGTTTTGGCACTACCGAATCAGGCACTGTGCCAACGCCAATCGCGAATAATTTCACGGGCCGCATTGTGGCCCGGAATCCCGCTCACCCCCCCGCCGGGGTGGGCACCGGAGCCACACAGGTACAGACCCCTTATCGGCGCCCGGTAATCGGCATGACCGAGCAGCGGCCGGGCACTGAACAACTGATTCAAACGCAGTGCGCCGTGAAAGATATCTCCACCGACCAAGCCCAGTTTGCGTTCCAGATCCAACGGCGAAAGGATCATCCGCCCCAGGACGCTGGCCTTGAAGTTGGGGGCATGGCGGTTCACGGTCTCGATAATTTGATCAGCCACTGCCTCGCGCACGGTATCCCAACTACGACCATCGGGTAACTTCGGATTAAAGTGCTGGCAAAACAAACTTGCGACATGTTGACCTGGCGGCGCCAGTGTGTCATCGACAGTACTTGGGATAAGCAGTTCCACAAACGGTTCCCGGGACCAACCCAGACGACGAGCATCGGTATGGGCGCGATCGAGATAATCCAGTGACGGTGCAATGACAATCCCGCTCTGGTGATGGGGCTGCAAATCCCGGCCCGGCAGACAACTGAAATCCGGTAACTCGCTGAGCGCCACATTCATTCTGAACGTCGCCGAAGCGCAAAGGTAACGTTGCATTCGCTGGCGGAAATCTTCGTCCAGAGCAGCGGCAGGCAACAGATCCAGATAGAGTGTTTTCGGATTGACATTCGCCGCCAGTAACGGCGCACGAATCACTTCACCACTATCGAGCACCACCCCCACGGCACGGCCATTTTCAACCTCGATCCGGGCGACGCTCGCACTGGTTGTGATCTCAACCCCCAGTGACTGCGCCTCACGCGCCATGGCCTGGGTAATAGCCCCCATACCGCCAATCGCATGCCCCCAGGCTCCACGCTGACCATTGACCTCCCCAACCACATGATGCAACAACACATAAGCGGTGCCCGGGGTATAGGGACTGGCAAAGGTTCCCACCACGGCATCAAATCCAAATGCCGCCTTTACTTCATCAGACTCAAACCAGCGCTCGAGCAGTTCCGCCACACTTAGCGTAAACAGATCCAGCGCATCGGCCCGGGCGCTGGCGGGAAGTTTCCTGGCCCGGGCACCAACGCGAATGGCCTGCAGTAAATCAGTGAGGCCACCGCCGGAATTTGGCGGCGTGGACAGCAGCAAATTTCGAAGCATCTCACCAACACTTGCCAACATTGCTTCATAGGCGGGCAATTGCCGGGCGTCATGAGCCGAAAACTTTGCAAACTGCTCCTGAGTCGCCTGCAAGCCTCCACCAAGTTGCAGGTATTGCTGATTCGGCAGGGGTAAAAAATTAGACAAGGGTCGCGCAACAATCTGCAGGCCATGCTCCAGCAAATGTAGATCGCGAATCACCTGAGGGTGCAACAGACTGACCGTATAACTGGCGATGGAGTTACGAAATCCAGGGTGGAATTCCTCCGTGACAGCAGCGCCGCCGACCACCGATCGCTGTTCCAGAACCCGTACCTTGAACCCGGCCCGGGCCAGGTAGCAGGCACAGACCAGGCCATTGTGGCCGCCGCCGATGATCAGGGCATCTTTACCATGCATTTTTTCGCTACCCTGAGTCCCGGAATCAAACTATTGTGGCTTTTGCGGTGGGTCGATGATCAACCGTTCCTGCCGCACAGGACTGAATCCCGCACGCTGATAGACTGCCATGGCACCGGGGTGGTCGAAGTTGCAGGTATGCACCCAAAGCCGTTCGGGATTACCCGACCAGGCCGTATCCTGTAGCCAATGCAGAAAATAGGGGCCGAGTCCGCGACCGATAAATTCCGGGATCAGACCAAAGTAAGCGAGTTCCACCTCGCCCTCCTGGCGGCGATCCAGTTCCCCGTACCCGGCTGGCGTTCCGGCCAGGTAAAGCACATAAATTTCGACCTGCTCATTGTCAATGATGCGGCTCAATTCAATATCACTCAATCCGCGCCGGTCATACCATAACCATGCTTCCCCCACGGTGTTGTACAGATAGCGATAAAAGGACACGGTACAGTGATGGGCACGCAGGATTGCGGTGGCTTCATTGCGAGTGCCCCCGCGCCAGGGAGGCGGTGGCGCCAGCATTTGCAGATAGGTGCGCAGCAGTTCAACTTTGCCTGGCGGAATTTGCTCTGGCGAGTCGCCTGGAGGTGGCGAATTCCCAGGAAAATGGAGCAATGATGCTGCGGCAGGTGATTTTTCAGGATCCATAACTCAATGTCTTACTGGCTCTCATAGGTTAGACATCTTAAGCGCAACCAAGTGGAATAGACGGGTGTTGGTGAAGGAAGTGTATGTGGC
>CAZAWX010000041.1:0-20003 GCA_964488985.1 uncultured Ectothiorhodospiraceae bacterium
CTGCTCACGGTCTTGTCAATCAGCCCTCACCCTGCGCAATGCTAGTGTGAACAGGGTACAGGGTTTTCGCACAGCTATTCAGGCTGGCGCCTTGCGCGAACGACCACGCGAACCCGAACCACCATGTTGTCTGCGCTGACGGGGCGAACCGGAATGTTCTCTCCTGGGAGGCCAGATGGGCGACTTGGGTTTTACCAGCAGTTCCTGTGTCACCGCTTCTACTGGAATTTTGCTATCGATATAGTCTTCAATTTCCTGTAATGAAAACACGTACTCCTCACAGGCGAAGCTGATCGCTTCGCCTGAGGCGCCAGCGCGAGCGGTTCGCCCGACGCGGTGGACATAATCTTCCCGATCCTGGGGTAAGTCGAAGTTAAACACATGGGTGACGGCTGGAATGTGTAAGCCCCTGGCGGCAACATCTGTTGCTACCAGGATCGGTAACTTGCCCGTTTTAAAACGTTCAAGTAGTGACAGGCGTTTTTTTTGCGGAACATCCCCTGTCAGCATGGCGAATTCGTAGCCATTGCCTTTAAGGTAGGCAGCAACCCTCTCGGCAACACGCTTGGTATTCACAAACACGATACTGCGGCTGGCATTGCGGCTCGCCAGCAAACCCAGCAACAGCGAAACTTTTTCGTCTTTTGAGACATGGAAAAGGCGTTGTGTCACTTTATCCACAGTGACTTTATTCGGCGCTGCATTGACAACCTGAGGTTCGTTCATATGCTCATAGGCAAGTTCTGTTACCCGCATCGATAACGTCGCTGAAAAGAGCATGTTCAGGCGTTGATCCGGTGTCGGCATACGCCGCAACATGTAGCGGATATCTTTGATAAAACCCAAATCGAACATCCGGTCTGCTTCATCCAGTACCACGACCTGAACCCCCTTCAAGCCATAGATTTTCTGCCGATGGTAATCAATCAAACGCCCGGGTGTTCCAACCAGAATATCCAGCCCGTGGGCGATCATTTGACGCTGTGATTCATATCCTGCACCCCCGTATACAACACCGGTCTTAAGTCCTGAAAATTGACCCAACACGTCTGCATCACGGGCAATCTGGATGGCAAGTTCACGGGTAGGGGCCAACACTACAGCCCGTGGATCACAGGTCCGACGGTTTGGCAATGGTTCATGGCTGAGGAGATATTGCATGATGGCCAGCAAAAATGCTGCCGTTTTGCCGGTACCTGTCAGGGCCTGACCCTGTACGTCCTGGTCTTTGAGTACAATCGGTAGCGCCAGAGCCTGGATTTTGGTGCAATACTCAAATCCTGCTGCCTCAATGCCCTGTAGCAGGCAAGGAAGCAATCCTAGTTCTGTAAACCGGGTCGTTGTTGTTGCTGTTGCTGTTGCTGTTTGATTCATACAGGCTTCTTTGCCACCAAAACGCCCATGATATCAGTATTTTACAGGTGGGGCTTGGTATTTATATGATCCATCCCAATCTGAGTTGCAGTACTTTGACGCGTTCTGTTTTTCACACGGTTCCCATCTGGCACTGCCCAATTCATGTGAAGGGAGTATGATCGGCACAGCGGGGTTCCTGGGTTAATTGGAAAGGGTTAATTGAAAATTCAGGCTTTGCCTGAACTTAAAAGAGGAAACACTATGAGTGACAACATTGTCCACGTCACGGATTTAAATTTCGCAGAGGAAGTACTTGGCTCTGACACCCCGGTACTGGTGGATTACTGGGCAGAATGGTGCGGCCCCTGCAAATCCATTGCGCCAATCCTTAACGAAATTGCTGCTGAATACAGTGATCGGTTACGGGTTGCAAAATTGAACATTGATGACAACCCATCCACACCTCCCAAATATGGCATTCGTGGTATACCGACACTCATGCTGTTCAAGGGAGGCAATGTTGAAGCCACCAAGGTCGGCGCCGTTTCAAAGTCGCAATTGGCAACCTTTATCGACAGCAACCTATAAGTCATATCGACACCGGGGTAGACGCTATCCCGGTGTCGTGTTACTTTTAGCTCACATCTCGCTTCCCGCGTTGATCTGTATACCTTCAGGCATGGCCTGAAGTGATCTCTGAAAACTCCTGAAACAGGCAACTCACGCTTCGACTTATTCACCTTCAAGATCAGCATTACGTTGATCCTCTTGCACTGGCCGGACCTGCAAGTTCGGATAGCCTATGAATCTCACTGAATTAAAACAAATGTCAGCCCCGGAACTTCTGGAACTGACCCATACCCTTGGCATCGAGGGGATGTCCAGGTCGCGCAAACAGGACATCATCTTCAGTATTCTCAAAAACCAAGCCAAAAAAGGCGAGGATATCTATGGTGGTGGAGTTCTGGAAATTCTCCAGGACGGGTTCGGTTTTTTGCGCTCCGCTGATAGCTCTTATCTGGCCGGGCCCGATGACATCTACGTAAGCCCAAGTCAAATTCGCCGTTTCTCACTGCGAACCGGTGATTCGGTCGAGGGCAAAATACGCCCACCGAAAGAAGGGGAACGATATTTCGCATTGCTGAAAGTCGACAAGATCAACTTTGACAAGCCGGAAGCTGCCAAAAGTAAAGTTCTGTTTGAAAACCTCACACCGTTGTTTCCAAATGAGCGATTAAATCTGGAACTTGGAAATGGATCGACTGAAGATATCACGCCTCGCGTCATTGATCTGATCTCGCCCATCGGCAAAGGGCAACGCGCCTTGATTGTTTCGCCGCCCAAGGCGGGCAAGACCATGATGCTGCAGAGCATCGCCCAGTCTATCTCCATCAATCACCCCGAAGTTTATCTGATCGTATTACTCATCGACGAACGGCCCGAGGAAGTCACCGAGATGTCACGGTCAGTCAATGGCGAGGTGGTATCGAGTACCTTTGATGAGCCTGCCTCGCGCCATGTACAGGTTGCGGAAATGGTGATCGAGAAGGCCAAACGGCTGGCGGAACATAAACTGGATGTTGTCATTTTACTTGACTCCATCACCCGTCTGGCACGTGCCTACAACACGGTAGTGCCGTCTTCGGGTAAGGTATTAACCGGCGGCGTCGATGCCAATGCATTGCAACGGCCGAAACGATTCTTCGGTGCAGCACGAAACATTGAAGAGGGTGGCAGTCTGAGTATTATCGCCACAGCACTGGTCGATACCGGTTCACGAATGGATGAAGTCATCTTCGAAGAATTCAAAGGCACCGGTAACAGTGAACTGCATATGGAACGCAAAATAGCGGAAAAACGTGTCTATCCCGCAATTAACATCGATCGTTCCGGAACCCGCAAAGAGGAATTGTTAACCAATCCGGATTTATTGCAGAAAGTCTGGATTCTGAGGAAACTGTTGCACCCTATGGAAGAAATCCAGGCCATGGAATTCTTACTCGACAGACTCAAGGCAACCAAGTGCAATGCAGAATTTTTTGACTCCATGAAACGCTGAATCCTGGGAGCCTGCCGGACTTAGGGGCTCGTGGCAAAACAGTTTTTGCCTTAAACCTCAGGGCAGCCGTAAACATCGGTTCGCACATGAAAAAACTTCTTGCCGTTACTCTCCCGCTTTTGGCGTTGCTTGTCGGCGTCGCCGGCTTTGCATCCCTTCGTGCCAGTAAACCGAAAGCCTCCCCTGTAGATGTTGCAGAAAAGATCTGGAACGTTGCGACGCAGCAGGCACAACCACAACGCCTTTCCCCCAGTCTCACACTTTATGCGCGCGTCGATTCGAATCGTGTCAGCACCCTGAGTGCCGCAATCAACGCCGATGTTCTGGCAGTTCCTGCACTTGAAGGGGCACGCATCAAACAAGGTGATTTACTGGTGAAGCTTGATGCTCGTGAAGCACAACTGTTGCTTGTTCAGCGGCAAGCTGCATTGGCTGAAATTCGTTCAGATCTGGAAAATGAATTGCAGCGCTATGAAAACAATCGCCGCCAGTTAGTGCACGAACAACAACTCCTGGAACTGACGGGTCGTGATGTCGCCAGAGCCGCGCAGCTTGCCACTCGGGATATGGGTTCTGCGGCACGCCTTGACGAAGCCAGACAAGCCCAGGCCAGGCAAGCCATGGCAGTGGCTAACCGCCGCCTGGCCATTGACGAGCATAAGAGTCTGAAAGCCGCCTTACTGGCGCGATTGCAACTGGCCAATGCTCAGCTACAAAGAGCACAACTGGATTTGCAGCGCACCCTGGTCAAAGCTCCCTTCGACGGCCGCATCGCAGATATTCTGGTATCTGTGGGAAATCGCGTGCAACCCGCAACGCCACTACTGAAACTGATTGACACCGCTAATCTTGAATTACGCGCACAAATCCCTGGCAGACATCTGGCCACCGTGCGCAACGAACTCCACAACGGTCATTATATCCAAGCCCTGGCAAGAGTGGATGGGGCATTAATCCGGGCCACATTGAGACGTCTGAGCGCAGAAGTAAAACGCGGTAGCGGCGGTGCTGACGCTTTGTTCGAACTGACCAGGAGTGATGCTGAGAAACTTGAACTGGGACGAACCATAGAACTCGAGCTCTCCCTGGCTCCTGTCGAAAATGTCATCCCTATCCCGGCCACAGCACTGTATGGTGCAGATTCTATTTACGTGTTACGAGAGCAGCGCATGCACCGCATGAATGTGCAACGAATCGGCGATTATCGCGATACGGAAGGGAAGCAAAAAGTCCTCGTAAAAAACGTGCAGATCAGCGCAACTGATCAGATCATAATTACCCAGTTACCCAACGCGATTGAAGGACTTAAGGTCCATATCCAACCCTGAACGGTTCGCTTATTTTCAGTCCGTAAACAGCAGTCCCATACCAAACAGATCATCTGGTAAAATCATCAGTCCAGCGGCTGCCACGGTATGTGGAAAATGATTCTTTGACAACACGTCGCGAACACGTTGCAATTCCCTTACTTTCACTTCCAGCAGGGCCCATAACGGCCCATGGCGCGATACCCTGGCGCTGATTCCCGGCATGCTGGTTTCCAGCAGCGCAGCAGATCGCACCTGCACCTGGCCCCGCGGCAGTTGTAACTCCAGCGCTTGCGGTTGCGATGATCGTACCTGCCCCTCGGGAAACAGCGATGCCAAAAAGTGACCATAGCGCTGTGGTGTTTGAGCCGCCAACGTGACTGCTGCCACACCTGATGCACCATTTTCATGCTGCTGAAATGCCGCTTTCCAGAAATTTTCAGGATGATGCTGCTGGCAGACAAACCAGGCGGCATGCGGCATTTCCAGGTGGCTGACAAATGCCAGGCTGAAGGCGACCGGAACCTGCCGTCCATCCTCCAGGGTTGCCATTCTGGAAAAATTGAACGGGGCATAACCGCTCAGTTCCTGCTCGCACCAATGCTGGCGGTCGGCCTGTGCATCAGAGCTGGAAAAAACCTGCATGGACAACCCTTCGTTTTCACGCAGAAATTCCTGATTGAAAAAACCGAAACTGAAGTGGCCTGGGATAGGCGGTTCCATGACATGGCCGGGTGCAATTGCCAAAATTTCAATGAAACAATCCTGCAATTGCACCAGTATATTTTCCGTTCCCCAAGGATGGCGGGCGCGCGGCGTCGTCGTGAATCCGAGTTGCTGGAAACGTAACTGCGCGGCCTCCAGATCATGTACCGCAAGGACGAAGTGATCGAGCCCTCTGGGCCATTGCCAGGTTGTTTCAGGAACCGGCAAATTGCTCTCGCAAAATGGCCTTTTGCACTTTTCCCATGGCGTTTCGCGGAAGTTCCTTAATGAAAAAAATCTGCCTTGGAACCTTGTACCCCGCCAATTCCTGCTTCAGTTGTTCGATAAGGAGTGCAGGATCAATTTTAGGCACTCGCGGGTCGGCCACGATGACCGCTGCCACCTGTTCGCCAAAATCGGCGTGGGCAAGGCCAATGACAGCAGACTCGATCACGCCGTCATGCTTGTCCAGACACAACTCCACTTCTTTCGGATAGATATTGTAGCCGCCGGAAATTATCAGGTCCTTGTTACGGCCCGAAATTGTCACATAGCCATCTTCGTCCAGTGAACCGAGGTCGCCGGAATCAAAAAAACCATCATCAGTAAAATCTTGCGCAGTTTTTTCTGGATTGTGCCAATAGCCTTTGAACACATTCGGACCGATGAATTGAATCCGGCCCACCTCCCCGGTAACCACCGGTTGGTTGTCAGCATCCACGACCCGCAGCCGAACATCCTCTAATGGCTTGCCCACCGTACCCACCTTACGTTCACCGACCAAGGGGTTAGAGGTACTCA
Organism: uncultured Ectothiorhodospiraceae bacterium; assembly: GCA_964488985.1. Lineage (GTDB taxonomy): Bacteria > Pseudomonadota > Gammaproteobacteria > HK1 > HK1 > CAZAWX01. The sequence goes on from CAZAWX010000041.1 coordinate 6,229, forward strand.
TCCCGCACTCCGTCATTCCATAGCGCTCCAGTATCCGGTGCCCGGTCCGTTGCTCGAATTCATGAAATGTCTGCGCCAGTAATGGCGCTGATCCGGATATAAACAGGCGCATTTTCTTACTGTGTTGTTTGCCGAATTCAGGCTCGGCCAGTAGCCTCACATAAAAAGTGGGAACACCCATCATGACGGTGGCACGGGGAAGCAATTCCATTACGGTTGCAACGTCAAAGCGCGGACAAAACAGCATCGGTGTCGCGTTAATAAGGCTGGTATGACAGGCCACGAACAAGCCATGCGTATGGAATATCGGCAATGCATGGAGCAGCACATCATTTTCCTGAAACCCCCAGGTTTTGTGCAACACCAAGGTGTTGGAGGCCAGATTGTGATGGCTCAACATGGCCCCTTTCGGATGTCCGGTAGTCCCGGAGGTGTACAGAATCGCGGCCAGATCATCCCCCGTTCGAGACACAACCCCTGCCATACGAGTCGCCTGCAGTGACTCATCGGTTAAGGTTCCCCGCCCATCTTTATCCAGCGTCAACACCCGGCTGACACCATAGCGCGATGCAATCGATTCAAGCATTTGCGCTGAATCGGGCCGACAGACAATGACGGCGGGCCGTGCATCACCAATAAAATAATCCAACTCTGGTTCCGGGTAAGCCGTGTTTAAAGGCAAATAGACAAACCCACCACGCAGACAACCCAAGTACAGAATCAGCGCTTCTACGGACTTATCCACCTGCGCGGCTATCCGATCCCCAGGCTGTGCTCCAGCACTGGCAAGTGCAGATGCGCAGTAGGCACTGGCAATATCAAGCTCCTGATAGGTCAGTTGCCGGCCCTGCGGTGTTTGTATTGCCAGACGATCCAGATGATCAGCGAAACCGGCGCGTAATAACGCATAGAGATTAGAATTTTCAGGCATATCGGACTCAGCTTGCAGTGCTTGTGACTTTTTCCAGGCGGGCAGCACAAAATTTAAATTCCGGAATTTTTCCGAATGGATCCAGTGCCGGGTTAGTCAGCCTGTTCGCTGCAGCCTCAGCATAGCAAAAGGGAATGAAGACCATTCCAGCCGGAATTGCGCTGTCGACTCTCGTCTTCAACTCTATGGCCCCACGCCGTGTCTCCACCCTGACCGGATCGCCCGGGGCCAAATCCAGTGCCAATACATCTTCACGTGACAGGCATGCCATCGCCTCGGGCTCCAGTGCATCAAGCACGCTGGCACGACGCGTGATACTGCCGGTATGCCAATGCTCCAGTTGTCTGCCGGTAGTCAGGATCATTGGATAGTCTTCATCAGGTAATTCATCGGGAGGAACAATGCTGGCTGGCACTAATTTGGCACGTCCGCTGGCAGTCGGAAACCCGGAACCGAAAACAATATCATTACCCGCAATATCTGGCCCATCGCAAGGATAAGTGACAGCGCTTTGCGCCTCCAGGCGATCCCAGGTGATGTTGTCCAAAGAAGGCATGACGGTTTTCATTTCATCAAATACTGACTGTGGATTTGCATAGTCCCAATCCATCCCCATCGCCACGGCGATATCGACGGTAATACGCCAATCCTGCCTTGCCTCACCTGGCGCCTGGATCGCCTGGCGACCCATCTGTACCTGACGATTACTGTTGGTCACCGTGCCATTTTTCTCCGGCCAAGCTGATGCTGGCAAAATGACATCTGCATGGAAGGCAGTTTCGGTAAGGAAAATATCCTGCACCACCAAATGTTTCAGCTTTGCCAGTCCTTCACGGGCGTGAACCACATCTGGATCTGACATAGCCGGGTTTTCACCCATAATGTACATTCCCGTAATGTCCCCGGCATGAATTGCATCGAGTATTTCAACGACCGTCAAACCTTTCGCAGGATCCAAAGACGTTCCCCAAGCATCTTCAAACCGTTGCCGGATCTCATCGACCGCCACAGATTGGTAATCCGGGTACATCATCGGAATCAGCCCTGCATCTGAGGCTCCCTGGACATTGTTTTGCCCACGCAAAGGATGCAGGCCCGTGCCGGGCCGGCCGACCTGACCTGTAATCATAGCCAGCGCAATCAGACACCGGGCATTGTCCGTGCCGTGAACATGCTGGGAGACGCCCATGCCCCAGAAAATAATCGCACGTTTCGCTGTGGCGTACGTTCGCGCCACCTGCCGGATTGTCTCGCTGTCAATACCGCAAATCGCCTGCATGGCTTCAGGAGTAAAACTTTTTACGTGCCTGGCCAACGCTGCAAATCCTTCTGTATGCGCCTCAACATATTGCTCGTCATAAATTTCTTCTTCCACAATCACATTCAACAAGGCGTTGAGCAATGCGACGTCGGTGCCGGGTTTAAACTGCAGCATGTACCGTGCATGACGTTTCAGCGCGTTCCCTCGTGGGTCCATGACAATCAGGGTTTTGGTTTTCGCCGCCTGTTTGAAATAGGTCGCCGCCACCGGGTGGTTTTCTGTCGAATTCGAGCCAATGACAATGATGACATCTGCATCCTCGGCTGCCGTAAAAGGTGCCGTCACTGCCCCAGAGCCGATCCCCTCCAACAAGGCCACAACCGATGATGCATGGCATAAGCGCGTACAGTGATCGACATTGTTGGTACCAAAACCGGAACGCACCAGTTTCTGGAACAGATAGGCTTCCTCATTGGAGCATTTCGCCGATCCAAACCCCGCAAGCGCAGCACTGCCTCGTGTATCGCGAATATCACGTAGCCCGGACGCTGCGAAGGCAATCGCCTCTTCCCAACTGGCATCGCGAAAATGTGTATAGGGATTGGCAGGATCAATCTGGCAATCTGCAGACTTGGGCGCATCAGCACGGCGAATTAACGGCCGGGTAAGACGATTGGGATGTTTTACATAATCAAACCCGAAGCGTCCTTTCACACACAGGCGATTACGGTTCGCCGGGCCTTCGCGGCCTTCCACGGCGATAATTTCATTGGCATGGGTCTGGTAGGTAATCTGACACCCCACGCCACAATAAGGACAGACACTGTGGGTGTGTTCCACTTCAATACGCCGATCTACATCACGTTCATCCACCAGCGTCGCGGCAACCAATGCGCCAGTTGGGCAAGCCTGTACACACTCGCCACAGGCAACGCAGGTGCTGTCGCCCATCGGATCATCAAGGTCGAAAACAATCTTCGCTTCAGCGCCGCGATAGGCGAGGCCAATCACATCATTTACCTGTACTTCGCGACACGCCCGCAAACACAAATTACACTGGATACATGCATCCAAATTGACCCGCATGGCCGGATGACTGGCATCTCGCGCAGGCTGCTTATTTCGCTCCGGGAAACGACTGGTGGACACATTTAAGCGATCCGCCCAGTTCCATAGTATGGAATCATGTTCATGGGCTGTTTCCCGGGCAGGTTGGTCCGTCACCAGCAATTCCATGACCATTTTACGCGCCGACTGTGCACGCTGGGATTGAGTGTTGACGCGCATGCCCTCACTGGGCGTGCGCACACAGGATGCAGCCAGGACCCGTTCACCTTCGATCTCCACCATGCAGGCACGGCAATTCCCGTCCGCCCGGTATCCCGGAGCAGGGGTATAACACAAATGAGCGATATCCGTGCCCTGGCGTTGCGCGACCTGCCAGAGCGTCTCACCGGGGAAAGCCTCGACATCGTGTCCATCGAGGACAAAACGCACGATCTGATCCGTCATGACTGTTCCTCCGGGAAAAATTTCAAAACACACTTGAGCGGATTCGAAGCCGCCTGCCCGAGTCCGCAGATGGAGGCATCCGCCATCGTTGTGGCCAACTCCTGGAGTAAAGGTGCATCCCATTGTGGTTTGCACATCAACTTCACTGCTTTTTCTGTGCCGACCCGGCAGGGGGTGCATTGTCCACAGCTTTCGTCTTCGAAAAAACGCATCAGATTCAATGCGCTCTGGTGCATAGAATCCTGATCACTGAGAACCACCACCGCATGGGATCCGACAAAACAACCATGCTCTTCAAGCTTACCGAATTCTAATGGCAGATCACCCTTGCTGGCCGGTAAAATACCGCCGGAAGCACCGCCAGGCAGATAGGCTTTGAATTCATGGCCTGCGGCCATACCACCACAGAATTCATCAATTAACTCCCGTACGCTGATCCCAGCAGGAGCAAATTTAACGCCGGGGTTGCGAACCCGCCCGGACACCGAATAACTACGCATGCCTTTGCCACCATTGCGGCCCTGTTCGGCAAACCAGTCAGGGCCACGCTCGACGATATCCCGGATCCAATACAAGGTTTCAATATTTTGCACCAGTGTCGGGCGGCCAAAAATTCCAACTTCCGCCACATAGGGCGGACGGTGGCGTGGCAGGCCACGTTTGCCCTCAATGGATTCAATCATGGACGACTCTTCGCCACAGATATAAGCCCCGGCACCGCGCCGCAGATGGATTTTAGTATGCGGACTCAGGCCAGCGGCCTGCAGTTTGGGAATTTCCACCTGCAAAATCTGTCGCACTGCGGGATATTCATCGCGCAAATACACATACATCGCTTCTGCTTCAACCGCCCAGGCGGCAATCAAGGCACCTTCCAGAAACCGGTGTGGATCGGTTTCCAGATAATAGCGATCCTTGAATGTACCGGGTTCACCTTCATCACCATTGACCGCCATCAGCCTGGGACCAGGATAACCGCGGACAAAACCCCATTTACGAGCGGTGGGAAATCCCGCCCCACCGAGACCGCGAAGGCCGGACTCATGCAAAATTCCAGTCAGCGACTCAAAGCTATGGGTTCCGGCCAGGCATTCCTTGAGCAGACCGTAGCCGCCACTATCACAATAGTGCTCAAAATCCGTATATTCAGGGATCTGAGCCTTAACCTCGCCTTGGGCAACGGCCTTAAGAACGGCTTCCGGCGTTGCATGATCAATATGATTGAGGCCGACCTGGGCCACCGGAGCACTGTCACAACGGCCCATACAAGGTCCACGCACAACACGAAAATCACGGCCTGCCTGCTGGCCTACAGACTCAAGTAATTGCACAGCACCTTGCATTTCACAACTCAGTGAATCGCAGACCCGTACCGTGATGGGTGGTAAGGGTGGCGCGTCCGCCGCGAGCACATCAAAGTGTGCATAGAAAGTTGCAACCTCATAGACCTCGGCCATTGACAGTTTCATGCAATCAGCCAACGCTGCCAGATGCGCCTCGCTCAGCCCATTAAACTGATCCTGAATCAGGTGCAGATATTCAATCAGAAGATCTCTTTGCAGTGCAGATTTTCCAAGCAGTTCACGTACCTGTTGCAGAGCCTGGGATTCTACCTGCCGTCCCTTGGGGCTGGCGCGGCCTTTGCGCCGCCCGGCGCCGGGATGGCGAAATTTTTTTACTTCCACAATTTATCCTCAATGATGGCGGACTGTCTGATGCCGTCTGTCTTAGTTCTATGTATCACCAATGCCCATTGGAGATCACTCGATCCTACATCGACAAACGCTGAACTGTCGCGTTCCAGACAGCAAAACGCTCAAGGGCATTTTATGCATCACGAAATGCGACCAGATTTGTTGTAACCCCGTCTTGTTTTCAGTGCAGTTGCCTATTCAAGGCAACACAGTTTTCCTGTCAGCTTAATTTCAGGATTTACCCCTACTCAAAATTCTGGTATACCGTATACCAAGGTGCCCTATGGCGGCAAGGATCGGCCGCCATTGAAGCATCCCTAAAGGGGTAATTCTTGGCGCACACAAATCACTGGACCTTGACAGGCAGGAAATTTGTCGAGACATCGGGGACAAATCGTCAAATGGATTACCGGATACGCAGATTAGACAGCAATACGATCTCAAGCACTAACCCATAACTAAAGTGTCATCAAGACATTTAACCCAGTCAGGAGGAGAACCATGACAACAGCAACACGATTATCGGTGGCGAGTCTGGTAGGCGCTCTGGCGCTAACAGCGGGCTCAATCACCTACTCCCAGGACGCCCATGCCTGGAAGCCAAAAAAACCCATCACCTTCGTCATCATGGCCGGCAAAGGCGGCGGTGCTGACAAGATGGCTCGGCTTATGCAGAGCGTCATCGAGAAACACAAACTGGCATCAAAACCATTTGTCCCGATCAATAAGCCTGGCGGCTCAGGTGCCGAGGCATTGATTTATATGAAGAATACTCAGGGAGTGAATAAAAACCACACCATCATGGTGACTCTGAACAGCTTCTACACCACCCCAATGCGACAGCCAAATCTGCACGTCGATTCACTTTCCTTTACGCCAATTGCCCGCATGGCCGAGGACACCTTTTTGCTCTGGGTCAACAAAGACAAAGGGATTAGCAATGTTGATCAGTTTGTCAAAGCTGCCAAAGCCAAAGGTAATGATTGGATCATGGCCGGAACCGGCAAGGGACAGGAAGATCAGTTACTGACTGATTTTCTTAACCGCGCCTATGGCCTGAACATGAAATACGTTCCTTATAAGGGCGGTGGCCGGGTCGCCAAAGAGCTGGCAGGCAACAACGCCGATTCCACTGTAAACAACCCTTCCGAGCAGCTTGGCTTCTATGAAGCAGGCAAAACAATTGCGATCGCGTCCTTTACGCCCAAGCGCCTGCCATTGTTCCCGGATGCACCTACGTTCAACGAACTCGGCAAACCTTTTGTCTATTTCATGCAACGTTCCGTGGTGGGTACGCCGGGCATGAGCAAGGATGCGGCAGCATATTACCGCGATATATTTTCGAAAGTTTACACGTCCGCCGAATGGCAGAAATACATGAAGAAAAAGAGCCTGCAGGGCGAAATGCTCACAGGTGACACGTTGCAAGCCTACTGGAAACGTGAACAGGCCAATCATCGTAAAATGCTGAAAAAGATCGGCGAAATCTGATCTGACGACACCATAGGCAACGAAGGAACAGCAGCATGCGCAGAGCGGAACTTGTTATGGCCCTGATCATGGGTCTGAGTTCTATCGGCCTGATGGTAAAAAGTGCGGAACTCCCCATCGGCTGGATCCCCGGCGAGGGACCCGGCGGTGGGGCGTTTCCGTTCTGGTTGTCCACTGGCATGTTGATTTGCTGCGTGTGGATTTTGGTGAACTGGGTGCGGCGAAGCACGGCTATTTCCCGATCAGAAGCACCCTACATGGATAAGGAAATCTTCCTGTTATTCATCGCATCAGCCGGATCACTGACGGTTATGATCGGCCTCATTCATTTTATAGGCGTGTACTTCGCCGTGCCACTATTGCTGATTTTCTACATGCGTTTCGTGGGTAACCATTCCTGGGCACTTACCGCGTGCATTGCACTGACAGCCCCGGTTATCACGTTTTTCTTTTTCGAAATTGCCCTCACCATTACGTTGCCAAAAGGCCTTACCGAACCGTTGTTTTATCCGCTTTATGATGCCTTTTTATAAGCAGACGCCAACTCACAACGTTCTTCCTGACTATAGATAACATGGAAATTCTGTCTTTACTCGCAAGTGGTTTTCTCATCGCCTTCGAACCCTTGAATCTGGGTATGGCGCTACTTGGAGTCACTCTCGGGCTGGTGATTGGCGCCATGCCGGGACTGGGCTCTGTCAATGGTGTTGCCATCCTCCTGCCCATGACATTCCTGGTGCCGCCAACGTCGGCTGTCATTTTTCTTGGCGCCTTGTATTACGGCGCCATGTATGGCGGCGCTATAAGTTCTGTCATGCTCGGTATACCTGGGGCCTCCACAGCGGTTGCAACCACCTTTGACGGACGACCGATGGCGTTGCAGGGAAATGCAGATGGCGCCTTGATTGCAGCAGCAACTGCGTCGTTTATCGGCGGCAGTATCTCCGTCGTCTTGTTCACCCTGTTCGCTCCACCTCTTGCCAGCGTCGCACTGGCATTTGGTTCACCTGAAGAATTCGCCTTGATGATGCTCGCCTTCGCAACGTTCATCGGCCTGGGTGGGGATGATCTGGCCAAAACATTTTTTTCAATCTTTATCGGCCTGGTTCTGTCCACGGTGGGTCTCGATATCATCAGCGGAGAACCACGGCTTATTTTTTTTGATATTCCGGGATTTTATCATGGTGTTAATTTTCTAGTTCTGGCGATTGGCACCTACGGCATCGGGGAAATCCTCTGGACGATTGAAACCAGCCGAGGCGATGTCCAGGTCAGTCAGGCCACGGTCAATTTCTCGCGCCTCATCAATGGCATCAAATCCATGCGCCATACCGTCAAGACCGTTTTGATGGGTTCGTTTCTAGGCTATTTTGTCGGCATACTGCCTGCGGCCGGTGCGACACCTGGATCCCTTATGGCCTATGGCATAGCCAAATCCATGGCCGATGATCCCGATTCATTCGGGAAGGGCAACATCAATGGTGTGGCCGCACCTGAATCGGCCAATAATGCCGCCAGCACTGGCTCCATGCTACCCATGCTGACCTTGGGAATACCCGGTTCACCAACCACCGCCATCCTGCTCGGGGGAATGGTGATCTGGGGACTCGAACCAGGGCCACGTTTGTTTCTCGACCAAAAAGAGTTCGTCTGGGGATTGATCGCCAGTCTTTATGTCTCAAATATATTTGCCGTGATGGTGAACCTGGCCTTTATCCCGGCTTTTATCTGGGTATTGAAAATGCCCTTCACAATCCTGGCCCCCATCATTTTTATCCTCTGTGTCATCGGTGGTTACGCCCCAACCCAGGATATGCATGACGTCTGGTTGATGTTGTTGTTCGGTGTCATGGGCTACCTGATGCGCAAACTTGACTATCCAATGGCACCGGCGGTACTGGCCATCGTCCTTGGACCCTTGGCCGAAGCCAGTCTGCGTCAATCCTTGCTCATCAACCATGGCAGTCCGATGATATTCTTTAACCGGCCCATCGCCGGGCCAATCATGGTAACGGCACTGCTACTGCTGGCATTGCCACTATTTAAATATATTCGCAACAAACACCGGGCGCAGAACAACACGCATCCGGCGCAATGAGGCATTACCGCTATGGGCACAGTCGTCAATCTGAAATTAAGCCGCGTGGAAACCGGTACGGTGCTTAAAGATAGCATCTATCGGGAACTGAAACGTGCTGTCACATCCATCAATATCTACTCCGATAGCGATGAACATCGCCTGGATGAACGACAGTTGTCGGAGGAACTCGGCGTCAGCCGCACCCCCATACGCGAGGCGTTGTGTCGGCTTGAAAATGAAGGTTTTGTTGAAAACATCCCACGCCGTGGTGCCTTTGTTGCACGTAAAACCAAAAAAGAAATCATTGAGATGATTACTGTTTGGGCGGCCCTTGAAAGCATGGCCGCACGACTCATTGTGGAGCGGGCAAGCAACGAGGAGATCATTTCACTCAGGCGGATGTTTGCCCAATACGATGGCGATGGCGGTGGCGGTGGCGGTGGCGATGGCGATGCCGTATTTGCCAACATCGATGAATACTCAGAAACAAACATCAGCTTTCATCAGGCGTTGTTCAACATCAGTCATTGCGATTTACTCAATAAAATGACAGAGAATATGTTTATCCATATGCGATCAATTCGCATGCGCACCATCGCCGAGGACAATCGCGCTGAACGATCAATAATTGACCACATGCACATAATTGAAGCGCTTGAAAACCGCGAGACCAGTTTGGCTGAAAACAGGGTGAGGCAACACACGCTTGATCTCGCCATGCACGTTGAAAAGCACGTACAGGATTTAACTTAATGCTGGAGGATTTATAGTCATGGCATCCGAAAAAATATCGGGCGGACATCTGGTCGCCAAAGCGCTCAAAAATGAGGGCGTCGAAGTTATCTGGACACTTTGTGGTGGTCACATTATTGACATCTATGATGGATGCCTTGATGAGGGAATTGACATCATCGATGTGCGCCACGAACAGGTCGCGGCACATGCTGCCGATGGGTATGCCCGAATGTCAGGAAAACCCGGCTGTGCGGTCGTTACCGCCGGCCCGGGTACCACCGATGCGATGACCGGCGTTGCCAATGCATTCCGGGCTGAGAGCCCATTCCTCATCATTGGTGGCCAGGGATCTCTAACTCAGCACAAAATGGGCTCGCTGCAGGATCTTCCCCATGTCGATATGATGACACCCATCACCAAGTTCGCCGCCACAGTGTCCTCGACTGAGCGCATCGCAGACATGGTCAGCATGGCGTTTCGTGAATGCCATAACGGTGCCCCCGGGCCATCGTTCCTGGAAATTCCTCGGGATATCCTTGATGCAGAAGTCGCTGTTGACAAGGCTCGTATACCGCAAGCCGGGAAATACCGTGCATCGACAAAGCAGCTGGGCGATCCTGACGATATCGAAAAACTGGCCGATCTGCTGGTACACGCGCAACGCCCTTGTGTGCTGCTCGGCACTCAAGTCGCAACCTGCCGTGCATACAAAGAGGTTGCAGAGTTTGTTAAAACGTTGAATATCCCTGCGTACATGAATGGGGCCGGCCGTGGTTGCCTGCCACAGGACCATCCACAAGGGATGGACCGTACCCGTCGATATGCATTTGACAAGGCGGATGTCATCGTTATCGTCGGTTGCCCGTTTGATTTTCGCATGGGCTACGGCAAACGCCTGCGCGCTGATGCTACGGTGGTACAAATCGATCTTGACTACCGTACTGTCGGTAAAAATCGCGATATATCACTGGGTCTGGTTGGAGATTGTGGTGCCATTCTAGGTGCAGTGACCCAGGCTGCGACCGGCCGGCAGAGCACCGGCGCTGCTCAACGCGAAGACTGGCTGAATGAGTTACGTGCTGAAGAAGCCACTCGAACCGAAAAATTAATGGCCGAATTTCACTCCGACGCCCAACCCATCAACCCCTACCGGGTCGCCTGGGAAATCAATGAATTTCTAAGCGAAGATACGATTTATATCGGTGATGGTGGCGATGTGGTGACCATCTCTGCACAGGCAGTGCGACCGCGGCAACCTGGCCATTGGATGGACCCTGGCCCATTGGGTACGCTGGGTGTAGGCGTGCCATTTGCCATGGGAACAAAATACGCCCGTCCAGATAAAGAGGTGTTGTGTTACTTTGGTGATGGGGCATTTTCTCTGACCGGTTGGGATTTTCAGACTGCCGTTCGCTTCAATCTGCCTTTCCTTGGCGTCATCGGTAACAACTCGGCGATGAATCAGATCCGTTGTGGCCAAATCAACAAGTACGGCGAACAGCGCGGCAATGTCGGCAATCTTCTCGGCGATGTTGAATACAGCAAATTTGCGCAAATGCTGGGTGGCTACGGCGAAGAAGTCAGAGATCCAAAAGACATTCGACCCGCTCTCGAGCGCGGCCGCGAAGCCGTTGCAAGTGGCAAACCTGCACTGATCAATATCTGGGTAGATCGTGGTATCTGGGCTCCGGGGACCCGCAATCAAACCATGTATAAATAGTCAAACATACACTACTACTTAAACTTACAGGAATTAAAATGACAAAAGCATTGGAGGGTGTCAAGATTCTTGATATGACCCATGTACAGTCCGGACCCACCTGCACGCAACTGCTGGCCTGGTTTGGCGCAGACGTACTGAAAATTGAACGCCCGGGTGTCGGTGATGCAACGCGTGGGCAACTACGTGATATACCGGATGTGGATAGTCTGTATTTTACGATGCTTAACCACAATAAACGCAGCTTGACTCTGGACACAAAACAGGAAACCGGAAAAAAAATATTTACCCGACTGATTGAGGAATGCGATGTCATCGTCGAGAACTTTGCCCCGGGTGCTCTGGATCGAATGGGTTTCAGTTGGGAACGTATTCAGGAAATCAACCCACGCATCGTTTACGCGTCCGTCAAGGGTTTCGGCCCCGGGCCCTATGTGGACTGTAAAGTCTACGAGAACGTTGCTCAGTGTACCGGTGGTTCAGCCAGCACGACTGGCTTTGATGATGGTCCACCCACGGTAACTGGTGCGCAAATCGGCGATTCGGGTACCGGGTTACATTTAGCCCTGGGAATCGTTACCGCATTATTCCAGCGGGAAAAAAGTGGTCGCGGGCAACGGGTTTACTGCGCCATGCAGGACAGCGTCCTGAATCTTTGCCGGGTCAAGCTTCGTGACCAACAACGCCTGGAAAAAGGACCACTCCACGAATATCCTCAATATCCAAACGGTGAATTCGGCGAAGCCGTGCCCCGTGCGGGTAATGCGTCAGGAGGCGGGCAGCCGGGTTGGGTTGTTAAATGTGCACCGGGAGGACCTGACGACTATATCTATGTCATTGTGCAAGCCGCTATCTGGGCGCCTCTGATGCGTGCCATCGGGCATGCCGAGCTCATCGATGACCCGCAGTGGGCGACACCTCAGGCGCGTTTGCCAAAGTTGGAGCAGGTTTTCGCGATGATCGAGCAATGGACCATGACCCGCACCAAGTTTGAAGTCATGAATACACTCAATCCCTTAAATGTTCCCTGTGGTCCCATCCTGTCGATGAAAGAAATAGCCGCGGAACAATCTCTGCGGGAAACCGGGACCGTGGTCGAAGTGGATCATCCTACGCGAGGCAAATACCTGTCAGTGGGCAATCCAATCAAGCTGTCAGACTCTCCGGCGGATGTGCAACGATCACCTTTACTCGGTGAGCACACAGTTGAAATTATGCGTGATGTCCTCGGCTACAGCGATGCCGAAATTACCGCAGCCCGGGCCGAGGGTGTCATTGGCAGCGAGATCTGAATTAGAGTTTGAGTTTGAGTTGATGTGTATGTCAATACCGCTGCATGCACCATGGCAAACTGAAACCAGGCTAGCGGACTAATTTCGAGGGGGAGCACATGCCAGTCAAAACGTTGTTTTTACCCTTGCGCGAAAGCGATATGAGCGAGTACATGCTCGAGTCGGGTATTCGTGCGGCAATTTATTTCGACGCGCATCTGGACGTCTTCTACGTACACCCGAAAGCCGATGACATGCTGCCTTATGCCACCCTCGGACTGAGTCGCAGCATGCGTGAGTCAATTGTTGGCAACGCCCGGCAAAGCTCTGCGGACCAGGCAGCAAGACTAAAGGCCCTGTTCGATAAAGTCTGTCAAGGCTCAAATATTCCCATCATCGAACGCAGCCTGTCTACGGCAACACGCGGTGCCAACTGGATTGAGGAATCCGGTGTTCGCAGCGATCTGGTCGCCCGTTATGGGCGTCTCAATGATGTCATTTTAGTTCCGCGGCCAGTGCGCAGTAATCCTCCGCCAAAGACTTTTGAACAAATTCTTCGCGGCACAGGGCGCCCCGTTCTGATGCTGCCCAGAGGACAGGTCACTGTAGATTATTCCAATCATGTGATCATCGGCTGGAATGGCAGCAAAGAGGCAGCCCAATCGATGGCCGCCGCGCGTAATTTTTTACGCCTGGCAAAAAAAACCACGGTATTGATCAGTTCCAAACGCCAGCACATCCAACCCGATGCGCAAGCTGTCATCACCTACCTTAAATGTCATGGTGTTCAAGCAGAAATCCGAGTCGTCGATATGGGCCACGCCCCGGTGGGAGAGTCAATCCTTGATGTATGCATTGGACTCAATGCCAGCTTGCTGGTGATTGGTGGTTACAGCCATACCCGCCTGCAGGAAATGCTGCTCGGTGGGGTTACCCACTACCTGACCGGTGAGGCAACACTGCCCGTACTGATGGTGCATTGATTTTAGTGCTGTAATTGATTCTGTACATCTAAATAGCTGCGTATCATAGGTTAGTTCTTAAGCGCAACCCAGTGGAATAGACGGGTGTTGGTGAAGG
>CAZAWX010000042.1:0-19892 GCA_964488985.1 uncultured Ectothiorhodospiraceae bacterium
CAGCATTCGTATAAATGAGCAATACCGAATTTGTTTTATTTGGGGTGAGTCAGGCCCCGGTAATGTGGAAGTAACCGACTATCATTAGAGGCATATCATGATTCGCATTCCTACACATAGGCCACCTACTCACCCAGGTGAGATGCTCCGGGAGGAATTCCTTGGCCCCATGCAAATTAGTCAACGTGATTTGGCAAATGCTATTCATGTACCCTATCAGCGTGTCAATGAACTGGTCAACCAAAAGCGCGGAGTTACGCCAAGCACAGCACTACGCCTGGCAAAGTTTTTTGGGGTATCTGCTGATTTTTGGCTCAACCTACAAGTAAGATGGGACCTTTATAGGGCGCAGTCGAGTGAAGGAAAGGAACTCGAAACGATTGAGGATTTTCATCATGTGCAAAAAATGGCATAACGAATAAGGTTAGATTGTGGGAGCGGAGCGAGCCACAATCTGAACCGTTTGTTGGACAAGCCCGGGTCTTCAGGATTTCTGAGGTGCTATGAAAATAGCTTTTTGTCGGTGAGGGTGTCGTTGGTACGACAGGATCGTCTGATGACCGTTCCGACTTGTAGTCGCCAGTTTATGGCTGTTGATATTCTGTTCTGAAAGGCAAGTAGCATCATTTCTCCTGAATTTCGGGCGAGCAAGATCCGCCAACGATTTTGGTCTGCATCAACCGCGTTTTAATCTACGGTCACATGATCAGGTGCTCACTGGTCATTCAAATAAGCACCAGAATGTGTCGGGTGATTCGGTCGATCCGTGTTTTAACAAGCTGCATCGGTTTGCCACAGCAGGGACAGATTGGCTGAGAACGAGGTTTGTGTTTTTTCACAAATCGTGCCGGGTCAAAATGAAAGACAAGAGTTAACAGCCTGATCAATGTGCGTATTCCAGGCCAAAGCTGCCACCGATTCCAGGGCAAAGCTGCCACCCTGGGCAGGCTTGCTGAGAGAGCATTTCAGAGCACCGCGACGCGGGATAACTCAAGGGTATTCTGGCCCTTTTCCATTCAGGGGAAAGGCAGATGCCGGCAAAGAGGTTATCCATGCGAAAAATCAAGGAAGTGCCGGTGTAAAGTTCTACTTCGGTGCAGGTGATAAATCTCTAAAATGCAGACACCGCGAAGACGATCCGATAAATTCATTAATGGGTGCAGCAGTGGGATTGGATAATGCAACACAACAACAGGTGCAATTAAACAACTCATTCAGTGTCTGTCCTCCTGGACAAGTGTATTTACCTGTCGGCCCATCTGGTCCAAGTTGTTATTGAAAAGGTGTCAGGCACCTCGGCAATCAACTTCGTATACCGTGTCGAACAAAACAATCTGTGACAAATTGAAATCTGACTGCTATGGTTCTCCGTGAACCATAGTGATTCACGGAGAACCAATGAGCACCGAAGCATTCACAATTCGTTCTGATAGTACCAAGGTCAAAAAGCTTGACCAGTTGGCTAACAAACTTGAGCGATCACGGAATTATTTAGTAAACCAGGCCATCGAACAATATCTGGATATCAATAGTTGGCAAATCCAGCAAATAAAACAGGGCATCAAGGCTGCTGACGAAAAGCGATTTGTAGATGATTCCGAAATGGAACGTATTTTTAATAAATACTACAAGACCCCCTGAAAATGAAAATTGTCTGGACGGAACCCGCAGCAAAAGCATTGGAAGAAATTCAGGATTATATGGCTAGAGATAATCCTGCCGCTGCGTATGACATCGCAATCATCATCAGAGCAGTCGTGCAAAACCTGAGTTCACATCCTGAAATGGGTCGAAAGGGACGTGTCGTAAATACTTATGAATTGGTTATTTCAGATATTCCTTATATCGTAATATATAGAATTAAACCTGAAGAAATTCATATCCTGACTGTGTTTCACACTTCCCGAAAATGGCCTGAGTATTTCTAAAATAAAAAAGAATGTGTCACACACCTATTCACTAAGAAGTCATCGAATCAAAAAATTCTTTACACCATCAACTCAAGTACTCACTTGCGGGCTATGCTTGTTTCCGTCACCTTGCATTGAATCTTCAAATTGTTGCAACAGATCTTTTTGTTTACTGCTTAACTTCACTGGCGTTTCAACAATGACACGGCAAAGCAAATCACCTTTCGAAGAATTTCTTACTGAACGAACACCTTTTGTTCTAAGACGAAATAATTGTCCACTTTGTGTTTCTGCCGGAATTTTTAATTTAAGCTTCTAAGTCAGCTTAGCCCTACAACATGGGAATAGGATCTTGATTTTCAGAATTTATTCCATCGTTACACATCTTCAAGCCCCAAACGCTGGTGCCATGCAGCGATAGATTCATCTGGATAACCTTCAAAGAACTGGTCATTGTCCCGCTGCTGGGGACTGACCCAGTTAGCCTTTGAAGCCAGCATCAGGTGGGTATATTCCGGTGGTGTCGGCAATTGGCTGTCAATGGCTGATGCAAAGGGATGCATCAACTCCGGCCAGCGTGGGTCGTACACCCACAGGGCACTGGCGCATTTACGGCAAAAGTAACGCTGGGCAGGACTCAGGGAATTTTCCCCAGTGGCGTTATCAGTCACTGTGACTTGATAGATGCTTAAATTTTCTTCTCCGGTAATTTCCAGGCTTTGGTAGTCACCACTGAGATTTATAGCGTAGCCACCACCCCCTGCGGTTTTTCGGCACACGGAGCAATAACAAAGGTTAAACGGATAGGTATGTTTTGAGCGTAGGGTGAAGTGGATTGCCCCGCAATGACACGAACCTTGCAAACGCATCTTTTCTCCTTGATTGTCCCGATTAGTGTGCGGATTCACGTTTGAGTTTTTCCAGGATTGAGTCCCTGTCCCCCAACGCCAGCATAATGATCAGATCCTGAGCCTGGGCCTGTGACATGGCACTGTCCAAAGCATCGAGTTCAGATTCATGGTGTTCGATTTGCGTGTGTTTTGCCCCGCACTTGATCAGTTCATCACGCAGCAAATGGTAAATTTCGCCATGCTCGCGGCCACGGTAGTATTTCGGCAGTTCAGAAATGATGATGCGTTCCAGGCCTATGGCCCAGACGCCACGGGCAAGTTCACGAATTTGTTCATCTGTCCGATCTCCTGCCTGGGCAAAACACAGTAACCGGCGCCGTGCCGGTAAAGCTCTGGCGATTCCGAACAGGGCAGCCAGTCCGTGTGGGTTGTGGGCAAAGTCCACCAGCACCTGATGGCCAGAAAACTGGAATAAATTACAGCGGCCAGGATTGTCCGCAACCTGCATCTGAGTTAACCCGGCAGCAAGCTGCTCAAGACCGATGCCCATTGCATGGGTCAGGGCGCATACCCCAAGGGCATTGGCCACATTGTGTAGGGCCGCACCACCAAGGGTGATGGGGATGGAATTGACAGCGCAAATGTTTTGACACTGCGTTGGTGTCATGCACACCAGGTATCCATCACGCACACTGAAGACGCGGCCACCCGCGGCCAGGGATTCACGTAATCGCGGGTGTTCAGGGTCGAGGCTGAACCAGTCGATGGTCATCGCAGATCCGCGGGCTTTATCGACCAGTAACGGATCATCGGCATTGAGCACCGCACGCCCGTTCGTATCCAGGACACGCGTCACCACCCATTTGATATCCAGTAGTTCACGCAGATTCTGAGATCCGAAATCGCCCAGATGATCTTCGGCAATATTGGTGATCAACGCAGCATTCGCCCGGGGAACGCCGATACCCCGTCGCAGCAGACCGCCTCGGGCCGTTTCCAGGACAGCCATTTCAACCTCGGTGCGGCGTAAGATGGTGCGCGCGCCTTCCGGGCCTGAATAATCGCCATAATCCACGATGTCACCGTCAACACCGATCCAATCCGTGGAACTCATACCGCAACGATGCCCAGCGCAGCGAATCACATAGCTGGACAGTCGTGCGGAGGTGGTTTTGCCATTGGTGCCGGTGATGATGCCGACAGGAATATCATGAACCTGCTGCCAGCTGATTTCTTCCGGCCCAGGAACTTCACCTACAGGCCAGCACAAAGAACCGCTGCCAAGCCCTACCGAAATCTGTTCATCATCACTGAGCAAACTGACCTTATGGTGTAAAGCCGCCGTCTTAAGCGTAACCAGGGATGGATCTGTCTCTGCGGCAATCAATGCTGCCAGGCGGGCCAGTTCTGACTGGCGTTCGAGGGGAGCATCACCGGCCAGTCGCTGTTCGGTACGCTCCCAGATATAGTCGTTGACCTCGGTGGCCGCGTATAGCGCATCAATAGGTGCGGAAAACAGCAGGCTGATGCCGGTGCTGAAGTGGTGGTGGGTGATCTTTTCATGCTCCCAACCCAGAGTATCGAGTACATAACGGGCCTCGGTTTTCCACACCGGCAACAGAGCTTCAGCTTCTTTCTCAGTACACTGCACATCGGCAATGGTCCCGGGTCGTGTCCAGATGATGTTCGGGCCCGGGAGGCGTCTGGTATCGAGAAGTTTCATGGTTGTGGCGCCTTGTCAGCGGCCTTGCATCCGGGTGCCTTAATCATTTTCCTCCCTGGCGATACGCACGCCCCGTTCGTCACGAATGATTTCCATGCTCTCGTCGATGCTGAAATCGTCGTTGACAGGTAACGGGGTTGCGGCCGGTTTGGGAGCACTGTCGGTGGGGGCCTTGGCTCCGGAATTGAAATAGATGATCTGCTTCCAGCAACGGCTGATTGAATCGCCGAGAATCAACAGTAAATCCCCGGGCTGGGCCATCTCCAATGCACGGGCGGTCGCCTGTTGCTCATCGGGGATGACCTCAATGGCTGAGGCGTCGATCCCCTTGGCAAGCAGTTCGTTCTTTTGCAGTGTTGGCACTTCGTCTCCGTCACGGCCGCGGGTATTGTCGTCCCGGCGGCAGATGTAGTGATCAAAATGTCCGGCAGCGATGCGGGCAATTTCGCAGATATCCTCATCACGGCGATCCCCGGGGGCCGCCAGCACGAGAATTCGCCGACCTTCGGGCTCGAAACGATCCACCAGATTACACATCGCTTGTACGGCAGCCGGATTGTGGGCGTAATCAAGGATGACCTTGAAGGGATGTTCATCGTAGATGTTCATACGTCCGGGTGCCTGGAAGAATGTGGTGTCGAAGGTCCGTAGCCCGTGGCGGATATCTTCCAGTCCGATCCCCATGTTGTAGGCCATGGCCGCAGCAAACATGGCGTTTTGCACGTTGTGCAATGCCCGGCCCTCAAGGGTGGCCGGGATCAGGTGCGTCCACAATAACGGGATGTGGCTCTCGTTGTCGTAGATGGTGATCATGTGGCCGTTCATCCCTTGTTCGAGAACAAAGGCCTGGCCGCCGGCCTGAATGTGGTCCTTGACCAGAATATGACCTGGGTTAGTGGTGACATAACAAACGATTTTTGCCTCGGAATAGTCTGCCATTTGCAAACACAGCGCATCGTCTGCATTCAACACCACCGCATCTTGCGCGATCTCAATTGGGATGCGTTTGATTTCCGCCAGTTGTTCCAGGGTTTCAATGCCGCGCAGGCCGAGATGATCGCCACTGACATTCAGGCAACAGGAAACATTACAATTGGAATAGCCCAGGCCACCGCGAAGCATGCCTCCCCTGGCAGTTTCCATGACTGCGGCATCGATGGCCGGATCACGCAGGATCATGCGCGCGGACACCGGACCTGTCATATCGCCGGGAACGCTCAGACGGCCATCAATATACACGCCGTCAGTAGAGGTCAGGCCAACGTTATAGCCATGCAGTTTAAAGATATGCGCAAGCATGCGTGAGGTGGTGGTCTTGCCGTTGGTGCCGGTCACGGCAGCGATGGGGATCCGGCTCGGAGAGCCTGGCGGAAACAACATGTCCAGTACCGGTCCGGCGACATCCCGTGGGGTTCCCTCGCTAGGTGCCACATGCATGCGAAAGCCCGGCCCGGCATTCACTTCACAAATGCCACCACCGATTTCGCGGTAGGAGCGGGTGATGTCCCGGGTGAGGAAATCGACACCACCGATATCCAGACCGATCGCTCCGATGGTACGAATGGCCATCTCCCTGTTATCCGGGTGAATGGCATCAGTGACATCCACGGCGGTACCGCCAGTTGACAAATTGGCGGTGGAACGCAGGAACACCTGTTCGCCTGCGGCAGGAATTGTAGTGCGGTCATAACCGAGGGCATCGAGCATGCGCTCGGCCTGATGGTCGAATTCGAGCCGGGTAAGGACTTTTTCATGACCGACCCCGCGACGTGGATCCTGGTTGATGATGTCCACCAGTTCCTCGATGTTGTGCTGGCCGTCTCCAACGACATGTCCGGGAACACGTTTGGCGGCAGCGACGAGGTGTCCATTGACCACCAACAGACGGTGATCGAGTCCTTCTAAAAATGCCTCAACCAAAACAGTACGGCCGTGTTCACGGGCTTTTTCAAATGCTGCTGAGACTTCATCGGTGGTGCGCAGGTTGATACTCACGCCACGGCCATGATTGGCATCAAGTGGTTTGATGACGACCGGAAAACCGATCCGCTTGGCGGCCCGACGCGCCTGTTCGGCATTGTTGACCATTCTCTGCGCTGGTACCGGAAGGCCAAGATCGCGCAACATGCCGTTGGTTTCCTCTTTGTCCGAAGCCAGCTCTACGGCAATATTGCTGGTGTTGCCAGTGGTGGTGGCCTGGATGCGCTTTTGATAACGGCCATGACCGAATTGCACCAGGCTGTAGCGGTTCAGACGCAACCAGGGAATATTTCGTTCTTCGGCGGCTTTGACCAACGAACCGGTGCTGGGGCCGAGGGCACGGCGCTGGGCAAAACGTATAAAGGCATTGCATTCGGCGGGAAAGTACCAGCCTGGTTCGGGGGTTTCGGCGGATTTGAGATGTTCTGGCAGTAGATGATGGATGAGGGCAATCGCCAGGCGACTGGCCTCGCGCCCCACCTCTTCATCCTTGTACTGAAAGACCATATTGTAGTGACCGGGTTTGCCTTCCAGGGAGCGGGTGCGGCCAAAACTGACATCGAGTCCCGCCACGTTTTGCAACTCCAGGGTCAGGTGTTCGGCAACATGGCCTAGCCAAGTGCCTTCATCTTCGCGCATACGCCGCACAAAGCCTCCGGGTTCACGGTAAGAGCAACCGTGCTCATGCAGGCCGGGCAGATTTTCAAGCAACGCATCAATAAATTCTGTGCCGAGGCGCGCTGTGGGCCAGTCTTCAAGTTCGCGCAGATCCAGGATATGACGGATAACCGGGAAATGGGCATACAGGTTGGGACCCAGATAGACGTTGGTGGAGACAATTTTCATAGGGCTACTCATTTCATTGTTTTTTTCAGTCGTTTTTCGGCTTGTTGAAGATGTTTCAAAAGGCTATCACATCAGGGTTCAATGGGGATGGCTTCGCGGGTCTGTAAATTGAAGTGCCCTCCTGAGGTCAGTATGTGCAGGCGCAAGCCGATCATGCTGACCGGGGAGAGTCTACGGGCCTGATCCATGGAGGAATGACTGAGCTGAGCCGGGTCGATGACGGTGATCCCGCCGCTGCCAATGACGTCAAAGCCGATACCGGCCTGGATGAAGGCAGCGGTATCCTCGTCGAGTCCGATACCAATGGCGAAGGGATTATAGGCGAGAGCAGTGAGCAGACGGCCGAGGCGATCGCGTTGCCGAAAGTGCTGGTCGATAAGGTACTCATTGGTCAGTCCCAGTCCAGGCGCCAAGGTGACTTTATCAGGGCTTGGTGTGCTGCCTTCGTCACCACCGGCAATCATGTGTTCAGGCATAAATGCGGCACCGGCGGAAGTCCCCGCCACATGCATGCCGTTGGCATTGCAGCGGCGAATGGCTTGCGCTACTGCTGTTCCGCCCAGGGTAGTGGACAGGCGCAATTGATTGCCTCCGGTCATGAAGACACCATCGGACTTCTCAATGTATTCGAGAACATCCTTGGCATTACAGTCCTCGCGGTTGGCGAAGGTCAACACCTGGGCATGACGAACCCCAAGTTTTCTGAACAGCTTTTCGTAATTTCGGCCGGTATCTTCCAACTCCGATGCAGTGGGAATGATTGAAATGCGCGACGTTTTACCCCCGCACAAGGCGACAAAGCGTTCCAATATCTGCGGGTTGCGCAATTTTTCTTCACCGCCGCCAATGGGGATAATGTATCCGCGCACGGATGGATCAGTCGATGGGGATGGACTCACGCCGAACTAGGCTCCTGTTGCACCTTCAGACCAAACGTATAGCAGTGGGCGCTGCTTGCAGATCTGAACAAAACGCCAAGTATAGCGCATCAAGAGCAATGACTATGACTTTTGATATGCGGTCAGCAATGACTGTGAGGTGGCTGCAAGGCCTTGAGTTAGAAGATTTTTGCCAGTACCGGCGCCAGCCAACGTCTGGCTTCGTCAAGGGGAATATTTTTGCGCTGGGCATAATCCTCAAGTTGATCCCTGCCGACTTTGGAAACGCCGAAATACCTTGCCTCGGGGTGTGCAAAATAAAAACCGCTGACCGACGCCCCCGGTTGCATGGCAAAGTTTTCCGTCAAACTGATGCCAGCCTGGTTGTAGCAGTCGAGGAGGTGGAACAATGTGCTTTTTTCACTATGGTCAGGGCAGGCCGGGTAACCCGGAGCAGGCCGGATTCCGCGATAGTGCTCTTTGATGAGTTCCTGATTGCTTAACTGCTCATCTGGCGCATATCCCCAAAATTCCCTGCGCACCCGCTGATGCAGGTGTTCAGCGAAGGCTTCGGCCAGACGGTCTGCCAGAGCCTTGACCATAATGGCAGAATAATCATTATGCTGCGCTTCGAATCGGGCCACGGCCGCATCGACGCCATGGCCGGTGGTGACCGCAAAGGCCCCGATGTAATCGCGCTTGGCCGAAGCGTCCAGCGGGGCGATATAATCTGCAAGGGCAAGGTTAGGGCGGCCACGATTCCTGTAGAGTTGTTGGCGCAGGGTGTGAATAATCACCAGAGGCTGGTCTTGCCGCTCGTTTGTATACAGGGCGATATCATCTTCGTTCACTTGGTTGGAGGGCCAGAAACCGAACACTGCATTGGCCTGTAACCAGCGTTGCTCAACGATCTGTTGCAGCATGGTCTGGGCATCAGCGTAGAGGGCGCTGGCGGCCTCGCCGACTGTATCGTCTTCCAGGATGCGCGGATAAACACCGGCTAGATCCCAGCTACGGAAAAAAGGAGTCCAGTCGATGGTCTTAACAAGTTTGCCAAGATCGTAGTCGGTCAGTGTCCGGGTGCCGATAAATGTCGGTTCCACAGGGGTGAAATTCTGCCAGTCAATGGCTGCGCGATTTTTCCGGGCGGTGTTGAGGGGAACGATTCGGGAACCCTTGCGGCCTGCGGCATGGCGGGTTCGGATGGCCTGGTCGTGTTTTTTGACTTCGGTTTTGAATGCTGCGGCGTTGGATCCCAGCAGTTTGGATACAACACCTACAGCTTTGGACGCATCGGTGACATAGACGACGGATCCTGAATATGCTGGGGCGATTTTTACGGCTGTGTGAACTCGACTGGTGGTGGCACCGCCGATGAGCAGCGGCTGGTGCATGTTCTGGCGTTGCAATTCCGCTGCTACGTCCTGCATTTCATCCAGACTGGGGGTGATGAGTCCGGAGACACCAATCAGATCGGCATTGGCCTCCCGGGCCGCATCGAGAATTTTTGCGGCCGGCACCATGACGCCAAGGTCAATGACATTGTAGTTGTTGCAACGTAGCACCACAGCGACGATATTTTTGCCGATATCGTGAACATCACCCTTGGCTGTTGCCATGACGATAGTGCCGGCATGACGTAGTTGGCGTTTTTCACTGCGTTCGGCATCCATGAAGGGTTCCAGGTGCGCGACTGCTTTTTTCATCACCCGTGCGCTCTTGACTACCTGGGGCAAAAACATTTTGCCGGCGCCAAACAGATCCCCGACCACGTTCATGCCATCCATCAACGGCCCTTCGATAACGTCCAGTGCGTACGGCATGTTCTGGCGTGCCTGCTCGGTATCTTCAACCACCCACTCATCAATGCCATGCACGAGGGCATGGATGAGTCGTTCCTGGACCGGGTTCTTGCGCCAACTTAGATCTTCGCGCTGCGCCTGGCTTTGGCCTTTGACCTCAGAGGCAACTTCCAGTAAGCGCTCGCCCGCGTCGGCACGTCGATTGAACAGCACATCTTCTATACGCTCGCGCAACTCAGCGGGAATGTCTTCGTACACTGGCAGGCGGCCGGCATTGACAATCGCCATGTCCAGTCCAGCGGCAATGCCATGGTAGAGAAACACGCAATGCATGGCTTCACGCAGCGGATTGTTACCACGGAATGAAAACGACAAATTAGAGACGCCGCCGGACACTTTGACGCCGGGAAGCTGTTGTTTGATGAGGTGGATGGATTCAATGAAGGCCCGGGCATAATCGTTGTGGGCCTTGATGCCGGTGGCAACGGCAAAGATATTCGGGTCGATGGCAATATCATCGGCGGCGAAGCCGACCACGGTGGTGAGTAAATCGTAGGTGCGATGGGCGATGGCCAGTTTTTGTTCGATGGTCTCTGCCTGGCCATGTTCATCAAATGCCATAACCACCACCCCGGCCCCGAAACGTTTGACAATTCGTGCCTGACGCAGGAACTCCTCTTCACCTTCCTTGAGGCTGATGGAGTTCACATAGCCTTTGCCTTGTACGCATTCAAGCCCAGCTTCTAGAACCTCCCATTTTGAGGAGTCGATCATGATTGGGACCCGACAGATATCAGGCTCCGAGGCAATCAGATTTAAAAACCGGCGCATGGCTGCGACCGAATCGAGCATGCCTTCATCCATGTTCACATCAATGATCTGGGCGCCATTGCGAACCTGTTCCAGGGCCACGCCAAGTGCTGCTTCGTAGTCATCGTTTTCGATCAGGCGCCGAAACGCTGCAGATCCCGTGACGTTAGTGCGTTCGCCGATATTGACGAACAGCGAATCGTTGTCGAGGGTGATCGCCTCGAGGCCGCTCAATCGTGTGGCGGGGTTCAGCTTTGGGATCCGACGGGGTTGGATATCAGCTAAGGCTTGAGCCATAGCCTGAATGTGTGCGGGGGTGGTTCCACAACAGCCACCGGCAATGTTCAGCAATCCTGCCTGAGCAAACTCCGCCATGACCGCAGCCATATGTTCAGGCTCTTCATCATAACTACCGAAGGCGTTGGGCAGGCCGGCATTGGGATGACAACTGACTGCGGTATCCGCCACGTTAGATAAATCACTGATGTATTGGCGTAGATCCTGGGCGCCGAGGGCACAGTTGAGGCCGATACTGAATGGCGCGGCATGGCGTACGGAATACCACAAGGCCTGTGTTGTTTGTCCAGACAACGTGCGCCCGGAAAGATCGGTTATGGTGCCTGAAATCATGATCGGCAAATGCACTGAATTGCGTTCGAAGTAGGTCTCGATGGCGAACAGGGCAGCCTTGGCATTGAGGGTATCGAATATCGTTTCTACCAGCAGCAGGTCCGCGCCGCCGGTTACCAGACCGTCGATAGCCTCCAGATAATTGTCCCGTAGCAGAGCAAAGCTGGTGTTACGGGCGGCTGGATCATTGACATTAGGCGAGATTGAAGCGGTGCAACTGGTCGGACCCAGGACACCTGCGACCCACTTTGGGCGTGTGTCGCAGGCCCGTGAATCTGCTGCCGCCCGGGCGAGTTGCGTGGCGGCAAGGTTTAATTCGTGGACCAGGTGGGACGTGCCATAGTCCGCCTGTGAGATAGCGCTTGAGTTGAAGGTGTTGGTTTCGATAATGTCTGCGCCTGCATCCAGAAAGGCGTTATGGATATCCCGAATGGCGTCGGGTTGGGTCAACGACAGAAGATCGTTGTTACCGCGAAGAGGTCGATCATGATCGGTTAGAAGGGAGCCGCGATAATCATCCTCGGTCAGCTTCAATGCCTGGATCATAGTGCCCATGGCGCCGTCCAGCATCAAAATACGTGAGGATTGTGCTTCGCGTAATGATCGTATCGATGCCTGGTGCCCAGGCATTATCCATTCACCACATGATTGGTCTGGGCACAGGTCTGGTTGCAGCGACCAAGAATATGACAAACAGCCCGGGTCAATTTGGAGTGGTTCAGCGTATAGATGTGAAAGTGCCGAATTCCATGATCTTTGAGTCGAGTGCACATTTCAGCAGCCACGGTGGCAGCGACCAATGGGCTCACATCGGGAACGTCTTCCAGACCCTGGAACAACTGCCGTAACCAGGTGGGAACTGCGGTTCCACAGCGGGCAGCAAAGGCACTGACGCGTTTGAAATCATGGATAGGGAGGATCCCCGGGACAATGGGGACTGTGATTCCGGCAGCACGGGCGCGATCATGAAATCGTAAAAAGGTCTCGGCTTCAAAAAAGAACTGGCTGATGGCACGGTGGGCGCCAGCGTCAATCTTACGTTTCAGATTATCCAGATCTGCCTGGGCACTGGTCGCCTCTGGGTGTACCTCCGGGTAGGCGGCTACGCTGATCTCGAAATCACCAAGGTCGCTGATGCCCGCGACCAGTTCGGCTGCATTCCGGTAACCATGGGGGTGCGGTGTAAAGCCATGGCCACCGGCGGGGGGATCACCACGCAGGGCAACGATATGACGAACACCGGCGGCAGCAAAACGAGATACAGTCTGTTCAATTTCCGCCTTGGATGCACCGACGCAAGTCAGATGAGCTGCGGTTTTCAACGAGGTCTCACGGTGAATCTGCTCAACCAATTGCAGGCTGCGGTGTTGGTTGCTGCCGCCGGCACCATAGGTGATTGAGACAAATTTCGGTGCTACAGACACCAGTTCGCGAATGGTTTTCATAACGGCACCGGCCCCATTCTCGGTTGCTGCCGGGAAGTACTCCAGGGACAGCTCAAGATCGTCGTGCAAAGGCGCGAAAGGGGGATGTGGGCGTCGATGCAGGCGGGCGTTGGTTTCTACAAGCAGGTCTGGATCCGGTAATTCACTCATGACAGTGACCAATAATAAAGACATACCTATATAAACATATCTTTATATTAGTGTAAAGACCATCTCAAGAGAAATCTTCAGATAGAGCAGTTGAAAAGGCTTGAGCCGGTAATTAACAGGCGATCGATCCCTGTGAATTACGAAAGTTTGTTATTCGTCTTTAAGCCGGCCTGATTTTTTCAACCGGCTGATCATTACGGCACTGAGTAATGTGATTAGCCCAATCGCAACACTAGAATTCAGCAGCAGACCCGGTACAAACCCGTTACGCAACACCGCTTCGTAGGCAAGCAAAGCACAGGCGGTCACGATCCAACTGGTGGCGCTGCTGTACTCTTTGATGATGACCCGTCGCCAGTTGAAACGCATGCTTGAAAGGGTGTCGCCAAGACCCTCCAGGCGGATCAGCCAACGGGGTGTGGTTTGGCAATATAGCGCAAACTGCTCGCCGAATTTATCTGCCAGATAGCGCTCTTCAGCCGCCACTACCGCGATATAAGAGACGACAAAAAAAACACCGCCGAGGGCATAAGCGTACGGATTGTTGTGAATGATAAACAGGCCCAGCAGGTTGAAGGCGTTGCCGACGTAGAGTGGATTTCGACAGTGAGCGAAAATTCCAGTGTTGACCAGCGTGTCCGCATAGACGCGTTTGTTGACACCGCCGCGTTTGATATAGGCCAGGCCAACGACCATTGAGCGGATGACCTGGCCCAGAATCGCCACTAATATGCCCACGAGATTGAGCCAGGCACCGGCGCTTTGGCTGTGCCATGGATCGGTGGGGCGTAAACTGGCAAATATCGCAATGATCACAATCGGAAACATGGTATTTCGCCAATGGAAGACGAAGTTTCCCCAGGCAACGAGTGCCTGATGCAGAACCGATTGGTCTGGCCCGGTGTGATTTCCTGCCATGATTATTTGACCGCGATGATGCCGCAGAAGTTATACCAGCGGAAAAACTCCTCCACCTGGGTAAAGCCCACGCGCCGGAGTAATTCCATATTTTCCTCATAATGATAGGGTACGAGAACATTTTCCAGGGCTTCACGCTTTTGGGAGATTTCCATGTCGGAATATCCGTGGCGGCGTTTCATCTCGTAATAATATTTTATAAACTGGCGGTTCAACATACCGCTGGGGCTAAGAATTTTTTCGACCAGGATTAGGCAGCCGTTTTCAGTCAGGCCGTCAAAAATACCGCTGACGATCTGCTCGCGGTTTAGCGGGCGTATGAATTGCAGCGTCAAAATCTGCAAGGCAACAGATGCATTTTTGATTGGCGGAGCGTTGTTTAAATCCGTGTTGATGAGTTCCAAGGCTCGACTGGCATCAATCCCAGCGAGTTTTTCCCGGCATTTGTCGAGCATTTCTGCGGAGTTGTCGAGGCCGACAAATTGCACACCGGGCGCTACCAGTGGATCCAGGGCCAGCATGGTGGTTCCTGTGGCACAGCCATAATCGTAAAGCCGACTGCCCGGGACGGCGAAATCGGCGGCCATTTCACAGCACATGCGTTGAATTTCAGCATAAAAGGGCACGGAACGTCCGACCATATCGTCGAATACGGCCACTGTTTTAGCGCCAAACTTAAAATCGGCGACGGCAACAGTACTCTCGGCGAAGATATTGTCCGTCCCTTTTGAGGAATTCTCAGTCAAGGCAAACTACTCCCAGTAAAAGCGCGGATTATAACGCGGGGTGATCGAAAAAAACGCTATCGCTTTGCCAGGAATTGTTACATGGACGAAACGATGGCTACGGTGCCAATGATGTCGGCAACGCTGGCGCCGCGAGATAAATCCGCAACGGGCTTGGCGAATCCCTGCAAAATTGGCCCGACTGCCAAGCCACCACTCATGTACTGGGTCAGTTTATAGGCGATATTACCGGCGTTGAGATCGGGAAAAATCAATACATTGGCTTGTCCTGCCACCTCACTTGGGGATTTTAACTTGGTGTCAGCAATGCGTTGTATCAACGCTGCATCGACCTGTAATTCACCGTCGACGACAAGATTTGGTGCCCGGCGCTGAACCTGCTGTAGTGCCTGCACCACCTTGTCCACATGTGCATGGCGGGCACTGCCTTTTGTGGAGAAGGACAACATGGCGATGCGTGGGGGTTCATCAAGAAGTTTTTCTGCATTAGCTGCGGATGTGAGGGTGATATCGGCGAGTTGATCCGCATCCGGGTCGATATTGACCGCACAGTCGGCATAGAAAAAAGTCTGTGGGCCCTGGCCTTGAAAATCGGGTACCTGCATAAGAAAAAAACTGGAGGCCCGGCTCATGCCTGCAGCCAGGCCAACACCGGCCAGTCCAGCCGATATGACGTTTGCGGTTGGACAGGAAACGCCTGCAACCAGTGCATCGGCCTGTCCAGAACTGAGCATCAAACAGGCATGTAGTATCGGTTCGCGGATCAGTTCCGGGACTTTTTCCAACGGCATATTAGGGCGGTGTTGATGATAGAGCGCTGCAAAAGAATCAAGGTCAGTGCTGGACGCCGGATCCACGAGTTCAATTCCGTCAAGCGACAGGTGTTCCCTGTGGGCCCGTGATTCGATTTCAGCCTGCGTGCCGAGCAGTACCGGTCTGGCAATACCCTCGTCTACCAGTTGTCTGGCGGCAGTGAGAATTCTCGGATCTTCCCCCTCAGGCAAGAGGATTCTACGTGGTGCCGATTGGGCTTTTTTGATGTAATGATCAATGAGGGACATACACGCTGATACCTTAAGATTGTTATAAGCGCTACTGTACCCCGCAGAGCCACTTAGCGTCAGGAGCCAATGCTTATGGTTGTCTTACCACAATTTAGTGATGGAGCCTGATCACTGGGGTATATTCGCGTTCAATACTTTTATAGTACGCGGTGGCAAGAAGATTCGATATTACCGGCACGTCAGGTTGGTTCTGTCCTGGCAGAGAAAAGGGGGGGGTAAATGGGTAAAAAGTTGACGGACTTTGCCGTTCTTACTTTTGATTGTTATGGCACTCTGATCGATTGGGAGGGAGGGATATGGGATGGTTTGCAGCCGCTCATTCAAGCCAGCGGGCGCCGTGATATTACCCGTGCCGAGGCGTTGCAGGTCTACTCTGGGTTAGAAAGTGCCCAACAGGCAAGCACGCCGCAGATGCACTACGCAGATATTTTAACGCAGGTTCATGCTGATTTCGCCAAGCACTATGATCTGCGCTCGAGTGCGGACATGGATGAGAATTTTGGACAGTCATTGCCCCACTGGCCGGCATTTGCGGATACTGCCGATGCCCTGCGCATATTGAAGCAGCACTTCAAGTTGGTCATTTTATCCAATGTACACCGGCAAGGATTTGCGGCGTCAAACCGCAAACTCGGTGTTGAATTCGACGCGATTTACTGCGCTCAGGACGTGGGATCATATAAGCCAAACCCAGCCAACTTCAACTACCTGCTGAGGCATCTGAAAACAGATTTAGGCCTGGACAAGGAACAAATCCTGCATACCGCCCAGAGCTTGTTCCATGATCACGTACCAGCAACTGCTGCCGGCTTGGCACGTGCCTGGATTGATCGTCAGGGCTTATCCAAGGGGGGTGACTGGGGTGCGACGGCAAAAGTTGGCGCGATCCCCGAGGTTGATTTCTTGTTCCCGACCCTGGGTGCCATGGCCACGGCCGTGTGCGATCAATCCTGAAATTGGTATAGCAGAACCTGCCTGACGGCAGGTTCTGGCCGGGCTGATTCTCAGGTTGCGGATGCCGCGCAAATGCTGGCGATGGAATTGGCCATTAATGCATTGAATTCGTCATCGCTTTGTTGCGCACTAAGCCCTTCGGTAAAGGCCCTGGAAAAACTTGCGACAACGCCCTTGTTGCGCGTAAGCCGGGCATTCGCCTCTTCACGACTGTAGCCGCCTGACAGTGCGACCACCTTCAATACGTTCTGGTGGCGGACGCAATCGGCGTAAAGGTTGTCTTGCTCCGGGAGGGTTAGTTTCAACATCACCAGTTGATCTGCGTCCAGGCTGTCCAGGGCGATCATAAGCCCGGCTTTGAGGTAGTTTTCTGCCTCGGCCTTTTCGGGGCAGTGAATATCGACCTCTGGTTCGATGATCGGAACCAGGCCGGCGGCAGCGATGCGTTTACCAATATCGAACTGCTGGTCAACGATGGCCTGAATACCCGCTTCATTGGCCTGTTTAATGACGGAACGCATTTTGGTCCCGAAGATGCCTTTGGTCCTCGCTTTGGCGAGCAATGCATCGAGTGTCGGCATGGGTTTCATGATCTGCACACCATCATTTTCGTCTGCGAGACCCTTGTCGACTTTCAAAATTGGGGCGATGTTTTTGACATTCCACAGATAGTCTGCAGTAGGCTGGCCCTCAACTTCGCGATCCATGGTGTTTTCGAAAAGAATTGCGGCGAGGATATGTTCGCCGGTAAAGGCTGGACTGGTCATGATCCGTGAACGCATTTGATGGACGATGTCGAACATCTCTTCTTCGTTGCTCCAGGCGTCCTCATCAATGCCGTAAAGTTTCAGCGCTTTTGGCGTGCTGCCGCCGCTTTGGTCCAAGGCGGCAATGAAACCATTTTGAGATCTGAATTTTTCACGTTGCTGTTCTGAATTACTCACGGGAGTCCTCACTCATCAGGAAAGTTATAAATTTGCAGTGATGTAAATGTTACCGGAGACAGGCACTGAAAGCAGTATCAATGGTTGATCATAGACGAAATACACCTCAGCTAAAGCGCGGCCCCTGTAGGCTCGAGCCGCAGCATCCATGCTGCTCACCTTCTTGCCAGGTGGTTCCCTGCGCTTTCTGGCAGTAGTGTTCAATATTTACGCCCAAGTCCCTATGCCTTAAGGTTTTTTTTCCTTGCCGTTTTCGCCGTTTTGGATTTTTTATCCGCCGGGCGGCGTGATTTTTTCTTGGTTTGCGGTGCGCACTTGCCCGTCTCTGGCCTTTGTGCAGTGCGTGAAATCTTTAATTGCTGGCCCACCACCCAGGTTTTTTTAAGAGTTTTGAAAATATCCCTTGGCATGTGTTCGGGCAGATCGACCAGGCTGAAGTCATCGTGAATATCGATGTGGCCAATAAATTGGCTGTCGATACCGGCTTCACTGGCAATGGCGCCGACGATATTTCCTGGCATCACGTCGTGTTGCCGGCCGACTTCGATGCGATATCGCTCCATCCCCGGTTGTAGTTCACTGGGTTTGGCGCGCGAAGGGGTGGTTGGCTTTTTATCTCCCCGGGTTGGGTGGAGGGCTGGCTTGTTGGTTTTATCCTCAGAAGTTACCTTGCGGCGCGCTTTATGTTGCAATACCAGCGGTGTGTCACCTTGAAACAGCTTGGCAAGTGCGGCGGCAATCTGTAGTGCTGGAACGTTGTGTTCCTTTTGATATTGCTGGACGAGTTGGTGAAACAGCCCATATTCATTCGCTTCCAGGGTGTCGGTGATGCGTTGTTTAAATTTGGCGATACGCTGGTCATTGATGTGTTCGGTTGAGGGCAGTTCCATGATGTCAATTTTTTGCCGAATCGATCTTTCAATGGTGTTCAACAAACGCCTTTCCCGTGGCGCCACAAACATAATGGCCTCCCCGGTTCTGCCCGCCCGTCCGGTGCGGCCGATACGATGGACATAGGCTTCGGTGTCGTGGGGAATATCGTAATTCAGAACATGGCTGATGCGTTCGACATCAAGCCCGCGCGCAGCGACATCGGTCGCGACCAGGATATCGAGTTTCCCGGTTTTTAATCTTTCGATGATCCGTTCGCGTTGTTTTTGCGGGATGTCCCCATTGAGCGCCGTAGCCGCGAAACCGCGGGCTTCGAGTTTTTCGGCCAGTTCCACAGTTGATGATTTGGTGCGCACGAAAATCAGCATGGCATCAAAACTTTCAGCTTCCAGAATTCGGGTCAAGGCATCGAGTTTATGCATGCCGCTGACCGGCCAGAAGCGCTGGTTAATGGTTTCTGCGGTTCTGGTCTTGACCTCGATGGTGATGTGTTCCGGGTTCTTCAGGTATTGCTCGGCAACACGGCGAATCTGCGCTGGCATGGTGGCCGAAAACAAGGCGGTTTGTCGTTGCGGGGGCGTTTTGTCGAGGATCCACTCAACATCATCAAAAAAGCCCATGCGCAACATCTCATCCGCTTCATCCAGTACCAGCGTCTGTATTTCGTCCAACATTAGTGTGCCCCGGCGCATGTGATCCATAACTCGCCCTGGCGTGCCGACCACCACATGGACGCCACGTTGCAGAGAACGGAGTTGCCCGGTGTAATCCATGCCACCGTAAATGGGCAGTACATGGAAGCCCTTTAAGTTGGCCGCATAGGTTTTAAACGCTTCAGCCACCTGTATGGCCAGTTCTCGTGTGGGGGCAAGAATCAGTGCCTGGGGTTTTTTTTGTTTCAGGTCCAGGCGTGACAAAATGGGCAGGGCAAAAGCAGCGGTTTTTCCCGTCCCGGTTTGTGCCTGACCGATAACGTCACAGTTTTGCAATAGCAGCGGGATGGTCTGCGCCTGTATAGGCGAGGGGGTTTCATAGCCGACCGTATCGAGTGCCTTAAGGAGCGCAGGGTCGAGGGAAAATTGAGCAAAAGCGGTTGCCGTGTTTGAGGGCATTTAACTTCCTGAAAAAAGTAAAGGGAAAAACAAGCACCCGCGAGGGTGTTTGACCTTGTGTTGATATCTGGCGCGGGTTTGCTACAGGTCCTCAACAACCGGCATGGGATAGTGCATGGAATATAGTAGCGGAGTTACCGTCGCTGTCGTCAGATTATTTCATAACCGTTGCAGGATCACCGATTAGTTCTTAAGCGCAACCCAGTGGAATCGATGGATATTGGTCCCAGAAGACGCC
>CAZAWX010000043.1:0-13103 GCA_964488985.1 uncultured Ectothiorhodospiraceae bacterium
CTTACCGTGCTCAAGTGCGTTTCGTAGTTGTTCCAACTCACCCATGCGCTTGTGTATGCATGGCCACTGTTGCTGGTTCAGTGCGCTGATCAATACCTCCAGCAACGCTACCATGGACACCGATGAATCCCAGTTGGAGGGTGCCTGGGTGTGGCAGGTGAACACCAGCGAGGAGAATTTTGAGACAGGTGACAGCCATTGGTCAGTGAACAGAATCACTTGCACGCCACGCTCAGCAGCCTGGCGGGCATATTCAACGACATCATTTTGATATCGACGTATGTCAAACACCAACAATAAGTCTGCTTTGGACATGTCCAGGATCGATTCCGGCCAGGTATCGGTTTGACCGCCAATACGCAAAACTCGAGGTCTCAGCGCATGCAGGTGAACGAATAAATAACGGGCAACAGCTTCAGTTAAACGCCCGCCCAACAGGTAGACCCTGCGCTTTGGATCTGCGAGTAAAGTCACTGCCTGCTGTAAATCGGAGGCAGTCCAGGTAAAGGCAGAACGGCGTAGGTTTTCACACAGCGCATCTACAAATTCGCTAACAGGAATGATATTGGGCTGCGAGTTGTCAACTTGTCGTCGCTGTCTGGAATATGGTGATTGAATTCTTGCCTCAAGTTCATATTTCAGATCGCGTTGAAATTGCGCGTATGCGCTATATCCAAGTTTTTTGATCAGGCGCAGAACGGTGGGTCCACTCACGCCTGCC
The DNA here is from genome assembly GCA_964488985.1 of uncultured Ectothiorhodospiraceae bacterium. Classification (GTDB taxonomy): domain Bacteria; phylum Pseudomonadota; class Gammaproteobacteria; order HK1; family HK1; genus CAZAWX01. Next base: position 722 of record CAZAWX010000043.1, read on the forward strand.
AGAGCGGCAAAACGGGCGACGGTTTCCAAGCCTGCGAAGGGATAATTTGCCAGTAACAAGCGCGCAGGCTTACGCTCAGTTGCTGTCAACCTGTTCAAATTCTGACGAATTCTTTCTGCCAGCGTTGGATTGGCCTGGGAAGGTTCACTCATTTGCTTTTTATGTTGCCCTGCTCTGTAGTATTCGTTACATTTACAGATAATACAGCATCATTGTAATATATATAACAAACGATGACGGCCCCCGAAAAGCTATTTTTAAACACCGGTGAACCTGAGCCCGTCGTCATGCTGCCTGGGCGTCCGGACTCACCCTATCTGCTGACCTGTGACCACGCAGGGCGTTATATTCCTGCATCCTGCCACAACCTTGGTCTCAATAATGAACAGTCAAGAGCACATATCGCGTGGGATATAGGTGCGGAGCAGGTTGCGCGACAGGTAGCCAAAGTTCTTGATGCAGCATTAATTTTACAACGCTATTCGAGACTGTTGATCGATTGTAATCGACCACCATCGGTGGCCAGTTCAATCCCTGAAGTAAGCGAACTTACAACGGTGCCCGGGAACCTGAAGTTAACGGCAACTGAGCGTGAAATCAGGCGTAACGCAATATTCGAACCCTATCACCAGTCGATTTCCACACAACTGGAGCAGCGTGAAAAGTCGGGGCAGCAGACAATTCTCGTCAGTGTGCACAGTTTCACCCCTGTTTATATGGGGCGCAAGCGGGAGCTGGACTTTGGTGTTCTGTTTAACCGCGACCCTCGATTTGCCACCTTGCTGTTGGACATCGTGGCACAAGATTCTCAGCTGACAGTAATGGCGAACGAGCCCTACCGTGTCTCAGATGAAACCGACTACACCATTCCACAACATGGAGAAATGCGTAACATTCCACATGTCATGCTCGAAATCCGCAATAGCTTGATTGCTGACCCGGAGGGTCAGCAGCATTGGGCGGGCGCTATCGCCAAATGGCTTGAACAGGCACTGCGTCAGTTCGAAACATCGGCACAGAATGAACCCGGCGAGTGATTGAAGGGGTGAATACAATAGATAGACAGACAGCGCACACTGGCCTGCGCGAGATCAACCGTCTAAATAGACCACAACAGCAAAGTAAGGAGATGGATAGATGAAAAAACGTGATTTTCTCAAAACAGCAGGCGTTGGAACGGCTGTCGCAGCTGTTTCAGCCGTCAACGCACCCTATGTCCATGCGGCCAAAAAGACCACGATAAAATGGCGACTGCAAACCTATGCCGGTGCCACCCTGGCCAAGCATGTGGTCAAGCCAGCAATCGACATGTTCAACAAAGCCGCAAACGGCGAGATGGTCATTGAGTTGTACACCGCAGACCAATTGGTACCGACAGGCGAATTATTCCGCGCGATGCAAAAAGGCACGATAGATGCAGTACAAAGCGATGATGACTCCATGGCCGCCCCTGTTGACGTGCGGGTTTTTGGTGGCTATTTCCCGTTTTCGACCCGTTATAGTCTTGATGTACCCGTTTTGTTTCACGAATATGGCTTGAATGAAATCTGGGATGAGGCTTACAACGAGGTCGAGAATGTAAAGTGGCTGAGTGCGGGATCCTGGGATCCGTGTCACTTTAATACGGTCAAACCTATCCGCAGTCTGAAAGATTTGAAGGGCTTGCGTGTTTATACGTTCCCAAGCGCGGGGCAGTTCTTAACCCGTTTTGGTGTCGTTCCGGTCTCCATACCCTATGAAGACGCCGAGGTGGCGGTACAAACCGGTGAGTTGGATGGTATGGCCTGGTCCGGTATTACTGAGGATTACACGGTTGGCTGGGCGAACGTCACCAAGTACTTCCTCACCAACAATATAACCGGTGCCTGGATTGGTTCATTTTTTGCCAATAAAAAGCAATGGGATGCTGTTCCAGCGCACCTGCAGACCTTATTGAAACTTGCCATGGACAGTTCGCATTACCATCGCCAATACTGGTATTGGAATGGCGAGGCGAAACTGCGCACCAGCGGCACGAAGTTGGAACTGACCTCCATTCCTGATGCGGAATGGGCAGTTGTTGAAGCAGAAGCCCTCAAGTTCTGGGATGAAATGGCGACCAAAAGCCCACGCTCAGCGAAAGTGGTCAAAATTTTCAAAGAATATGCTGCAGTGATGGCCAAGGCCGGCCGGCCATATCGGTATGGTTGATTTTTCGATGTTCTACACCTAAGGGTATTCGGCGGCTGTCGGTATTTGTCGACAGCCGCCGCTACTTTGGGCATGCTGGGCACCGATAATTTATGCTGTCCACACTCACTATCAAGATGGTCATGTACAGGCCATACTCCACAGCACCATCAAATTCCAACGCTACATATATCTATAAATGGGTATTGAAATGCCTAAGGCAATCAGAGTTTATGTCCACTATGTCGAAGTGGTAAATCGGTTCGTGGGTCGCATGTCCATGTATTTGATTTTCGCCATGATGGGCCTGCTGCTGTTCTCCTCCATATCAAAAAGCTTCTTTGTCCCGACCATATGGACACTGGAGATGGCCCAATTCACGATGGCCGCTTACTACATGCTCGGTGGGGCCTATTCAATGCAACTGAATGCCCACGTGCGTATGGATTTACTCTATGGACGCTGGTCTACGAGAGGGAAGGCCTTTGCCGATTCCATTACCGCATTTTGTCTGGTGTTTTACCTGGCATTGCTTCTGTATGGCGGATTTTCAAGCACCGAATACGCGATCCACTATAAAGAGACCAGTTACTCCGCCTGGTCACCGTATATGGCGCCAATAAAAATTTTTATGACAGCTGGGATTATTTTGATGCTGCTGCAGGCTATCGCAACCTTCTTCAGAGACTGGGCAAAATTCACGGGCCGCGAGATTGGTGAATCCGTCACCCCCACGGAGACAGCGATATGAGTTATGAATGGATCGCTATCCTGATGTTCTCCAGCATGATGCTCATGCTTTTGAGCGGCCAGCGGATTTTTGGCGCCATCGGTTTTGTTGCGGTGGTTGCGTCGTTGGCGCTGTGGGGCGATGGTGGATCTGAGATGGCATTCACAGCCGCCATGAAGCTGATGAAGTGGTATCCACTACTGACCTTACCGTTGTTTATTTTCATGGGCTATATGCTGTCAGAGTCCGGTATCGCGGATGATTTGTATCGCATGTTTCATGTCTGGTCCGGCCCACTGCATGGTGGACTGGCCATTGGCACTATCGGTCTGATGGTCGTCATTTCAGCCATGAACGGATTGAGCGTTGCAGGTATGGCCATTGGTGCAACGATTGCCTTGCCTGAGTTACTCAGGCGCGGTTACGACAAAATCATGATTACCGGAGTCATCCAGGCCGGCAGTTCGCTGGGTATTTTGGTGCCACCCAGCGTGGTGTTGGTGCTGTATGGGATGATTGCCAGGCAACCCGTCGGGCAATTATGGCTGGCAGGTGTGTTTCCAGGCCTGCTGATGGCCTGTTTGTTTATTCTCTACATCGTCATCCGCTGCAAAATTAATCCGCAACTGGGCCCTGCATTACCGTTGGCAGAACGGCAAATGAGCTGGGGCAAAAAATTACGCTTGTTACAGGCCGGAATTTTGCCCTTACTGATTTTCTTTTCCATGACCGGCCTGTTTCTGATGGGCAAAACCAATCTGACTGAAAGTTCGGCGGTAGGCGCAACAGCAGCGACGCTGGCCGCTTTTATCAAGGGTCGACTGACCCGCCAGATTATGGAAGACACGATCCGTAAAACCTTGGGCGTCAGCTGCATGTTCATGTGGATCATTTTGGCCGCCCTCGCCTTCGGCGCTGTCTTTGATGGCCTCGGGGCGGTCAAGGCCATCGAGGCTTTTTTTGTTGGCCGATTGGGACTCAGCCCCTGGGAAATCCTCATTATGATGCAATTGTCCTACATCATCATGGGCATGTTTCTTGATGACACTGCCATGCTGGTTATTGTTGCACCGTTGTATGTGCCACTGGTCAAGGTGCTGGGTTTTGATCTGGTCTGGTACGGTGTGTTGTATACGATCACCTGCCAGATCGCTTACATGACGCCACCCTTTGGCTATAACCTGTTCCTGATGCGTGCCATGGCACCGCCGGAAATCTCAATAACGGATATTTATCGCTCCATCATCCCTTTTGTCATGGTCATGATTCTGGGCTTGGCACTGGTCACAATTTTTCCAGAGATAGCCTTATGGTTACCGAATCAGCATTACGGAAAATAATAATTTCGGCATAAAGATATTTTTAATTGGGTGTAATGGTCTCAACGCCGCCCATATAGGGTAGTAATACCTTTGGAACGCGAATGCTGCCATCGGCTTGCTGGTAATTCTCCATTACAGCAATCAAGGTTCGACCAACAGCAAGTCCGGAACCATTCAGAGTATGCAGTAATTCTGCTTTTCCGCTCTCGGGATTGCGCCATCTGGCTTTCATTCTTCGCGCCTGAAAATCGGTACAGTTGCTGCATGATGAAATTTCGCGGAAAGTATTCTGGCCCGGCAGCCAAACCTCGATATCGTACGTTTTGGCTGCACTGAAGCCGATGTCTCCGCAGCACAGGGTCACCACACGGTAATGCAGGCCGAGTCGTTTGAGCACTTCTTCAGCATGGCCAACCATTTCTTCCAATGCCGCATAGGATCGATCGGGTCGGACTATTTGCACCATTTCAACTTTTTCAAACTGATGTTGTCGCAACATTCCCCGGGTATCTTTGCCGTAAGAACCTGCTTCGCTGCGAAAGCACTGCGTTTGTGCCGTTACTTTTATCGGTAATTTTTCTGCATCAACAATTTTGTTACGTACAATATTGGTCAAGGGAGGTTCTGCCGTAGGAATCAGATAATAGTCTGGTTCCACCATACGAAATAAATCGTCAGAAAACTTCGGGAGTTGTCCGGTTCCGATAAGTGTCTGCGCATTACACAGAACCGGCAAATTCATTTCTACGTAGCCATGTTCCTGGGTATGTAAATCGATCATGAACTGCGATAGCGCCCGATGCAGCCGTGCCAATGGACCGCTCAGCGTCACGAACCGGCTTCCAGCCAGGCTTGCCGCCAAATCGAAATCCATGCCAGCCAGGCCCGCGCCCAAATCAACATGATCCAGTACCGGAAAGTCGAATTGCGGTACCGATCCGATTCTTCTTTCTTCGCGATTATCCGCTTCCGACAAACCCGTCGGGACACTTTCGTCGATAAGATTGGGCATATCCAGCAACAGCGTATCGATTTGTTGTTGTATTTCCCGCAACTGGACTTCTGCCGCTTTCAACTCCTCGCCCAGACGACTGACCTGCTCAAGCAGTGGGGCAATATCTTCGCCTGCCGACTTTGCCTGACCGATAGATTTGGAGCGGGAATTGCGCTCGCTTTGCAGCGTTTCAGTGCGCACCTGACACTCTTTGCGCGCCTGCTCAAGTGCCCGGAATTTGTCTATATCCAGATGATATCCCTTCAGTGCCAGTTGACTGGCGGTAGGCTCAAGTTGTTTGCGCAGTAACAATGGATCGATCATCTAAAATTATCTCCCTGCTGGCGTATCGCCATTAGTGTCCTTGCCGGTAAGTTGTTGCGGATGCGTTTCCGTATTCTCACTGTCCCTTTTCCGTAATCTTCGTAAACGTTCAGCGATGCGTATTTCCAAGCCACGTTCCACCGGCGAATAATATCGTTTCGCGGCCATCTCGTCAGGAAAGTAATGTTCACCTGCGGCATAGGCATCGTTCTCATCATGTGCATAACGATAATTCTGACCGTGACCGAGCCTTTTCATCAATGCAGTTGGCGCATTGCGCAGATGTTTCGGGACCGGTAAAGAACCCCCTGCCCTGGCATCGGCCATGGCGTCCTCAAATGCCCGGTAGACCGCATTGCTTTTAGGTACGCTTGCCAGGTACACCGTCGCCTGGGCCAGGGCCAGTTCTCCTTCAGGGGACCCTAACCGGCGTTGGGCTTCCCAGGCATCAATGCACAAAGTCAGGGCTCTTGGATCAGCATTGCCGATGTCCTCCGAGGCGATGCGTGTCAACCGACGTGCCAGGTAGATTGGATCACACCCCCCATCAAGCATTCTCGCCAGCCAATATAGGCTGGCATCGGGATCTGAGCCACGAATAGATTTATGCAGGGCAGAAATCTGGTCGTAAAAAACGTCCCCACCTTTGTCAAAACGCCGGCTTCCACCCTGCTCCAGGAGTTGCTCGACGTGTTCCACGGTGATGCGACGATTTTCCCTTTCACCGGCAGTCAAACCCTCTGCCATTTCCAGTAAATTCAAACCGCGCCGGGCATCACCATCGGCCGCAGCAGCCAGAAGTTCGAGTACGCCAGTTTCAATATTCTCCGGAGCAAGACCGAGTCCTTTGTCATGATCGACACAAGCCTGCAATAAAATCTCCTGCAGTTCGGGTTTTTCAAGTGGTTTGAGAACAAACACCCGGGCCCGGGATAATAGCGCGCTGTTTAATTCAAAGGACGGGTTTTCCGTTGTGGCGCCAACGAACATGAATGTACCGTCCTCGACATGGGGTAAAAAAGCATCCTGCTGAGCTTTATTAAACCGATGAACTTCGTCCACAAACAATACCGTTCCCTGACCATGGCGCTGACGATGGAGATGCGCTTGTTGTAAAGCTGCACGGATGTCCTTGACCCCCGCCAGCACTGCTGAGAGAGGAATAAATTGAGCCTCAGAGTAATCGGCGAGCATACGCCCAAGTGTTGTTTTCCCCGTGCCTGGCGGGCCCCACAGGATCAACGAGTGGGCGCGTCCGGATTCAATCAACTGGCGTAAGGGTTTATCTTTGCCGAGCAGGTGTTGTTGCCCACAATAATCTTCAAGGCGCCGCGGTCGCATCCGATTGGCCAAGGGAGCACTTGCTTTGTTCAGTTGGCCTTCATCCGTATCTGAAAATAAGCCCGGCTGAGACATTATTTGCTCTCAAGAACATCGACACCGGCAGGCACCTGGAATTGAAACAAATCATCGCTAAAGGTTGGATTGCGCTTTGAGTTACTGAACTTTATGCGGGTAATTTGATCCAGACTGTCCCGAAACTCCATTGCCACAAGCGTATTATCACTAAAGCCAAGGCGTATATCCTGAAAAGCAGGCTCAGCGGTTTTCGGCGTCAGTGCGACCCAATTGCTGTTATCAGCGTGTCGGCCGAGATCACGAACTTCAAAACGATTCTCGATGGGTTCTTTGGAACTGAGCAATGATGCGGGAGTTGCACCAAGCCCCTGGCTTTGTTCCCGAACTGTGACCTGGGCGAGTTCAGGATCATAGATCCATAGACGTGTTCCATCCGCGACGATAATTTGTGGTAACGGTTTTTTGTATTCCCAGCGCATGCGGCCGGGACGTTGCAGTTGAAGATGGCCTTGTGCCTGTTCGATCAAGTTCAAGCGTTCATCCAATACCTGTTGCTGAAAATCAGCCTGGTAACTGGTTAACGTTTCAAGAAACAGATTAAGCTGCTGGCGACCGCTCTGGGCCATACTTGCCGTCGCAGCCAGCAGCAGAAAACTCACCAACAAAAATCGTATCAAGCTATTCAGGCAGTTCAAGATCACAACGCCGGTGGAGGGGGAGCGATGACTTCACGTGAGCCATTAGGTTGCAAAGGGCCAATGACACCTGAGGCCTCCATTTGTTCGAGCATTCTGGCTGCACGGTTATACCCAATCTTAAGCCTGCGTTGCACGCCTGAAATCGAGGCCCGCCGTGTTTCTGTTACGATCTGCACGGCTTGATCATAAAGTGGATCATCTTCAGCGCCTTCGCCTGCGGTAGGAATACTTACCGACCCCACGCCATCATCGATCAACGCGGCACCATCCAGCAGGCCATCCACATAGCTCGGAGCGCCTTGTTTTTTCAGGAAACTGACGACCCCGTGTACTTCGTGATCATCGACAAATGCCCCATGAATACGCTCCGGAGTTGAGGACCCAACCCCCATATAAAGCATATCGCCATGGCCCAGTAATTGTTCTGCGCCCATCTGGTCGAGGATAGTGCGAGAATCCACCTTTGCGGAAACCTGGAAGGCGATCCGACTCGGTATATTGGCCTTGATCAAGCCGGTAATCACATCGACGGATGGGCGTTGCGTGGCCAGGATTAAATGGATCCCGGAGGCACGGGCCTTTTGCGCCAGGCGGGCAATGAGTTCTTCCACTTTCTTGCCCGTGACCATCATCAAGTCGGCCAACTCATCAACAATCACGACGATGGTCGGCAGGTTTTCCAATGGTTCCGCAACGTCCGTACCGTCTGCCCCGGTCCAGAGTGGATCCAGTATGGGTTTATTTTTGGCCAGTGCCTCTTTCAATTTTCGGTTATAGCCCCCAATGTTGCGAACGCCCAGCGCCGACATCAGTTTGTAGCGTTTTTCCATTTCAGCAACGCACCAACGTAACGCATTTGCGGCATCTTTCATATCTGTAACTACCGGCGCGAGCAGATGTGGAATGCCTTCGTAAACCGACAATTCGAGCATTTTTGGATCAATCATGATCATGCGCACATCTTCTGCCCGACTCTGATACAACATGCTCAAAATCATCGCGTTGATGGCTACGGATTTACCCGAACCGGTGGTTCCTGCAACCAGTAAATGCGGCGTGCGGGCAAGATCAATGACAGCAGGCTGGCCGGAGATATCCTTGCCCAAAGCCAGACGCAGTTGCAGAGATTTGTCTTCAAAGGCGCTGGATTTAATGATCTCTGAAAGATGCACTATTTCCCTGTCTTCGTTCGGGATTTCCAGCCCGATAGTAGGCTTGCCGGGAATGACATCGACAATTCTGACACTCAAGGTCGACAGGGAACGTGCCAGGTCTTTGGATAAATTACTGACCTTGCTGACCTTTAGACCCGGGGCCAGCATTAACTCGTAACGGGTAATGACCGGACCGGGATGGACCGCCACAACTTCGGCCTCAACGCCAAAATCTGCCAGTTTGATTTCAACCAGCCTGGACATTGCTTCCAAGGCCGCCTCAGAGATCCGTGACTGTTGTTCAGGCGCATCGTCCAGTAAAGACAACAGGGGTAAATCACCCTTGCCCGGCAGGGTATCAAACAGCGGTACCTGGCGCTCTTTTTCCACCCTGGGACTCGGTGAGGGCGGCTTTAGCGTGGGTTCGATTCGCGGTGGCGGGCGGGTTTTTTGTTTCTCCTGGGATTGGACAATTTGCCGTTGCCGAACGTCTTTGGCTTTGCGTTGCAGCAGGTATTCCCGGCACTTATCACGCAGCATTAACAATCTGGCCACCGCAAGCAGTGTGTAATGGCCTGTCACATCCATGACAGTGAGCCAGGAAATCCCGGTAAACAGTGTCAATCCAGATAGAAACAGTGCCAGCAGGAATAAAGTTCCGCCCAGTGTGCTGAATACTTCCGCCAGATCACGGCCCACCACGTTGCCCAGCACACCACCGGCATCCAAAGGCAGTAACCCAGGCATAAAATGCAGGGTTGCAAGTCCACATCCGGAAGCCAGTGTCAGGACAAAACCGCAACTGCGCACACTCCAGGCGAACAGATCGTCGTGGGCAAAATGCAGGCGGCCACGAAACAGCATCCAACCGGCGCCTGCGAGCATTAACGGGAATAAATACGCCAGATAGCCGAATAGATACAGCAGCACATCGGCCAGCCAGGCACCGACAACGCCGCCATCATTGCGCACCTGCGTGACGGGTCCACTATGTGACCAACCTGGATCTACCGGGGCGTAACTGAGCAGGGAAAGGAACAGATACAGGGCCAATGCCAGCGTGGAGATTAAAAAAACCTCACGTAATCCTCGCACCAGAGATCCCTGGACCATGGTGCGTAGATCGGTCTTGTCCCGGGACGCCTGCGACACCTCAAAAGTACCCTTTTTCCATTCTGATCGAACTCGCGATTGTAGAGGGATAATTCTAGCGTTATTCGCCCGGCAACATAAGGCCGGGCCGGCAGTAATCAAACGGGCCTGCAAGGGCCACTCCTTCGCATCCGAGCGATCGCGGCGCTCGTGCGTCCATACATATCGTGTATTTGCGGCCTTCCTGGTAGGTTGGCTCCCCCCGCTTTGTGGCAGTTTCCGTCTGCGCTTTATCTGTAGTGCATTTACGCGCTGGTGGTTAACATCCCAAGTTCGGCACACTGCCAGACAAGACGCTGAGTGGAATTGCCTGAACTGGAAACCCAAAATAGCAGTAAACTGTGGTCACAAACATGCGCCATCACCGTGCATGTCAACGGTGCTACTTGGCCGATGAATAAGGGAAGCAAGACGAATGAGTGCAACGACACATAGCAGACTGTTGATTCTTGGATCCGGGCCTGCGGGCTACACTGCAGCTGTCTACGCGGCGCGGGCGAATCTGTCGCCACTGCTGTTGACGGGCCTGGAGGTGGGTGGGCAAATGACCACTACGACCGACGTTGATAATTGGCCGGGTGATGATCAGGGTGTGCAAGGCCCGGATTTGATGTTGCGCATGAATCGTCATGCGGCCCGTTTCAACACCGACATCATCCAGGACACAATCCACAGCGCCGATCTCGAGGTACGCCCTTTCAGGTTGTCGGGTGACCAGGGAGATTACACTTGTGATGCACTCATTATCGCGACGGGCGCATCAGCCCGCTACCTTGGTCTCGACAGTGAAGATGCATTTAAAGGCCGTGGTGTTTCAGCTTGCGCCACCTGCGATGGTTTTTTTTACCGCAACCAGGAAGTAGCGGTCATTGGCGGTGGGAATACGGCTGTCGAAGAAGCCCTGTACCTGGCCAATATCGCCTCCAAGGTGACGTTGGTCCATCGCCGTGACAGCCTGCGATCAGAGAAAATTCTTTGCGATCAACTCCTCGACAAGGCGGCCAATGGCAACGTCCAGATTGAATGGAATCATGTTCTTGATGAGGTGCTCGGTGATGCCAGTGGTGTCACCGGCATGCGGATCCGCAACGTAGAGAATAATGCCCCACGGGACATCGACTTGAGGGGTGTCTTTATCGCCATTGGCCACACGCCCAATACGGCGTTGTTTGCAGATCAGTTGGAGATGAAAGGTGGTTATATAAAGGTGCGTAGCGGCATTGACGGCAACGCCACGGCGACCAGCGTGGAAGGTGTCTTTGCGGCGGGTGATGTTGCTGATCACATCTATCGTCAGGCGATAACGTCGGCAGGCGCCGGCTGTATGGCAGCGCTGGATGCGGAAAAATATCTGGATGCACTGGGGCAGGTATGACCAGGGGGGCGGCGACGAATACCTTTGCTGGTAATGATCCCGCCGACACCTTTGCGTGCTGCTGGTTGCGTTCAATTGATGAGATTGACGCCAATGAGTGGGATGCCCTTGAAGGTGATGGTAATCCATTTTTACAGCATGCCTTTTTAGCGGCGCTGGAACACCAGGGCTGTGTTGGGCCGGATACCGGCTGGATACCCCAACACCTTGTGTTATATCGCCAAGGGCGGCTGCAGGCGGCCATGCCGGGTTACCTCAAGCTGCATTCCTACGGTGAATTTGTCTTTGACTGGGCCTGGGCCGAAGCCAGTGAACGCGCAGGCTGGCCGTACTATCCGAAACTTGTCAGCGCCATTCCGTATACACCGGTAACCGGGCCACGTTTTTTGCTGGCGCAACAAAAAACCCCACGCGACTGTGTACAGCAACTGCTCATGGCGTGTGTGGAACGTGCCCAGCAGCAACCGTTATCTTCCAGCCACTGGCTGTTTACCCCCGGGAAAGACGATGAATTAATCCGCGCAGAGCATTTCCTGGAACGCTGGGGGTGCCAGTTTCACTGGTATAACCAAAACTATCGTGACTTTGACGATTACCTGCAGGCATTGACCTCGAAAAGACGTAAACAAATCCGTAAGGAACGCCGTGAGGCTGCCGCAGCCCCGGTGGACATTGTCCTGAGACATGGCGCGGAACTCAGTGCGGAAGAACTGCAGGCCTACCACACCTTGTACTGTTCAACGTATGACAGAAAGTGGGGCTTCCCTGCCCTGAGTCTGGAATTTTTCCAGGAGTTGGCCGTGCAAATGCCCCAGCAACTGATTTTAATTCTGGCCCGCAGAGCAGGTAAAATCGTCGCAGGGGCACATTTCCTGCGAGGCGAACACTGCCTTTATGGCCGTAATTGGGGATGCAGTGAGTACCATTCCAATGTGCACTTTGAAATGTGCTATTACCGCGGGATTGAGTATTGTATTGACAATGGTCTGGCCGTCTTTGAAGCCGGCGCCCAGGGTGAGCATAAATTATTCAGGGGCTTTAAGCCGGTGAAAACCCGATCCTACCACTGGATTCGTGAGCTAGAATTGCGCCGCGCCATTGCCGA
>CAZAWX010000043.1:13203-19522 GCA_964488985.1 uncultured Ectothiorhodospiraceae bacterium
GGAGATCGGCAGCATGAATGAGCAGCCCGTATGGATTGCAGAACATGCCCCACCCGGCAGCTTTCCTGAAGTTCGCCGTGCACTGCGTGAACCGGATGGCTTATTGGCGGTTGGCGCTGATTTGGAGCCTGCGCGCCTGCTCGAGGCCTATGGTGCCGGTATATTTCCCTGGTTCAGCCGGGGCCAACCCATTTTGTGGTGGTCGCCCGATCCGCGCATGGTTTTATTTCCAGAACAAATCAACGTTTCACGCAGCTTGCGTAAACGCCTGCGCCGGGACGAATTCGAAATCCGTTACGACACCGATTTTGCAAAGGTCATGCGTGCCTGCGCACAGCCCAGGCAAAATCAGGACGGTACCTGGATACTGGCCTCGATGATCAACGCCTATACTCGCTTACATCAACTCGGCTTCGCTCACAGTGTAGAGTGTTGGTCCCAGGGGCAACTCGTCGGCGGACTCTACGGAGTTGCGATCGGCCAGGTTTTTTTCGGTGAATCCATGTTCAGTGTCATGCGCGATGCCTCTAAAGTCGCATTGTGGCATCTGTGTCAACGCGGATATCAGTTGATTGACTGTCAAATTTACAACCCGCATTTAAGCAGTCTCGGCGCTGTCGAAATCAGCCGGGAACATTTTTGCGGGTTGCTGAAAATGTTTTGCCGGCTGGCAGCAGTCGGACAAGTGACTGTGGCCGGTACGGAAGATTTGTAGTGGCCGATCGTCTGCGCTTGTTTGTGACACCGGAACATGATTGCAACTATCTGCCGCAACAAACTGCGGTTACCCTTTTTGCCGACCCGGAGTTCCCGAAAAGCCCTGGACTACAAGCACTTTTAGCTGCCCAGGGATATCGTCGTAGCGGCATGCATTTATATCGTCCCCATTGTCCGGATTGTTCCGCCTGCATCCCCATTCGCCTGCAAGTCGCAGACTTCAAACCCAGCCGATCGCAACAACGTTGTCTGGAACAAAACAAGGACCTGGACGTACGGGTGTGCAAAGCGACCTATACCGATGAGCGATTTGCACTGTATTGCCGCTATCTCAGTGCCAGACACCCGCAAGGTGGCATGGACCAATCGACACCTGAACTGTTCTCGGATTTTCTGTTTTGCGACTGGGCGCAAACCGACTTGGTTGAATTCCGCGCACAGGACCAGTTGCTGGCCGTCGCAGTTTGTGACTGCATGCCCAATGCCTTATCAGCCGTCTATACCTTCTTTGATCCCGAGGCTAAAAAACGAAGTCTTGGTGTGTATGCCATTTTGTGGCAAATTCAATCCGCCCGCAAACAGCAACTGCGATGGCTATATCTTGGCTATCTTATCCATGCCTGTAGAAAAATGTCCTACAAAGCACGTTACCTGCCCTACGAACAACTGCTCGGTAATGGCTGGACTGAGGTTAAAACGAATTCGGGTTCTTAGGTTCGTTCTTGAGCGCAACCCAGTGGAATTGATGGATATTGTCCTTGAACGATCGGTTAAACTGCCTCGAAACCATGCTCTCTCGCTACGAGTCCCTACGTTCGACAGGCCCCTAAAATAAAAAAACAGAATAAACTTTGCCTGCGGGTGTCTTTTTAGGCAAAATTCCGCTCTTGCTTACAATAAGTTTAACAACTCAGGCTGGATGTGTTTTGGCTAAAGAAGAAAGTATTGAAATGGAGGGCACCGTCATTGAGACATTGCCCAATACAATGTTCCGCGTGGAATTGGATAACGGGCATGTCGTTACGGCCCATATCTCGGGTAAAATGCGCAAGCATTACATCCGAATCTTGACGAACGACAAAGTCACTGTGCAATTGACTCCCTATGATTTAAGCAAAGGGCGTATCGTCTATCGGGCGCGCTGACTCCCCTGTGCAGCGAGGTCAGATCAGTCCCTGGACTCGCCGGTGTAGACCGTAAACTCTGCGTGAGGCGTGGGTTGTATCTCCACCATTGTCAATCGCGCATCCGCATAACCTTCGGCAAAATAAACAGCACCGGTATCAATGTAGCAGACATTGTGGACTTTAATGACGCCACGCGTGGGAGTGTGGCCGCAGTAAATTCGTTCGACCTGTCCCGTAACGGGTTGCGCATTATTGACATTGGCGATTCTCTTGCGCGACCACATGGCGAAAAACGTTGCGCCTTCATGGCCACTTTCAAGCAGATCGATAAAAGAGTCCCAGCTATGCTCAGCGGGTACGTCTGCATGCACGATGCCAATTTTCCCGGCATTCGTATCAACCTCAATCGCCAGGGGCATTTGTGCAAATGATTCGATGCAGCGTGCTTGATCCGCTGCATCGATATCGAGCCACCAGTGGCCCCCATTATGATGGATCCAAAGTTCAAACTGTTCAGGATCACCGGCATCCAGCGCAAATTGCTCATGGTTTCCGCGACAGGCAATGAACCAGGGATGTGCCAGCCAGTCAGGGGCATGCTTTGACAGTGGGCCGCGATCAACAAGATCGCCGACGGAAAATAACCGATCCCGGTCACCATCAAACTCTACTGATGCCAGCAGTTCCTCCAGGGCCGGGAACATGCCGTGGATATCACCAACGACAAAATCGCGCCCAGTGGTGTTGATTCCGTAACGTGCCACGGCAACATATTTACCTTGTTCGGAATTAGGTCTTGGCATACGGATATCCGCTTTGGCAATGTCTGTGGCGCGATCCATTTGGCCGGGAAACTCCTGGTAATACTGTAGTGCACTGAATAGTAAAGGTTTTTGGCAGCTTTGTCCGATGAATACAAATGCCAACCGGTGTCACTGTCAGGGGCTTAAATCCTCGATCAGTTTCGCCATACCACTATCGAGCAGACGTAAAGCCAGCTCAAAGTCCCGCGAATCACCGTAATAAGGATCGGGAACTGGCGTACCTTCGCGTCCAGCAATGTAGTCGCTGAACATGGCCAGTGCGGTTTTGAATTGCGCTGGGCAGCGTGAGGTGAGAGTTTCCAGATTTGCAGCATCCATCGCCACAACTCTGTCGAAAGCAGCGAAATCCGCCTCGGTAATTGGCCTCGCGTGTTGCTGACTGATATCAATTCCATGCGCTGCGGCTGTTGCGATCGCACGCGAATCAGGAGGATTGCCCGTATGGTAAGCGTGGGTCGCTGCGGAATCGACCTCAATGTCCCGCTCAAGACCGGCATCCAGTAACGCTTTTTCCAGCACCCCCTGGGCCATTGGTGAACGGCAGATATTGCCCAGACAGACAAATAAGACTTTTTTCATTCGTTTTTACCGGGACTCGTTTTTTGGGTGTTGGCTGCGGCGATACAGTGACGCACCTGTTCCAGATCGGCAGCAGTGTCAATTCCAGGTCCGGGAGTTTCAATGGCGGTAGCGATAAGTATGGGGATGCCATGATACATGGCGCGCAGTTGCTCGAGGGATTCACATCGCTCCTGCGGGGCCGGAGTCATTGCCACGTATCGTGGCAAGAATCCCGCGCGATAGGCATAAATGCCGATATGCCGATGATAAAATTTAAGTTGCGCTGGCGGGGCTTGCGCGGCGAAACGTTCCCGATCCCAGGGAATGGGGGCGCGACTGAAATACATTGCCCGGCCGGTATTATCGGCCACCACCTTGACAATATTGGGGTTAAAGATATCTTCAATAGCGGTGATTGGATGCGACAAGGTGGCCATTTGCGCGCCAGGGTCCTGCATCAGCAAGGTCGCGACCTGGCCTATAATGGCGGGTGGAATTAAAGGTTCGTCACCCTGCACATTCACCACGATAGTCTCTTGTGCAAGTTGCAGATACCTGCACGCTTCCGCCAGCCTTTCCGTCCCACAGGTGTGGGAGGACGCGGTCATTACAACTTCAGCGCCGAATTCATGACATGCCTGTCTGATCTGTTGATCGTCCGTCGCCACATAAACAGATTTTGCCCCACTGGCACAGGCGCGGTCGTAGACATGCTGAATCATTGGTTTTCCATCGAGCAACAGCAATGGCTTGCCCGGCAAACGGGTAGAGGCAAAACGGGCCGGGATTAAAACGCTGAACTCTGCCATGAGCCTGATCATACGGCAGTCGCCATCAGGACGATATCCCGACAGCGATGCGGCTGCTGCATCCCGGTGCCTGAATCGATCAGGGCTCGGGGTGCTAATTTAATTTCCTGGCCTGCACCGTTCACGTGCTCAATCAGGTCGAGTCCTTCTTGAGTTCGAGGTGCCTCAACAAGCGGGTTGAAAATGCCTCATCGAGTTCCGCCGTTACCGGCAAATACCAAACATTTTCACCACAAAAGGGGGCACACTTAACAGCATCCTTTTCAGTCATGATCACTGGACGTTCATCGCCAAAGAGTAAATCCGCACGCTTGAAATCATGGTGATCAGGAAAAGGATGGGCAATGAGATTACAGCCACGGTTTTTGAGCATGTCGAAAAATCGTTGCGGATTACCGATACCGCACACGGCATGAATAGGTCCATCCTGAATTGATTCCAGGGGACAGTGACGTGCAGGAACTGCGACCTGGTAAATTTGCCCCGGTACCAGTTGCATCGAAAACTCGCCGCGTTGACCGTGCCCATTGGCGACAATCATATCAACAGATTTGAGACGGGCAGGAAATTCACGCAGTGGTCCTGCGGGCAAACAGCGGCCATTACCATTCCTGCGCACGTCATCGATGAGCGCAATTTCTACATCTCGACCCAGACGATAATGTTGCAGTCCGTCATCACTGATGATGATATTGCAGTTACTGGATTCAATGAGGGCCCGGGCACCCCGCAAACGGTCTGGATCGACGGCCACTGGGCAGTGGGTGCGTCTGGCCATGAGTACGGGTTCATCCCCGACCTGGACGGGATCACTTCCCGCCAAGACTTGTTGCGGCCAATGTTTTGCCTGGCCTTTGTAACCACGACTGATGATGGCGGGTCGATAGCCCTGCGCCGCCAGAAATCCGGCCAGCCAGATGACCAATGGCGTCTTACCCGTACCCCCTACGGCTATATTCCCGACCACGATAACCGGCATGTGCAGTTGCGTTACCGGCAATACATGGATTCGGTACAAGCCGCGCCGAAGCCATGCCAGTGCACCATAGAGCCAGCCAAGTGGCGCCAGCAGGTATGAAATCGGGTGTTGGGAATACCACAATCGGACCAGGATTGATTGGCGCTCGGCCATTTTATGAACGGCTTCAGTTGCCGGTGGGGGCGGGTGAGTTGATTTGAGTGGCAAATCTAATCCGGCTCAGGCCCAGTCGTTGTGCGACATCGAGAATGGTCATTTGTGACTGCACGGTGGCTTTACCGTCGGCAATAATGACTAATGTTTTGGATTTTTGTCCGCTCATGGCCGCGTACAGCGCCTTGCGTAAAGTTTCAGCCTGAGTATTAACGAGTTGTTTCCCATTGACGAAGAAAACACCCTTCGAATCCACACCAACCTCAATGGCCTTATCTGCTTCAGGTGCGGCAGTTGCCGAGGCCTTAGGCAATTCGATGGCCAATTCCGATTCCTTCTGGAAGGTTGTGGAGACCATGAAGAAAATAAGCAGCAAAAAAACCACGTCAATAAGTGGGGTCAGATCCACTCCTGCAGGTTCTTTTACGCGCAGTTTCAGGCGCATTTAATTTGGCTCAACCTGACCGGTATCACTTTGTAGAGCTTCAACCAGTTTCATCGCTTCTTGTTCCATAGTGACGACCAGAGTTTCAACTCGACCGCGAAAATAGCGATAAAACATCAGACTGGGAATGGCGACCGTCAATCCACCAGCGGTGGTGACAAGGGCTTCGGAAATTCCTCCAGCCAGTACTGAAGGGTCGCCCACGCCCTGGGTCGTAATCAGGGCGAACACTTTAATCATGCCGATAACGGTTCCCAACAGTCCCAGCAGTGGCGAGATGGACGCAATAGTGCCAAGGGTGTTCAGGTAACGTTCGAGTTCATGGACCACATGGCGGCCTGTGTCCTCAATCATTTCTTTCATATGTTCCCGATCCATATGCCGGCCGCTGATCGCTGCTGCCAGCAGGCGTCCAAGGGGGGAACCGGTTCGCAGTTTACCCAACCAGGCATCGTCAATCTGGTTATTTTTCGATCGTTGCCAGACGTGCACAGCCAAATTTGCCGGTGCAATCCGCCGGGTTTGCAGGGTCCAGAAACGCTCTGCAATAATTGCCATGGCAATTATGGAGCAAAGCAATATGGGCAGCATTAGCCAGCCGCCTGACTTCACGAATTCGAGCACGTAGCATCCATTGTCTGGGGGTATTAGCCGGACACTTTAGCAAAGCCCTGCGGTGCGTTCCATAAACATCGTCTATCACC
>CAZAWX010000044.1:0-6257 GCA_964488985.1 uncultured Ectothiorhodospiraceae bacterium
TGCAATGCAAATCCAGGGACGAAGCTTCCTGCAAGCGGTATCGAGAAAGCCGGAAATTTCAGTGGCAGGGAAGTAAAAGCGATGACAGGAATTGGCATACCGCATCACGGCCGCAGGAGTTTTCGGGCCCTGGTTGCGGTGCAATTCCTAGGCGCCTTCAATGATCATTTATTTAAACAGTTAATTCTTTTTCTGGCGGCTCGAGTCCTGTTTCCAGGCCAGGATTTACAAGGCATCGCATTTATGGTGTTTGCCTTGCCTTTCGTTATATTCAGCGGTTTGGCAGGGCAACTCAGCGAACGCTATAGCAAGCGCGATGTGATCATCGCCATGAAGATTTTCGAAATTTTGGTAATGGCGCTTGGCTTGGCGGCATTACAGTTACAGAACTGGCTGTTTATGCTTGCCGTATTGTTTGTCATGGGATTGCAATCGGCAATTTTCGGTCCTTCTAAATATGGTGTGATACCAGAACTGGTCCCCGCCCAGGGCTTGTTGCGTGGCAATGGAAATATCGCCATGACTACCTTCATGGCGGTGCTTTTAGGCCAGGCATTGGCCGGACCAATGCTCGATAAATTCAGCGGGCAACTGTGGGTCAGTGGTGCGGTCTGTGTATCGCTGGCAGTACTGGGAACAGGCCTGGCAACCCTTATGGGTTCCTTGCCAAGCCTAAGGCCGCAATTGCGACTGAGTTATAACCCTTTTGCGGGGTTGCTAACGACGATGTTGGCCCTGGGCAGGCGACGGGGTCTGCTTAAGTTGGTGATTCTCAATTCCTGCTTCTGGTTTAATGCCGGCGTTATTCAACAATCCATCGTTGCGTTGGGCGATGCGAGGTATCTGGCGGTTGATGCAGGGGAAAATTGGAAATTATCCATGTTGATGGTCACCCTGGCGCTGGCGATTATGTCCGGATCACTGCTTGCGCCACGCTTGGACCGGCGCATGAGTGCTGGCCATATGGCGATGATTGGAGTGATCGGGTTGTTCAGTGGGCAATTATTGATGATGTTGATCGGGCCTGTCTTCGGTGGCAGTCCTGGAGGGTATGGCTTTGCGGTTGTGGTGATGGCGGTGATCGGATTTCTGGGGGCATTTTTCGTTGTGCCGGTGCAAGCTTATTTACAGCATGCACCACCGCCAGGGATGAAGGGTCAGACCTTCGCAGTCAATAATTTCATGAATTTTTTATTTCTGGTCTTTGCCGGAGCGTATTATCTTGCGGCCCGTGAACTTGCCGCACTCGGGCCGACACTGACGCAACTGGGTGCCGGAGCGGTGCTGATGATCGTTGCTGTTGCCTTTCGAGCACCCTTGTTATCAATGCGGATCGGCGTTCCTGAACAGGATTGACTGGCTATGACCACGACCATGGCCATGATGATTTCAGGTAGCCGACTGAGATAAAAAACCGCCCGATTGACGTTGCCAAAGAGCGGCGTACTGACCTCCATGTTGCAGTAACTCTTTGTGTGTACCCTGTTCGAGGATACGACCGTCATCCATGACGATCAGTCTGTCCATAGCGGCTATGGTCGACAAACGGTGGGCAATGGCAATAACAGTTTTGCCCTCCATGAGGCTGAACAGGCAGTCCTGAATTGCCGCTTCAATCTCGGAATCAAGGGCGCTGGTAGCTTCGTCCAAAATCAATATGGGTGCGTCTTTGAGCAGCACGCGGGCGATAGCGATGCGTTGGCGTTGACCGCCTGACAGTTTCACGCCGCGTTCGCCGACATGGGCTTGATACCCTTTGCGGCCCATCGAATCTTCCAATTTCTGAATGAATTCATGGGCCTGGGCTTTGCGCGCGGCTGTCACGACCGCTTCCAGGCGTGTATCGGGCCGACCATAGCTAATGTTGTCGTACACTGAGCGGTGTAGCAAGGAGGTATCCTGGGTGACCATGCCGATATTGGCCCGTAGACTCTCCTGGGTCACCATGGCAATATTCTGGCCGTCAATAAAAATCTGACCACTTTCCAGATCATAAAATCGCAGTAGCAGGCTGACCAAGGTGGATTTGCCTGCGCCAGAGCGACCGATGACGCCAATGCGTTCGCCGGGTTTTATGCTCAAAGTCAGGTTGTCGATGATGCCCCGGGCAATATCAGATCGCAGTTTACCGTAATTAAAGTGTATGGATGTATAGTCTATCGAGCCGTGCGAAACCTGTATTATGGTCGCGTTGGCCGCATCAATTATGTTCCGATCCCGAGCGATAGTTTCAATACCATTTTGTACCACCCCGATATTTTCAAACAGTCCAGCCACTTCCCATAATATCCATTGCGACATCCCCTGTAAGCGCAACACAAGGCCGATGGCGAAGGCGATAGCACCCGTAGTGACGGCACCGAGATACCACAGCCAGATAGACGTGGCTGCCACAGAAAATAGTAGTAACGCGTTCAATGTGTTGAGCACCAGTGTCAGCAAAGTTGACAAGCGCATTTGCTGATAGACGTTACTGAGAAAGCTGTCCATGCCCTCACGGGCATAAGCATCCTCATAAGCTGCGTGAGCAAACATCTTCACCGTGCCAATATTGCTGTAACTGTCCACGACCCGGCCAGTCACGGCGGAACGTGCCTCAGCCTGAGCCATTGAGATCCGCCGCAAACGGGGAACAAAGTAATAAAGAGTGAGCAGATAACCCGTCAGCCACAGCAGCATCGGCGCGGTCAGGCGTATATCACTGGCTGCAAACAACCCTACTGCACCGAAAAAGTAAACACTGACGTAAAGAAAGACCTCGCTCATTTTGATGACGATTTCACGCACACCAAGCGCGGTCTGCATCATTTTGGTGGCGACACGACCCGCAAAATCGTCCTGAAAAAATTCCATGCTTTGGCGTAACAGATAGCGATGGGCTTGCCAACGCGTGCGCATGGCGAAATTACCGAGCAAGCCTTGATGGATGATGGATTCGTAAGCGAGCTTCAGGATTGGTAGCACAATGAGGACAATGGCTCCGGAGCCAAACAGTAAGGTGTGGTGATTGGCGACAAAGGTCTCGCGTTGCGCAGTTGAGAGGAGATCGACCAGGGTACCGACAAAGGAAAACAGCCAGACCTCCAGCAATGCAACGCTGACCGCAAAAACTGAGGCACCGAGCAGCAGCGGCCAGAAGGGCCGTGCGTAATGATAGACAAAGCCCCCGAGCGTGGCAGGCGGTTTGTCTGGCAGTTCGACTGGAAATGGCTCGCAAAATTCTTCCAGCCAGCGAAACAGCCTGTCCATTGATTAGCCCAGCAGTAAAGTCCACACCTGAGTTTAACAACTCCAGGCTTACTTGGTGATAATCTCCGGTCCCATCAAGCTGATGGGCAACCAGGTCGAAAGCCAGGGGACATAGGTCACCAATAGCAAAAATATCATCATAATCCCGACCCAGGGCAGGGCAGCTTTGACCACGTTTATGACGGACATTCCTGCAACACCGGCGGTGACAAACAGATTCAAGCCTACGGGCGGCGTAATCATGCCGATTTCCATGTTGACGACCATGATAATGCCCAAATGAATCGGATCGATACCCAGGGTTATGGCAATCGGAAACACCAACGGGGCAACAATCACCAGCAACCCGGAAGGTTCCATGAATTGTCCGCCGATCAGCAAAATTATATTCACGACAATCAGGAACATGATCGGGCCAAGACCGGCTGCGAGCATGACTTCGGTAATCATCTGTGGAATCCGTTCTTCGGTCAAAACATGTTTGAGAATGAGGGCGTTGGCGATGATAAACATCAGCACGACAGTGAGTTTGCCCGCTTCAAACAGCGTTTGTTTGGTGTCGCGATGCCACAACACGGACAGGGCTCGATAAGCCAACATGATGCCCCCAGGGCCTTCGTGTTTGAATGGGCCCATATCCTTGTAGACGAAATTAGCGATAAAAAATGCATATACAGCGGCGACAGCAGCGGCTTCGGTGGGGGTAAAAATTCCGCCATAGATCCCGCCCAGTATGATGACGATTAACAACAAACCCCAGAAAGCATCCCGTGCTGCGCTGAATACCTCACCCCAGCCTTCCCAGGGTTGTGAAGGCAGTCCTTTGAATCGTGCAGTTAGATAGACGCCCCCCATAAGCATCAATCCGGCAACAACACCCGGAATAACTCCGCCAATAAACATCCGCCCAACAGAAACATCCGTGGCGGCGGCGTAAACCACCATGACAATTGAAGGTGGAATCAAGATTCCCAGGGTGCCAGCATTGCAGATGACGCCGGCAGCAAATGATTTCTCATAACCCGCCTGAACCATGCCGGCAATCACAATGGATCCTACGGCAACAACGGTAGCTGGCGAAGATCCGGACAGTGCGGCAAACATCATGCACGCAAATACCGATGCTATGGCGAGGCCGCCCTGAAAATGACCGACCAGAGCAATAGCAAAACGAATGATGCGGCGGGCCACACCGCCGGTAGACATAAATGTTGAGGCAAGGATGAAAAACGGAATCGCCAACAGGGTAAAGTGACCTTCAAATGCGGAAAACAGAGTTTGGGCGATCGATGCCAGTGAGGTATCAGATAGAGTGAGCATAAAGATGATGCTCGACATCCCCAATGAAACCGCGATGGGTACCCCGATTAGAAGAAACCCGATGACCATCCCGAACAGTAGCAGCACCTCCATGGTCATTCGTCCTTGGCGGTCAGTGCAGCGAGATCGTCTTCAGCTTCATGACTGGCGATTAACTTATAAGAGGTTCCGGTAATTACCTTCCAGGCAATCTGGAGAAATCGCAGGCTCAGCAGCGCCATACTGAAAGGGAGAATAAAATAGGGAATAAACCGGGGTAATTTTTCATAACGCTCACCTTCATTGAGGGCGGCGGCTAGAAACTGTAAAAAATCAGGCATTGGAATATCATCGGTTTCCAGAAATGCCTGCTTGGTTATGAATGGGTACCAGTAATCCCACCCGCCCTTGAGCAGAATCAAACCGTAGGTGAGACAAATCAAGGTTGCAAGAATGGTAAAAAACCGACTCAGTTTTGGTGGTAGTGCGTTGACCATAACATCCACGCCAAGGTGCATGGATTTTTTAAAGCAATACGACACCCCAAGCAATACCAGCCAGGCAAACAGAAATACAGTCACTTCCAGGGCCCAGAGAATATTGTCATTGAAAATATATCGCGCAATGACATTGGCGAAGGTCAACAACGTCATCATTGCCAGTAGCAACGCGATTAACGTCTCTTCAAGATTATCCGTGATCCGGGAAAAGGATGAATCTGGTGGTGATTGCCTCATCTTCAGTACCCTTCGGCATGCCATTATAGTACGGCGGTTAAAAAACGTGGCCGGAATACCGGCCACGCTGACGAGCTAAAAATTCGGACTCATTGAGTCCCCGGCTTATTTGTTTGCGCTAACAGCGGCCTTGATAGTATCCGCACCAATATCTTTTTCAAACTTTTTCCATACCGGTTTCAGTGCGTTTACCCATTGTTGACGCTGGGCATCGGTCAATGTGCGGACTTTTGTCCCGGAATCGATAATTTTCTTTTTATTCGCCTCGTTGACGTTGAAGGATTCCTTGTTACGACTGAACGTTACTTCCTTAACGATTTTGGCGAGTTGGTTGCGTACATCTTCAGGCAGACCGTCCCACCATTCCGTTGAGGTCACAACCAGGTAATCGATAATACCGTGGTTTGTTTCGGTTACCCCATCCTGAACTTCAAAGAACTTCTTGCCATAGATGTTCGACCAGGTATTTTCCTGGCCATCGATAACCTTGGTCTGTAGTGCACCATAGACTTCTTTGAAGGACATTTTCTGCGGGTTGGCACCAAGTTGCTTGAACTGAGCAACCAATACGTCAGATGCCTGAACGCGAAATTTCAAACCTTTGGCATCTGCTGGAACCAGCAAAGGCTTATTTGCTGACATTTGTTTCATGCCGTTGTGCCAGAAAGCCAGACCCTTGAGGCCTTTTCGGCGCATGGCATTTTTTAGTTTCTCACCCGTTGCGGAGTTCTGAAAACGATCGACGGCATCAATATCCTTAAACACGAATGGTAAATCGAAGACACGGAATTTTTTCGTGAATTTTTCAAACTTCGACAGCGATGGCGCAGCCATTTGTACGTCGCCGTTCAACATGGCTTCCAGAACTTTCTTGTCATTGTACAAGGTGGAGTTCGGGTAGACCTGCATGCAGGCTTTACCATTCATTTCAGCATTTACGCGTTTTTCCAGCAATGCGGCGGCAATTCCCTT
>CAZAWX010000044.1:6357-19487 GCA_964488985.1 uncultured Ectothiorhodospiraceae bacterium
CCAAGCGCTTCATACGTGGGTTTGAGCTTACTGTCATTGCGCAACAACTCTTTGCGGATGAGTTCAGCTTCAAATTGCGACATAAGGGTAGAGAGATCTGCTGAGGACTGTTCCTGATGGGCGAGTTCACCTAATCCATCATTTAGATCAAGGCCAAATCCAAGCGCATAGCGCAAGGCCACATTTTGCAACTCACGGATATTTCCCGGCCAGTCGTAGTTTAATAATCGTACTGTGACAGTAGGGGTCAGATCCACAGGTTCACAGTTATAGTTTTCGACTGCACGGGCAACAAAATGTTGGAACAACACCGGCGCATCGCCAATGCGATCGCGCAGCGGTGGAATTTCAAGGCACAATACATTCAAGCGAAAATATAAATCTTCTCTGAATTCACCACGTTCAGATGCTGAGAGCAGATTCGATTTGCTTGCTGCGAGGACACGCACATTTATTGGCAGTTCATCATTGGAGCCAAGGCGCACAATCACGCGTTCCTGCAACACCCGCAGTAACTTTATTTGCAATTCAACGGGCATGTTTTCGATTTCATCGAGAAACAGGCTACCGTTGGAGGCATGTTCAAATTTACCGATCCGCTTTTGTGTCGCACCGGTAAATGCACCTGATTCATGGCCGAATAACTCGCTTTCGATCATGGTCTCCGGCAGAGCACCGCAATTGACGGGCACAAATCGGCCCTCGCCGCGTGGACTTAAGTCATGCAATGCGCGAGCGACCAGCTCCTTTCCGGTACCCGTTTCACCCAGAACAAGAACATCCGCATCGGTTGCTGCATAGCTGGTGACGGTTTCACGAAGTCGCCGGGTGCGTTCGTGTTGGCCCAGCAACACACTTTCAAGAGAACCTGAGTGCTCCAGTTGCGAGCGTAACTGACGATTTTCAAGGACCAGGCGTCTTTTTTCCAAACCTCGGTGCACCGATTCAACGATAATTTCTGTGCTGAACGGCTTTTCAATAAAATCATAGGCGCCATCGCGTATGGCCTGTACCGCCATCGGTACATCACCGTGTCCGGTCATAAGAATGACAGGTAAATCCGCATCCACATCCAGGACCTGGGCCATTAAATCAAGACCTGTCATGCCAGGCATCTTGATGTCAGTGATAAGCAAACCATACCAGGATCGTTTGATTTGCTCGATAACACCGGTGGCGGCGGCATAACTGCGAGTTTTTATTCCGGCCAGTTCAAGGGTTTGCACACAGGCCATGCGCAGATGTTCTTCATCATCGACTAAAATGACTTCAGGCTGTAAATGTTTCATGGTGTGGCTTGTGCGGCGACGAGTTCGAGTATGAACCTGGCCCCCCCTGTAGATCTGTTACGCACTGTAATTGTGCCGCCAAATTGTTTGACGATGCCATAGGTGATGGAAAGACCCAGGCCCATGCCCTGACCGACATCCTTGGTAGAGAAAAATGGATCAAACACCTTGTCCAGTTGGTTCGTAGGTATGCCTGGCCCTGAATCGGCAACGCTCACCAATACCGAAGATCCTGCACAGGAGACGTCGATTTGCAGCAATTTCGGTTCAACGCAATGCATGGCATCGAGTGCATTTGAAATCAGATTCACCATAATTTGTTGTAGCCGGACATCACCACCGAGCGCCCAGTACTCAGCATTACCCGGGTCGTACTGCAACTGTACATTGTCCTGGCGCAGGCGTTGGTTCAAAAGGGAAACAGATTCATTTATGGCCTGAATCACGCTTACGGGTCGAATATCGACCTTTTCGTCGCGGGCATAGGTGCGCAGAATCTTAATGATTCGTGCCATACGCTGGGTCAGTTCACTGATGCTGCGTAAATTCTGATCGACAGTGGCGAACTGATCGCGCTCCATAAATGCACGCGCATTGTTGGCATAGGCCCGTATAGCGGCCAGGGGCTGGTTCAATTCATGGCTCAAGCCAGCCGACATTTGTCCCAGGGCACTCAACTTGGATGCCTGTATGAGGCCGTCCTGGGCCCGGTGTAATTCCTCCTGAGTTCGAAGCCGTTCCTGTATTTCAGCTTTGAGTGTTGCATTGGCCTTGACCAACTCCTCTGTGCGCTCAGTGACCCTGGCTTCGAGTTCCTCTGTGGCCTGTTCCTGTAACCGGGCCTGTTCCCGAAATCGATGTCTGCGCTGGAGTACAACCACCAGGAGTAAAATCAAGCTGAGGAGAACAGATACAGTAATTCCTGAGGCAATGAAAACCTGTTCGGAAACCGTGTTGGTGCGGGCAAACAGCAAAACCCGCCAGCCCGCATCAGGCATTTCCAATTCCTGAACGAGAAATTGCGCAGCTTTTTCCGATTGCACTGAACCTCCAGAGTGCATATCAATCGTCATTAACTGGCCCCACTCAGCGCGGGCGGATTGATTGCGTACCGCCAGAGGCTGCAATGAGTGCTGATCATATTTACGGCTCAGTTTGAGTCGTTGACGGATTCTTTCCGAAATTTGACCGAGTGTTTTAAAACGCCAGTTTGGATTGCTGCTTAAGAAAATGACATTATCGAAATCGACCACAGCGATATGATAGTCAACAGCGTGCCAGGTAGATTCGATATTGCCAACCTGCATCTTGACAACGATGACACCTAATATCGAGTTTGCTGCACGCACCGGATAGGCAAAATAATAACCACGCTCGCCCGATGCGGTCCCCAAAGCAAAGTATCTCCCGAGTTGGCCTTGCATGGCTGTTTTGAAATAAGGACGGTAACCAAAATTTTTACCTATGAAGGCGCGCGGTGATGACCAATTACTTGCGGCAATAGTCAGGCCATTGCGATTCATAAGATAAGTGTCAAGAGCGCCTGAGGCGTTGTTAATTCGTTCGAGTTCGCGGTTCAAGGATTCAATTTCAGCCGCAGTTGCCTGGCCGTTCAAGGCGGTTTTCAAAATTGGGTTCAAAGCCAACAAATGGGGCTGAAAAAGATACTTGCCCAATTCACCACGTAGATTTTCTACCACCAGATTGAGAGTGACGGCGCTACGTTGAGAAATATCCTGCAAGGCCCACTGGCGGGACAGGTGCGCGCTGAGCCATATCAGGAATATGCATAGCAGCAATCCGGTACCCAACACGGTTGACGCGCGTTGGCGCGATAAGAACAGAAAGTAAGTTTTTTGGTGCAGAAGAATTTACCTGTTAAGTTACTCTATTCCGGCGGTGGAGGTCCCGTGGGGATGTTGTTTAAACAGTTTCAATATAATGATACCGACACCAGCGCCCAGCAACACCCCCGCGCTGTCAAAACCAATATCGCCCCATTCGGGCTCGCGGGTAATGGACAGTGCCTGTAAGGCTTCGATGGCCGCACCAAGCAATATTGCTGAGAGTACGCTGCGATAGGGGGGATAGCGGCGGAAAGTAATGACCAGTAGGAGACTCAATCCTGCGAAGGCGAACAAATGCAGTCGTTTATCGGAACCGCCACTGCGCAGTAGTGCTGTCAGGTGGTAATTGTTCGTTGTCTGCCGCGCCATAGCAGGAGTTTGCGGCTGACTGGCTCTGGCAGGCATTGCAGGTGTCGTTTTCTTGGTTTTTGGCGCCGCTTCGTGGACGATGGCGGATGATTTTTTCGCCGGCTGGTTTTCTGCGGAATGGCTCACTTCTTCGACCGTCGCCAGTCGGTCCACAAATTGATAGACCCCACGTAGCGTGTCCCGCAATTGTGGCTGTGGGGCGATGCCGCCGGCGAGGATTGCAACAGCATAGAACACGCTCAGGGCCGTAGCAGGATTTGTGCGGATCTGCGTAGTCAGGCTGGCAACAATCCAAATACCGAATATAAGCCAGGCGATACCAAGCAATTTCAAGCTGAGACGATAAGGTACAGTTTCGGCTACAGCTTGAACGTGAAGGTTTTTCATTAATAATTTTCCGCTCGCAGCTGAAACGTAAATGACGAGCCAAGTTTGCACAGCATTGTGGTTCAGGGGAATGACGTGCTCGTACCGGCGCCACGATTGTGTGCCTTTGAGGCTGGCAACGTGTTGTGGCCAATACCATATACGTTTGCCCGAGGCGTCCAAACTCAGCAGGATCAGACGGCCTCGTTGCCAGTGGGCCGCACCGGCCTCGATGCCCTGACTGCTGAGTTCTGCCTGTATGCGCAGGGCCGGGTATTGTTTCGAGGCTGCTGGTAATGGCCGACTGAGGAGCACGTTTTGACCCGCGCCCTGTGCATTTAATGCGACGATCGTAGGGGGCCCTGGATAGACCTGAATGCGGTTGCCACTGGCGGCCCATCCTGAGCCACCCTGACTGAAATCAAGATTATTGAATACTTTTTCCGCAACGATCTGGTACCGCCAGGTCGCGTGGCTTAGTGCCAGAGTTAAAAGGATAAGCAGGCATAAGCCGATGGCAGTCCCTTCCCAGCGCCAATCTGTGAACTTTCCGCCCAGTCGCCTCACTGCTTTGAACTATCATCACTGCCTGGTTGGTCAGCCCTGGCATCTGGCACACCCATGGCATCGGCCAGTCGTTCACCAAGAATTCGACTGATATTAAAATTGAGCATGGCAACGATTCTTGGAAAGTGGCGTAAATCGTGCCGCATGCGTTCGTAGTCAAAACGTAGCGCTTGTACCGGCGACATGGCACGAACATCTGCTGTGCGTTCTATTTTGCGAACATAACCTACTTCTCCGAGCACGGTACCGGCACCAAGTTCAGCGATTTGGCGAGCCTGGCCATCATCGTGGCGGATAACCTGCGCCTGTCCTGACAGTAACAAGTACATGCTACGTCCGGTATTGCCTTGCTTTATTAGGAGTTCACCGGCGGAGAATTCCTGCTTTTCGGAAATTAATATTGCCTTGCGGATTTGATAGTTACTCATGTTACGAAACAAAGGACTGTCCTGCAGAACGTCCTGGTCCATATTCATTGAAATGATCTCATAGAGTCCGACCAGGCGAATACGCGAGAGAATGATGGGGGTGATGAGCAGGTTGGCAAAAATAGAAAACAACATAGTGGCAGCCGAAAGGGCGCCGAACTGGGCAACGATTGTGAAATTTGAATTTAACAAAACACCAAACCCTACGGCCAGGGCAATGCTGGTTGCGATAACCGGCACAGCCTCTTCCCCAACTGTGACGCTGACCGCCCGCTCATTATCCGCACTCTGCCGGCTCAGTTCGTTATAGCGGCTGAATAAATGAATAGTTCCGTCAATTGCAATGCCAATCGCAATAACGGCGACCATGGCAGTGCCTGGATTCAATGGGATCCCTAGAAACCCCATGACTCCAAACATGAAAACTATCGGGATAATGCCTGGAATTACGGCGACCAGACCGCCTTTCAAGGAAGTGAACATCGCAGACATGATGAGCATGATCACCAGCACCAACAGTATCAATGATTTTGCCTGGGCACCGATCAGGCTCTCTGCTGCCGCATTAACCATTAAATTTTCACCCACCACCCAGGCATCCATATCCGGACCGGCGATACGACGGGCGACTTTTTTCAATTCAAGGATATGCGGGTTCAACGTTCTGGAGTCACTGATGTTATGGCGCACCAGGATGTTGGCCCGTTTTAAGTCGTAGCTTAAATAACCTTGCAGATCCCGTTGGTGGAAAAACAGCAGGTATTGCGCAATAAGTTCCCGTTTGCGAGGAATACGGAAGCTTTCAGAATTGCCATCGTTAAACTCTCGATTGACCAGCGAAATGTGATCAGCGGCGGAGATACTGAGGTCAAATACTTTCTGCTTACGGATAAAATCCTGCAAGGCAACCAGTTTGTCGACGTTATCGGGATCCAGGAAGGCTCCCGGCTTATCCGATTCAAGAACGACATAGAAGACCTTAACTCCGGCTAAATCCTCTTGCAGGCGTTTGGCATCTCGTATCAACGCACGATCAGAGCGAAAATATGAGAAAGGATCGTTGGTGACATATAGTTTGGATGCCTGTTGAATAAAAAATCCACAGGCAATAAGAGTTAAAATCAGAATGGGGCTTGAAAGGCGCCGCCGGCCGAATCCAAGAAAACGTACCAGCCAGCCACTGAACCCGGTCGCACCTCGTTTTTTGGCTTGTGCGGGACTAAGTCTTGGACCCAGAATACTCAGCGCCAAAGGCACAAACAGAGCCGTAATAATGCCATTGGCGACAATGGCAAACGTTGATGCCAGAGCAAAGTCCCGGATCATACCGATATCGCTGATGATGTTCGCGGCAAAGCCCAAGGCTGTTGTCAGCACGGTGAGCAATAACGGTACACCCATCTTACGCATCATCAGCCGGGTCAACTGACGCCGGGGCACCCCTGAATTTATATCCTGTTGGCTCTGAAACCAGGCACAGAGCATATGGGTGTCTTCTGTTGAACCGATGACGATCACCAGAGATGGCAACATGGCACTGAGGACGTTCATGGGGATCCCGAGCAAGCCCATGAGGCCAAATGTCCAGGTCAGACTGAGTCCGGCACTGACCAGTGGTAAAATTGCACCGAATACACTGCCCATGAACAGCAGCAAGGTAATCACCAGTAATACTGCAGACAAGGGCCCCAGGAATTCCAAATCCGAAAGCAGTGCTGATTTCAATTCTGTATTGATTCGGGAGGGGCCGATCTGAAAAATTCGATCAAACTGTTGTACTTCTCCCGCAATGGCACGATTCAGCGCCGCATTAATTTCACCATCGAAATCAGATGCATCGCTGGGCGGGCGTAAAGTGACCATCAGCGCAGTGGCATTACCATCTTTGGAGATGAAATTGCCAACAATCAGCGGGTTGCCGAGTGCATCGTCACGGGCGCGTTTAAGACTTGCTTTGTCGCGAATTCCGGCCGTCAACAAGGGTCGTGAGTCGAGGGTTGAACCGCTACCGCGAATCGTGCGCAGATTGAGGATGCTTTCGACGCGTTGCACTTGTGGAATCAGTTCAATTTGCTTTTGTAAACGCGACAGAGCAGCCAGTTTTGGCTTGCTCCATAATGCAGAATCACGAATGTAAACCAGCGTACGGTTATCGGCACCGAACTCTTCAGCCACACGCAGGTAAGCTTGCCGATCCGGATCAGTGTCGGATATCAGACTGTCAAGACGGGTGTCGAGTTGCAACTGCATCAGCCCTGGTGCGACAAGCGTCGTTACCAGCACCAGGAACAGGAAAGTCACGAGACGATGATTTGCTCCAACGATCAACAGGCGCTCAATAAATGGAAGTTTAGTCACGGTTACGCTCCATCAATTTCCGCTCGAAAATTGAAATTCTGCTACGAATATTGCCGGAGGCTGGATGCCTGATATGCCGGTTGGCAAGCAAGTAAGACTCTTCGAACAATTTTTCCGGGACGTAGTCTTGTGAGTAAATTCTGCGATCTATTTTTAATATGGTGCGATGGTTTTCGCGGTGGTCATCGGCAATAATGATATTGGCACGCCAACTTTCACCGTCAACCCGATGCAGGTCGTAGTAACCAATGCGTTTATAGAGATGTAGATTTGCGTCGTAAATATCGGTTTGCACGATCATGAAATTATCTTTTCGTAGCAAATGCTTGCGCAGGCCGAAACTGCTCTCAGGCTGACTGGACACGCTTTTGGGGTAAGCATCAACCACGAAAAACAACTGCCCTTCAATCTGCCGATCGGGGCGACGAACATAGCGATAATCCGCAATTGGCTCTGGTGTTAAATCAGTGATACTGAAATCAGTGCCGAGAAATTGATCATCAAGGCCTGAGCCACGCGGGCGTTTGAAAACCGGTCCGAATGCAGGCAAATAAATTCCACTTTGAATTGCGCCTTCGGCACTGCGTTTAGCCAGC
The DNA here is from genome assembly GCA_964488985.1 of uncultured Ectothiorhodospiraceae bacterium. Taxonomy (GTDB): domain Bacteria; phylum Pseudomonadota; class Gammaproteobacteria; order HK1; family HK1; genus CAZAWX01. The sequence continues at coordinate 14,178 of CAZAWX010000044.1, forward strand.
AGTGCAACGCCACGAATTTCTTCTGGTTGATCAAATATCAGCAGAAATTTAACACTGCCCTCAGCTTGCATTCTTGTATACAAACGCGATTGGCGTACTCTTCGATTCCCTGCTGCATCGACCAGGATCATGGTCTGTTTTTCGTAGACATAGGGGAACTGTTGATGGCGGCGTTGAGCTTGGGTCATGATGTGTTCGCCATCCAACTCCTGGGCCTGAACAGGTATAAAAACGAAAAAAACAAAAAAAACAAAGAATAGTAAATGTAGCCGGAATGCCAACGTTGATGGCCAGACCATGGGGTGACGTCGCTGCCGTATGTGTTCAGGATCCGGCATTAGCGGCAATTGCCTGGGCAATGGTTGTGCTTAAATCACCAAGCAAACGGCTCATGGCGGCTACATCCGCACGTCGGCTGAGTACGCTGGCAGTTACTGGGACTGGGATGGGATCACTGCTGAAACTGCTGATCCTGGTGGGCCTGGGACTTGCCTCAGTGCCAGGGCCGAAAATTCGCCACTGGGCTTTGAGTGTTGCCCGATTGTCCGGGCCGCGTTCAAATTTGAGGATCTGGATTTCAATCCTGGCATCAAACTGTGCCGCTTGGCGTAGTCCGGTGACAAGAACTTCCGGTGTGTTTAGCAAGTGTGACAAATTTGCAGCCATGACTCGGGAGATGTTCTTTCCCAGGTTTCCTCCCCAATTGTCAAACTCAGCCAGTGCAAGTTGATTCACGGCAATTCGGCTGACGATTTGCGGGCGTTGGAGATATTGCGGGAGTTGTACCGGCATCAATGCCACAGACAATGGGCGGGTAGTGGGCTTGTCGAGTACTGGCGCAGTTGCCGGGGGCAATGTGCTGAGCAGGTAAAAGCGAGTCTCAGTGTCCTTGCTCGATGTTGCACAGCCACTCAGGCCGATGGCTACACTCACTAACAAAATAATAGTACGCAATGGAGAACAAAGCCGAGTTGACAGATGCATGGTGTATCCTTAGCGGGATTTACGGCCAAAAATAAAGGCTTCCGGATTGCGTGAGAGCAGATCCACGAAGCTTTTGATGGAACGGGCAGTTTCAGATAAGTCGTCAGCCAATTGGATATACCCTGCCTGTAATGGTGCATCGCTTTTCAATAGCGGATCTACCAGTTTCAGTGTGTGTTTTAATTGTGCCAGGGCACTGCGTCCGGTGATGACAGTCTGTTCAATATTTTCGGCAAGCGGATCGACTCGTGCCGTCACTTTATTTACCAGTCCGTTAAAGTTGCCCAGAGTCGACTCCAGTTGCCCCAATGCGACTTTAAACTCGGGGGCATTGAACAGTCGATTTGTGCCTTCAAGAGTACCGACCAGTTCATTGTTGATTTTTTTAAAATTAATTCCATTTACTTTTTGCAGCACACTTTTTACCGAGGCAGTGAGTTCGGCCAGACTGGCGGGGAGTGTGGGGAGTTCAGGGTATGGGCCGCCTGCATTGGCGAGGTGAATTTCAGTTCCAGGATGCATATCCAGTTCGATGAATAATTGCCCCGTTAATAAACTACCCGTCGCGAGTCGGGCACGAAGTCCTCTTGTGACCAGAGTGTTGAGCATTTCCAGGGGCTTAGTCTGCTTTGACTCACCACGTGCAATGATGCGCTCTGGTTCTATTTCAACAAGTACAGGAATGCGAAAAGAGGTGTCCGAACGGTCGAACTCAAGGCGAATGTCGACGACTTTGCCAACCTTGATGCCTTTGAACTCTACGGGCGCTCCAATATTCAGACCGCGCACTGATCCGTCAAAAAACATCACCAAGCGTAACCGCTTGATATAGGCTTTTTCTTTTATGGTTTCCCGTGATTTGTACAACGTAAAGATCAAATCATCAAGATTGCCCTGTAAGGGTTCGGCATCGGCAGGTGTCTCGAAGGCGATGCCGCCAAACAGGACTGAGAGCATGGATTCTGTATGCACAGCCAGCCCTTTGGAATCCAGCGTGACATCTACTCCGCTGACATTCCAAAATCGGGTATTGCCGCGAATAAGTTTATCGAACGGTGTCTTGATGAAGGCGTACAGCAGTACACTGCGCTGATCCGATGCCAGTTCATGTCCGAGAACTTCACCGACGTTGATTCCGCGATAGGAAATAGGTGAGCTGGTATCGATTGAGCCGAGCCGATCAGTGATTAATGTGACCCGCAGGCCAGGGTCATTGGTGCGCACGGTGGGTGGCCCATCGAGCCCCTGAAAGTGTGTTTGCGCTGCTCCAGCACCAGGTTCTATATCGATATAGGCACCAGACACCAAGGTCCCCAAGCCTGATACCCCACGTAATGACAACTGTGGGCGGACAACCCAAAATCGCGTTCCCCGGCGTAAAAAAGGTGTCGCATCGCGCTCCATTTGTGCACTTAACAAAACTGAGCGGGTATCGTCGCTAAAACGCACGTTTTCCACCAGGCCAACCTCGATATTCTTGTAACGCAAACGGGTTTTGCCCGCTTCAATACCCTCGGCCGTTTTGAAACTGATGGTGATCACCGGGCCTTTTTCATTCAGTGTCTTGGTGATTAGCCAGGCACCAGTGACGGCCACAACCAGAGGGATTATCCATACCAGGGAAATGCCACCACGCTTTTTGATACGAGGTTCAGGAACCTGTGAGCTTTGTGCTTCTTGGGTTGGCTCACTCATGATTGCTGAACTCCATGATCCCAGATAAGGCGTGGGTCAAAACTTTGTGCGGCGAACATGGTTAACACCACTACCGCACCGAAGTAACTGGCACCGATACCAGGTTCAATTGTTGCCAGTGCCTGTAATTGCACCAAAGCGGTGAGAATCCCGACCAGAAAAATATCAACCATTGACCACGCACCGACGACTTCAGTGAGCCTGTACATACGGGTGCGATCTGCTGGGCGCCAGGTTGAGTTGCGCTGTACGCTGATGAGTAGAAAGCTCAACACGCCGAGTTTCGTAAAAGGCACTACAATGCTGGCAAAGAAAACGATCATCCCAAGACCCCACATACCGCCTTCAATCAAGTGAATTACCCCCCCTGCAATTGTACTGGGTTCGCCCTGTCCGAAGCGGATTACCGTCATTACAGGATAAAAATTGGCCGGTATGGTGAGCATTGCCGCAGCAATGACCAATGCCCAGGTGCGAACTATGCTGTCATGTTTACGTGGGCTGTGCAGAGCACTTCTGCACCTTGGGCAGTGATCTGCTTGCTCACCCTGGCCGCTGGCCGGTATGAGCAGACTACAGGTGTGACAACTGCGCAGACCCTGTTGCAGAGCGTTTTGGCTGAAGTGATACCCGTGTGAATGCGGACCACGTGCTGGCCAAAGTAAGGCGGGATCTAAACGGGCCATAGCGGCTGCATTACATATCATCAGGCCAACAAAGGCATACATGGATATCCCAGGTATGACGATCGCCAAATCTGCCAGCTTAACCATGGCGATCAGTACGCCAAGCATGAAAACGCCCAGTAGAGTCCAGGGGCCAATGCTGTTCAGAGCGTGGTATACCGGCGCAGCACCCGGCGCGAGCTTGCCAAACCGTCGTGGGATAAACAACCACAACAGCCCCAGGATCATGGCTGCGGGGAAGATGACGCTGGTCAGTGCCACAAGCACAGCGAGCTCCGGTTGCCCTGCCTGCCAGAGTGCAACCACACCGGAAGTGACCAGGTTTTCCTCTACCCGGCCCTCAAGCTTGAGAGCAATGAAGGGGAAAATATTGGCGAACAGATAAAGTAGTAATGCGGCGCTGCTAAAAGCCAGGATTTCATCAAGGCGTCCTGTGGTGTCCCGGTAAAGCAAGGCATTACAACGTAGGCAATGAGCGCGTTCTCCCCGCTGCAATGGTTGCAGGCGGTGCAGCGCATCGCATTCATGACAGGCGATCAGGCCCTGCTCGTTGGTAAACTTTTCAAATTCGGGCGTCATGCAGGCGGCTCAGCATTCATTGGCATCGGACCCATATGGCACCTGGCTCTTTTTGTTTCAAGATCGGCTTGTAGGTATATTCGTGTGGCAATAAAAATTCTGTCAGTGCTAAACAAATCGAGAAAAAACAAGTAAATTGCCAGTATTATTGAGCCCGATTCTAGCGTGACTGTCGGCTAAAGCATAGCGTTAGGACCCGTCTGGGGCGGAGGAAGGTGACGGCTAAATCTGCATGCAACCTGCGAACAAGGCAATCACCGGGAGTAATGACAATTTTAGCTAATGGAACGGATAGTTGATGGCCATGTATCCAGATTGGGTCCGGCGTATGTATCTGGCACCGTTACGGTGGCTGGATTTGGCTATTATCAACTTTCAGAAAAACCGCGTTAGGTTGCGCGTCCTGCTTGATCGGCCATTGGCCGGTGCATTGGTGCGGGCAGTTGTTGTGGCGACGTTGCTGGGCTGGTTATTGATAGGTTTGCTGGCAAACAATACGGGCGAGGATGCATTGGGTGATTTTATTCGCCAACAGATATCCCATCTCAGTCCCACAGAAGGGTAAGTGAGGCCTGGCTCGATGTTAGACAGAGGATATCGATTCAACGGAACAGGACTATTGATATGACCCATACCGAGTCAGTTGTCGATACGGTGATTACCAGTCGCCGATCTGTGCGTGGTTTCCTCAGCGCACCGGTGCCGAGATCGACTGTGGAAACAATACTCGAGGTGGCGAGCGCAGCCCCAAGCGGGACGAATATGCAGCCCTGGAAAGTATATGTGCTCGGTGGCGCCCGTAAGCAGGCGCTGAGCGAGGCGATTGTCCGGGCGCACTACGCGCAATCAGGCGAGCATCAAAATGAATATCGTTATTACCCGTCTGAGTTTCCTGAACCGTACAAAAGCAGACGGCGAAAAATTGGCTGGGACCTGTACGGTCTACTGGGAATCGAGCGTGGCGACAGTGATAAAATGCAGGACCAGCATGCGCGTAATTACCAGTTTTTCGATGCCCCGGTAGGAATGATTTTCACCATTGATCGGGTGCTTGAGCAAGGCAGTTGGCTCGACTACGGTATGTTTTTACAAAACATCATGATTGCAGCCAGAGGCAGGGGGCTCGATACCTGTCCTCAGGCCGCCTTTGCCCAGTACCACACCATTATCCGCCAGCAGTTGGATTTACCAGTGTCTGAAGTTGTGGTTTGCGGGATGGCTCTTGGCTACGCCGATAACAGTCTGCCTGAAAATACATTGTCGACCGAGCGGGTCCCCGTGGCGGAATTTGCCCGATTTATGGACCTGGACTAAGCTCCAACCTATGAATCCCACTAAGCGGCGTAACTGAATCCCTTGGGCAGGC
>CAZAWX010000045.1:0-14854 GCA_964488985.1 uncultured Ectothiorhodospiraceae bacterium
GCGGGAATGACGGCGTCCTGAGAAAACATGCGTTTCTGGACGGACACTATTTAGCCAGTATCAGCCGTTGTATCGATAGACGGTTTGAGCCAGTTCCCGGGCAAGCCGTTGGGCGGTAGTTTCCATTACCGAGTAAACGGTATCTGAGATTTTATCCCTGGCCATTCCAACCATACGCGGCAAATGTACGGAATGGCTCAGAATTCTCGTCTCCTGATTATACAGGTGCAAAATTTCACCCAGGCAGTGAAGAAACTGATCTCGCGTATAGCAGTTTGCAACAGCGACCCGGATACGGGGCGTCGCGTTCCACGCATTGAATATCCGGTACACTGCGTGGAGCAGGCGTTCCATGCGTTGCTGGCGGATCTGCTCGATTTCCTCGTAACGAATATCGATCGTTACCGGCAGTGTGGCGGCTTGCTGAAGAAATTTACGGTCAATCTCTCTGGCGGCATACAGCAATGGAGGGATCGGGATTTCATCCGCGGCAGTGCCCGCAGACAATGCGTCATAAGCGGTTGTAATCACAAACCGATCTTTCTCGATTTCTTTCCTGACATTGACATCCAGGAAGGACTGAAACGGCGGCAGCATAATCCGAAACAGGGTATGCGCCTGCAAGGCCTTCGAGGTGCGTTCACTGAAGGTGCGCATCATGAACGCGTCCATGGCGTACAGTACGTTTAAGCGTTCCACTGCCAGGGTCTGTGGTTAAGTCAGTGAAGGTGCGTGGGGCTTCATTGCCTTATGAAAGCCGATCATGCCCGCCAGTAAGGTTTTCTGCGCAACATTCTGATAGCCCAGTTGTTCCAGCAATTCGGAAAACTCATCCGCCGAATAGAACATTCGCAGGGCGTTGACAAAATAAGCGCGGCAATTCATGGCGGCACTGTTGCTGTGAAAAATAAGCGCGGTGGAGGTCAGGCACATTTTCAAATAGCCGTAGTACAAAACCTCAACGGTTTTATTGCCGGGCCGCAACATATCGCAATGGTAGAAAAATCCACCGGGCTTGAGAACCCGTAGCACCTCGGCCGCAACATCCATGACACGCAGGTGCCGTGAGGCAAATTGCAAGGTCACGATATCGAAATGGTGGTCAGGAAACGGCAGTATGTGTACATCATCGATGATGCTCTCGATCTGTTTACCCTGTTTGCGCGCGGAAACCTGGCCGACCGCCTGCATGGCCTCACTGCGATCAATGGCCGTCACTTTCAGATCAGGTTGCTTGTCGAGCAGGGCCAAGCCGATGGCATTTGTGCCTGCGCAGACATCCAGCGCGTTCTGGCCAGACGCAGTCTGGATGGTGGCTAAAAATTCACGCCTGAACCGGTTCCACATGCCCAGACTGGCGATGTGGTTGGCTCGGTCGTAGTATTTGGCTATATCCGTAAAGGCGGTATTCAGTTCTTTCGTCCAGACATGCTTGAACTGGTGCTCGCGTATATCTTCCCGTATTGTAAATTGACTGACGGGTTCACTGTCTGGCATGCGTCCTCCCTTAACAATTCCGTTTTATCTGGATTCGGGGCCGACGGCCGGGGGGCGCAAATTAACCATAAAAATAGTATGGAAATTCGATCCCGAACTACGTGGGCGAAAGATACACGTTTCTGCACTGACCGACCATCAAAAGTGCCATTGAATTGACCTGGGTTTGCCCGTTTTATGGCGAGAGGTTCTCGGCTCGAAGATGCAAAATTTCGCCAGTTTCGGTGCCAAAAAAAAGATCCTGCCCAAGAGGATCGGGAGCGATGAAGCTGCGGACCTTGGCAGGCAATTCATATTGAGCGATCTGCCTGCCTTGCTGAATCTCCAGTATGTGCAGAATATTTCTAACGTCCAACGCATACAGCAACCCATCGCGGATTTGTAATTCTGCGGCAATTGGCGCCCAGTTGCTTGCTGCAGAACTTTGCTTATAGGTCGTGGTTTGGTAGCGCCAACGGATACTGCCGCTGTCTGCAGCCAATGCATAGATCCAGCCCGTAGGCGACCAGAAGATGACAAGATTTTCTGTAACGACCTGGGAATTCAGGAAATTACCAGCTTCGAAGCGCCAGAGAATTTCCCCATTCTGAGCACGCATGCCGTAAATTTCATCGTGGTAGCCACCAGCAATCAATATATCCTGGCTCAATTGCAGTTGCCGCAGGTATTGCCATTGCCGGGTTCTATCCCATTTCCAGACCAGGTGCCCATCGCTGATCTGCAGCGCGTACAGCTTGCCATCGCCCGGACCGAGGATAAGTGTCTCCTTGAAAATAACAGGGGCGTAGGCGATACGGGTATTGGTTTCCGTCGAAAACGACCAGATCCGTTTGCCCGAGGAGAGTTCAAACGCGTGCAGTTTATGGGCTTCGCCAATATAAAGCCGGCCCTGGTGCAGTAAGGGCACGCCAAGTTCTTTGGCGGATGAATATTCCCACAGCAACTGGCCGTCACTGGAACGGAACAGTGCAAGATGGGTGCGTCCTGCGGCAAGCAGAACGTGACTATCGAGTCGTGGACGGAAGGCTGTCGGTGCCCTGAGACGTGTGTGCCAGTTTAACCTGCCGTTGGTGATATCCCAGGACTCAAGGGTCGACTCACCACTGAGATACAGCGACTGTCCGGCGAGCAGGAAAGGATAAAGCTTGCGGTTACCTGTTTGCCAGCGGTGCAGTGTGATCAAGCCACTCTTGGCGAGGGCAATATTGGCAACAGTGAACGCGGCGGCGCAAGCTGCCGCCCTCACCAATAAAACCCTGCGCGAGAAAACTGGGCCATCCGTTGCTGATGGCCCGTTTTTCACTAGCCGCACTTCGCTCCTTGTTCCACCCATCGCAACAGCAATTGGGTGTTCGGGTGATCGCGGCCTTCTGCCGGACTGATCCCCGCTGGCATGCGGTTCTCAACAATGCGTTGATAGAGTTTGCTGCCAGCCGCATTTCCAGGTTTTACGATCTTTGACGGTGGTTTGCCTTGCTTTGCTTTGGCGAGTGCATCAGCGCCCAGCATGATGCCTTCATAAGAGGAAAGGTCCAGTTCGTGAAAGCTGGGGGGTTCCTGGTTGGACATGTGGCAGTCTGTACAGGCGGCCAATGATCCGAACGCACCCCGCAAACTCATCAATGGCATAACTTTGGTCTTAAAAAAGCTATCATTTTTCGCGCCGTCATTGATCCATTTTTTGATGCTGAGAATCGCATCAGTATCCACGGGATAATCGAAGGCAACGCCAAGCGGCATGCGATTGTTACGTAAATGGCGCCTGAGGATGCCTTTGTGCGGTTTACCAGCAACAATCACCTTGCGGGCCGGGGCTTCGGTTGCGCCTTTGAGAATGCCCTGGCAAGTGGTCAAATCCAAACCCCGGTAACTCTTTTTTGGATCGTTGGAACCGTGGCAAATGACGCAGGCCGCGCCTTCACCAAACGCATTCGGCAGGCGGAACAAAGTTTGAACATATTCATAAGGAATGGCGATATCACGCTCTACGACCAGTTTACGCACCGCCTCCTCGTGGCTGGAACCTCGGATAGCACGTTCCACGACGTCTTCCACCGCACTTTTCTGCGCTTTCTTCGATTTGGTGTCTGCCTGTGCCCAGGGACTTGCCAGGGAAACGACCATGCCTGCCAACAGTATCGATACCGCTAGCAAAAAGGTGCGTCGGTGCAGCTTATCAGTGTCCGTACGTTTCTCAATCATCGTTTGTCTCCTCCAATTGCAGTGATTTTCTAGGTATTTATTAACGTATTTATTAACCACAAAATTCGGCGCCAGCAGGCCAGTTCGTTACAACCGTCTGAATACCTTGTCCCAGCCATCAAAGATCGAAATGCCTGATCTGCGAACAGAATATGGAGACGTAGCCTTTTTGACCGGACCACTGACACCTGAACTACTGATATATGAACATCGTTCCCGAGTCAATTGAACTGTATGTGTTTTACCGTATAGGGGCCATTTTTCGAATAACAATTGATCCACATCAATGTCGATATTCTTGAGAGGTTAATACTTCTCCACATTAGAAATCGGTGGCAGTGGTCGGGGTTCGTCCTTGGGCGCTGCAGCGTTAAAACGTAGTCAAACGGAGAAAAAAAATGTTGTTTAATTGTAAAACTGGCAGATTCTCTATAGCCACAACAAAAATTTTAGGTACCGTCGCCGGGGCGGCGATTCTGGCCACTTCATCATTGATGTTAACCACTGCGGTACAGGCTGAAGAGATCCAGTCCTCAATCGTTCGTGGTGCTCACTTGTATGACAAATGGTACAAAGTGACTGACGATGATGCACCGATGGCATCCCATCCTTTGTATCCGGTCAACAAAAAGTATGCCAAAAAACCCGGTGCGAACTGGCGTTGCAAGGAATGCCACGGCTGGGATGGCATGGGCAAGGATGGCGGTTATGCCTCCGGTAAACACTCTACGGGGATCAAAGGCATCAATGGCATGATTGGCGCCGATCCAGCCAAGGTTGTCGCGGTATTGAAAAGCAAACAGCATGGTTATGGCGACAAACTGGAAGCTGAAGATCTGCAGGATCTGGCGATGTTTGTAACCAAAGGCCAGGTCGACATGCGCAAACTCATCGACTACAGCACCAAGAAGCCGATCAACGCTGATCTGGGCCGGGGTGAAGTGTATTTTAATACCATATGCGCTGGCTGCCACCGTAAAGATGGGACTTATCCCAAGGATATGCACGAAACGCTAGGTAAAGTTGCAGGTAACCCTCAGGAAGCCATGCACAAAATCCTCAACGGCCAACCTGGTGCGCCGATGCCTGCCCTGCGTGCGCTGGACCGGCAGGTTGTGGTTGACATTCTGGCCTACGTCCAGACCTTACCCAAGAAGAAATAAGTCAGATGATTCAATGTACGTAAGTACATCTACGTAAGTACATTCAGCACCAGCTTCTCTAGAATTCTCTGGAGGAGACAAAAAAACAGGGTTGAACCCACCTTTGTCCGGCATTGAAAAATGCCGGACAAAGGGCGGGGACTCGCATGAATATTTTTTGGACAGAGTGAAATGCAAAATCCAACACGAATGTCACATATTTACCGATTGTTGCTGATACTTGCGGCGGCACTGGTTCTTTTTCTGGTTGTTCGACAAATTGTCGCGCCAGCCAGCTGGAATTATGACCTGTCGCACTGGTACCGGTTGGATTCCCTGGAGGACATGAAGAAAAAACCCATGTCATTCGGTGGGATTGAGAGTGTAAACAAACGCAAGCGCAATGCTTCCTGCACGTCCTGTCATAAAAAAGTGGTCAAGGCCGTGAGGAAGAAAAAACACCGTCAACTGTCCTGTGAAGTCTGCCATGGGCCTCGTGTGGACCATGTGAAAGACGGTAAAAAGTTTGCGCAGGCCAAGGTCGATAAAACCACCTGGACCTGTCTGAATTGCCACCGGCCGTTGATCAACCGACCGCAAGGCTTTCCGCAATACACAACTGAGACGAATCAAAAGCATCGCACACGCAAAAAGGGCACGCCCTGCCTGACGTGTCACGAAGCGCATGATCCAACGCCTTAGTTGAAAAATTGCAAAGCATTCTCAATGGTAAAAAGGATATTGAGACAATGGATATAAAAGTAACCGAACCCGCCGATGATACCCGGCGTGAGTTCCTCAAAAATGTATTATCAGGGGCGACCACAGCAACCGTGTTGATGGCCTTTGGCCCCGGTGCAGCCACTATCGGCCAGGCCAGCACGCGTAAATACACCAACGATGTTAAACATAACTATGCCTATGTGATTAACGTCAATAATTGTATCGGTTGTGGTAATTGCGTGCGTGCCTGCAAACGTGAAAACAGTGTGCCGACAGGCTATTTCAGAACCTGGGTTGAGCGCTATATCGTCAAAAATGATGGCAGCGTTTATGTGGATTCGCCTGAAGGGGCATTGAAAGGATTCGAAGAGGTTAACGAATCAATCCGTAAAGATGTCAAGTGGGCGCACTTCATCCCCAAAATGTGCAATCACTGTTATGACCCACCCTGTGTGCAGGTCTGCCCGGTGGGGGCAACCTTCAAATCGCCGGAGGGCTTTGTGCTCGTCGATCACGATCACTGCATCGGTTGTGCCTATTGCGTGCAGGCCTGTCCTTATGCGGCACGATTCATTAACCCGGAAATCAGGAAAGCGGACAAGTGTGACTGGTGTTATCACCGGGTACAGCAGGGCAAATTGCCAGCTTGTGTCACTGTATGCCCGAACAAGGCACGATTGTTTGGTGACCTGAATGATCCGGAAAGTGAAGTGACGAAAATTTTCAAGAGCGATACGTGGATGGTTTTAAAGCCTGCAATGCATACTGACCCCACGTGCTTTTATGTTGGACTGCCACGGGAGGTGGTGTGATGGACTTGCCAGGCAATGCATTGGTGAATTACGCATTCCCCAATAATCTCCATGTTTTTTGGTCGTTGACCATTGTCGTTTATCCGTACGTTACGGGTCTGTTGGCGGGCGCATTTGTGGTGTCCGCACTGCATCATGTGTTCAAGGTCGAGATTTTTAAACCAATTAGCCGGTTTGCTTTGGTCGCAGCCTTCAGCTTTGGGCTTTTCGCCGGGACTCCGCTACTTCTCCATTTAGGCCAGCCACTGCGCTCCTATGAGATCTTTGTGACGCCCCATTTGACTTCGGCTATGAGTATTTTCGGCTATGTCTGGGGTGGCTACATGGTCATGCTGACGATCGAAATCTGGCTGATCTACAGGAAGTACTTTATCCGTATGGCCAACGAAGCCAGTGGCTTTATGCAGCGGCTTTGGACCCTGCTCAGCTTGGGAATTACGACCTACCATCCAGACTCGGAAAAAGTGGATAAAAAACTCGCCCTGATTTTGGCGGGGATCGGTATTCCCTGGGCGTTTTTGCTCCACGGTTATGTCGGATTTATTTTTGGCTCTGTCAAAGCTATCGCCTGGTGGGCAACACCCTTACAACCGATTGTTTTCCTTGTATCCGCTATGGTCAGCGGTATTGCCATGTTGATGGTGATGTACTCGGTAGTGACATGGAAAAGTGGCGGCACCTATGATTATCCGATGATCAAAAAGCTTATGGGTTATCTGTGGGGAATCTTCATATTGGCATTTACCCTGGAAATGCTCGAATTGGCAACGGTCATCTATGAACACGGTTGGCATTGGTCCCAGGTTGGACCGCTGATCAGAGGTCCACTGTTGGATACCTTCCTCATTGGCCAGGTTCTGATCCTGTCGGTGATCCCGTTATTTTTGCTCGGTTACGTAGTGCTGTCGAAGCTGAGCGGAAAAGCACTGTTATATCTGTCGAACCTGGGCAGTTTTATGTTGCTGACACAAGTACTTTTCATGCGCTTTAACGTGGTTATCGGTGGTCAGTTAATCTCAAAATCAGAACGAGGATTTGTGAATTTTGAATGGGAATGGCTGGGTCGCGAAGGGATTCTGGCAGTGAGTGCGATAATGATTGCCCCCTTTGTTTTTTATTATATTGTTTCCAGGTTCATCCCGGTGTTTGGTGATTTGGATGAAACGCAGGATGCCAAGGCGCAATAATCTCGCCGCTTAAAGCGAGACAGGACCACAAAACGGGCACTTAAAGTGCCCGTTTTTGTTTGTATTCTAGGGTTTGCTGTCAGCTTCCTGTACAAACTTTCGCAATTCATACCAAGCCTCCAATGCCTGTCGCGGGGTCAGTGTGTCCGGGTCAATGGCGTTGATGTGCGCCACCAGAGCGGAGTCTTGCGGTTTTGAGTCGAACAAACTGGTTTGCAGATCAGCAGCTTGCGGTTCCGGATCCCGTGATTGTTGTTCCAGTTGCGCGAGAATCTCCCGCGCCCGGATCAACACCGGTTCGGGTACTCCTGCCAGAGCCGCAACCTGCAGGCCGTAACTGCGGTTGGCCGGGCCCGGGCGCAATTGGTATAGAAATGCTACCTGAGAGTGGTGCTCATGGACGGCCATGTGCATATTGGCGATCTCCACATAGTGTGTCGGTAGGCCGGTCAATTCAAAATAATGGGTGGCGAACAAGGTGTAGGCATGGCAGTGGGTCGCCAGTTCCACCGCCGCCGCCCAGGCCAGGGACAGGCCATCGTAGGTTCCGGTGCCCCTGCCAATTTCATCCAGCAGCACCAAGCTGTCGGCCGTGGCGTTACGCAAAATCGTTGCTGTTTCGGTCATTTCCACCATAAACGTGGAGCGCCCGCCGGCGAGATCATCGCCAGCACCGATACGGGTGAAAATCCGGTCCACCGGGCCAATGCGTGCGCTTTGTGCCGGGATATAACTGCCGGTGTAGGCCAGCAAAACAATCAGGGCGGTCTGGCGCATCAGTGTCGATTTACCGCCCATGTTCGGGCCGGTAATGATCTGCAACCGAGCCGGATCATCGAGACACACATCATTGGCGATAAAGGCATGATCCAGTGCTTGCTCGACCACCAGATGGCGCCCTGCGGTGATGTGAATCCCCGGAGTTTCGGTCAGCACAGGCGGGCAGAGATCCAGGCTGACGGCGCGTTCGGCAAAATTGGCCAGCACATCGATTTCCGCGATAGCGGCGGCAATGGACTGTAATACACTCAGTTCTTCACAAAGGCGGGTCACAAGCTCTTCGTAGAGGCGCCGTTCGAGGCTCAGGGAACGCTCCCGGGCGCTTAATATCTTGTCTTCGAAGGTTTTCAGCTCCGGAGTAATAAAACGCTCGGCCGCCTTCAGGGTCTGACGGCGGATGTAGTCCGGCGGGGCACGATCAGACTGGCTGCGGCTGATTTCGATGTAATAACCGTGAACCCGGTTATAGCCCAGGCGCAGATTGCCGAGTCCGGTGCGCTCGCGTTCACGCTGTTCCAGGGCGGCAAGATAGTGTTCACTTTGTTCACTCAGACCCCTTAATTCATCAAGTTGTTCGCTATAGCCCGAAGCGATAACACCGCCATCACGAATGAGCATGGGCGGGTTTTCAATCAGGGCTTTTGTCAACAACGCATGCAGTTGCGGCTGTGGCGGGCATTGCTCCAGTAATGCCCGTAAGCGGATTGCCTGCAACGGGCTGAGCAGCACATGCAATTGGGGTACGGTGGCAAGTGCTGTGCGCAGTTGGGCGAGATCGCGTGGCCGGGCACTGCCCAGGGCCAAACGTGAGAGGATCCGCTCCAAATCACCACAGCGCCGCAACACAGCCCGTAGCTGGTTCGAATCAACATCGTGTAACTCCGCGACACAGTGTTGGCGTGATTCAATCGTTTGACGGCTGCGTTGCGGGCGTTGCAGCCAACGGCGCAACAAGCGGCCGCCCATTGGCGTAGCGGTGTGATCCATCATCGCGGCCAGCGTCTGCTGCGGGCGCCCCGCCAGGGAGGTGCTGATTTCAAGATTGCGTCGGGTTACCGCATCGAGGATGAGCGCGCTGGAACTCACCTCGTGATGTAACGCATGAATATGCGGTAACGCTGTGCGTTGGGTGTCGCGAGCGTAGTACAACAGGCAGCCGGCCGCGCTGATGGCCAGGGGGAGTTCTTCGATGCCAAAGCTGGATAAATCATGGCTGCCAAAGTGTTCGCAGAGCAACCGCCTGCAGGCGTTGAGATCAAAGTGCCAGGGTGCAACCCGGCGCAGGGCCACGTGCCCCGGATTCCCGCCAGGCAAAGGGATTTGTTCTGCGAGTAAAAGTTCCGCCGGCTGCAGACGCTCCAGTTCACCACACAGGGCTTCATCGCCTTCACATTGAAAGCAGAAAAAACGGCCACTGGCCAACTCCAGTCCTGCGACTCCGGCCTGCTCACCCTGGCGATGGATGGCACACAGTAGGTTTTCGTTCGCGCCGCTCAGCAGGGCCTCATCAGTCAGGGTTCCCGGCGTCAGGATCCGTGTGACTTTACGTTCCACCGGCCCACGACTGGTGGCTGGATCACCGATTTGCTCACACAGGGCGACAGATTCCCCGCGTTGTAACAGCCGGGCGAGATAGCCGTCCACGGCGTGATAGGGGACCCCGGCCATGGGAATGGGCTCGCCAGCCGATCGGCCCCGGGCTGTGAGGGTGATTTCCAGCAATTCCGCGGCCCGCCGGGCATCATCATAAAACAGTTCATAGAAGTCCCCCATGCGATAAAACAGCAAGATGTCGGGATGCTGGGCCTTGATGGCCAGGTACTGTTGCATGACAGGCGTGTGGGAAGGAACGGTGGCTGGGCGACTCATAGGCAAATGGTATGCGTTTTTCTTGGGTTTTTCTTCCAGTGTCCCCACATTGGGGAAGTTAACCTAATTCTTGCCCGGAGCAATACCCATCATGTCAGAGAAACAAACCCACGGTTTTCAGACCGAAGTCCGCCAATTACTGGATCTGATGATCCATTCCCTATACAGCAACAAAGAGATTTTCCTCCGCGAACTGGTGTCCAACGCCTCCGATGCCTGTGACAAGTTGCGCTTTGAGGCCCTGTCCAATGAGGCTTTGTACGAAGGCGAGAGTGAATTGGCGATCGAGGTGAGTTTTGACAAGGAGCAGCGCACCATCAGCGTCAAGGACAACGGCGTGGGGATGAGTGAGCAGGACGTGATTCAGAATCTGGGCACGATTGCCAAATCAGGCACTCAGCAGTTTTTCGAATCCCTGAGCGGTGACGCCGCCAATGATGCCCGCCTGATCGGCCAATTCGGCGTCGGTTTCTATTCCTGCTTCATCGTTGCTGACCGGGTCACGGTCATCAGTCGTGCCGCGGGTCAGATCCCTGAAGGTGGCGTGTGTTGGGAATCTGAGGGGCAGGGTGATTTCACCGTTGAGGCACGCACGGTGGAAAAACACGGCACTCAGGTGATTTTGCACATCAAAGAGGATATGGATGAATTTCTTGATGGCTACCGCCTGCGCGGGATCATCAAGAAGTATTCCGATCATTTGTCATTTCCGGTGCGTATGCTCGGCCAGGGCGATGATCCCATCCAGGAGACCGTCAACCAGGCAACTACGCTGTGGACCCTGGCGAAAAATGCCATCAGCGATGATGAGTACAAGGCGTTTTACAAGCACGTCTCCCATGATTTTGAAGATCCTCTGGGTTGGGTGCACAGCCATGTGGAAGGCAAGCTCGAATACACCTCCCTGCTGTATATTCCCCAGCACGCGCCCTTTGATATGTGGGACAGGCAGGCCAAGCATGGCGTCAATCTGTATGTGAAGCGGATTTTCATCATGGATGATGCCGAGAAATTAATGCCGTCATACTTGCGCTTCGTGCGTGGAGTGATTGATTCGGCGGATTTGCCCTTGAACGTGTCCCGGGAAATTCTCCAGCAAAGTAAGCAGATCGATTCCATTCGCTCCGGTTGTGTTAAAAAGATCCTTGACATGATCAGCGGCTATGCCAAAGACGATACGGAGAAGTTTGCAGAATTCTGGAAACAGTTCGGTAAGGTGCTGAAAGAGGGTGTAGTTGAAGATCAGAAGAACCGTGACACCATTGCGGATTTGCTGCGCTATGCCAGTACCCGTGATGATAATGAGGAACCGCTTGTTTCCCTGCGTGATTACGTGGATGCCATGCCCGAGGATCAGGAAAAAATCTATTACATTACGGCAGATCGTTATGCCACTGCACGGCATAGCCCACATCTGGAAATCTTCAATGAAAAGGGCATCGAAGTTCTGCTGATGACCGATGAAATTGATGAGTGGGTGGTTCAGGGTCTGGCGCAATACGACGGCAAGCCCTTTCAGTCCGTGGCCCGCGGTGAGTTGGATCTGGATAAGGCAAAAGACGAAGATGCAGATGCCAAGGACAGCGATGATGCCAAGGATGACGAGTCCGAGGAACATTCAGAACTGGTTAAAAAACTCCAGGCAGCGCTGTCCGATCGCGTCAAGGAAGTGCGTGTCAGCAAACGATTGACCACCTCGCCGGCCTGCCTGGTGGCGGGTGAACACGACATGAGCGGGCATCTGGAACGCCTGCTCAAATCCACCGGCCAGAATATACCCGGGCAAAAACCAATAATGGAAGTGAATGCGGATCACATGATTTTGCAGCACTTTGAAAAAGAAACCGATGACAGCCGGGTTAATGACTGGGCGGCATTGCTGTTTGATCAGGCCCTGCTCAGCGAGGGTGGCCGCCTGGAGGATCCGGCTGGGTTCGTGCGGCGTATGAATGAAATGTACCTGGAGGTGGCCAAAGCGCCTTCTGCCTGAGTACTGGGCTGGCACTGGGCAAGGGGATCGGCCCTTGCTACACTGAATTGAATCTTTGTAGCAAATCGGCACACGGGACCCTTGCCTTTGCCATGACGCGCCCGGATACAACACGCACGTTGGAACTGAACTCTCTGCGCAAGCTGACAGAGGTGGCCATTGCGCTGTCCACGGAAAAGGATCATGCCCGCCTGATGCAGTTGATCCTGAACAACGCTCGGGATTTGACCGGTGCCGATGGTGGCACGCTCTACAGCCGTAACGATCAGGATCAGTTGGTATTTGAAATCATGATGAATGACACCCTGAAGATCCATCAGGGTGGCACCAGTGCAAATTCCATTGGCATGCCGAATGTACCTCTGTTCAGCAGTGACGGAGAACCGAACAGGACAATGGTGGCGGCCTGGGCAGCAGTCAGCGGCGAAACCGTCAATATTCCCGATGCCTACAACGAAGTGGGCTTCGATTTTTCCGGGACCCGGGATTTTGATGAACGCACCGGTTACCGTTCCCAATCATTCCTGACCGTACCCATGTACAGCCATCAGGATGATGTCATTGGTGTGCTGCAACTGATCAATAAAAAAGCCGACAACGGTGAGATGCGGGCATTTGATCAAGCTGATCAACAGATTGTCGAATCCTTGGCATCGTTGGCGGCGATTGCTATCACCAAGATGCGCCTCATTGCGGATCAGGCCCGCCTGTTCGAATCCTTTATCGAACTGATGGCCGGGGCGGTGGATGACAAATCGCCCTATACCGGTGGACATTGCCGGCGGGTGCCGGAATTGACCATGTTGCTGGCCGATGCTGCGGCCGCTGAGAATCGCGGCGCACTGAAAGAATTCACCATGAGCGAAGAAGATCGCTATGAGTTGCGCATCGCCGGGTGGTTGCATGATTGTGGCAAGGTGACCACGCCCGGGCATGTCATGGACAAAGCCGTCAAGCTGGAAACCATTTACGACCGGATTGGCCTGGTCAATGTCCGCTTCGAAGTTCTCAGGCGCGATCTGAAAATCAAACTCCAGGAGGAATGCCTGCAGGGAAAACTGACCACTGCCGAAATGGCGCAACAGT
The DNA here is from genome assembly GCA_964488985.1 of uncultured Ectothiorhodospiraceae bacterium. Lineage (GTDB taxonomy): Bacteria > Pseudomonadota > Gammaproteobacteria > HK1 > HK1 > CAZAWX01. The sequence goes on from CAZAWX010000045.1 coordinate 13,289, forward strand.
ATCAGGAACAGTCAGCTCAGCTTGCTGATGACTGCGAATTTCTGGCTCGGTGCAATATTGGTGGTGAGATCATGAGCGCGGCCGATCAGGACCGGGTTCGGCAGATTGCGGCTTATCGTTGGCGCAACGAGGCGGGGGAGGACGTGGCGTTGTTAAGCGATGAGGAAGTGCTGAACCTGACCATCGAGCGCGGGACCTTGACGCCGGATGAGCGCAGAATCATCAACCATCATATTGTCTCAACCATCGCCATGCTGGAATCGCTGCCGTACCCGAAACACCTGACTCGGGTGCCGGAATTTGCCGGTGGTCACCACGAATGCATGGATGGCAGTGGCTATCCCCGGGGGCTGACCCGGGAGCAGATGTCAGTGCAGGCACGGGTGATGGGGATCGCCGATGTCTTCGAGGCGTTGACGGCAGCGGATCGGCCTTACAAAAAGCCCATGAAACTGTCACAGGCCCTGAGTATCCTGGGCCGTATGTGTGAGGGGAATAAAGTCGATCCGGATCTTTTCCATGTGTTTATCGAGCAGCAAGTGTATCTGAAATATGCTCAAACCTATTTGGATCCGGAGCAGATTGACGAGATCGATCTGACCACGCTTCCGGGTTACCACGCTCGGGCAGCGCACTGATTCAATGACTACGGGCACCTCTTTGGATATGGCGCTTGATGAGGCCGTGGACGAGTTGGACACGGTGGTGGATTTTATCCGTCGCGGTGCAAGTTTGTTTAATGCACATCACCTGCACTTCGGCCACGGTACCGACAACGCTACTGATGAAGCCCTGACCCTGGTGCTTTATGCGTTGCACCTGCAACCGGGATTGGCCAGTGAGATGTTCGCTGCGAAATTGACGCGGTCTGAGCGTCTACGCATCGCCGGGTTGCTGAAACGGCGGGTAATTGAGCGTATTCCCGCGGCGTATCTGATTGGGGAGGCGTGGTTTGCGGGTTTGCCCTTCAAGGTGACCCCGGATGTTCTGGTGCCGCGCTCACCCCTGGCGGAATGGATCGAACGGGGTTTTGACCCCTGGTTCGATGCCGATGCGGTGCGGCGGGTCGTGGATATCGGCACTGGCAGCGGCTGTATCGCCATTGCCTGTGCGCTGGCTTTCGGCGAAGCGCTTGTCGATGCGGTGGATATCTCCCCGGCGGCACTTGCGGTGGCGCGGGACAATGTTGAGCACCACGGCCTCGAGGATCGCGTCAATTTGTTGCAGGGCAGTTTGCTGGAACCCTGCACAGGCCCTTATGATCTGATTATCAGCAATCCACCCTATGTACCGACAGCAAGTTTCGCCTGCCTCGAAGCCGAATATGCCCATGAACCGGCCCAGGGACTGGTCGCCGGTGAAGATGGTCTGGACTGTGTACGTGGCTTACTGGATGCGGCCCCTGAGTATCTGAGCGAAGACGGCATCTTGGTTGTGGAAGTGGGCGAGGCCGCTGTTGCAGTGATACACGAATGGCCGCACCTTCCATTTGAATGGCTGGAATTCGAGCACGGCGGGGCGGGTGTGTTTGTGATTCAACGTGCGCAGTTAACGGCCATTGCCTAG
>CAZAWX010000045.1:14954-19446 GCA_964488985.1 uncultured Ectothiorhodospiraceae bacterium
CGGCGGGGCGGGTGTGTTTGTGATTCAACGTGCGCAGTTAACGGCCATTGCCTAGGCTGCATTTTCCAGTGCCTGGGGGTTAGGTTCCAGCAGAACATTGATTTTCGGCTCAATTTTCTCGTGCAACACCGTAGATGCAGGCATTTCGGCTCTGGCCTCCTGCTTCGCTCTAGCTCCCCCTTATATGGGGTCGTCCGCTTCCGCAGCCGGGTGTTCATGAATAATGCAGGCTAATACTCACCAACTGAACTATTGCCCTCAAACAGGCTACAATCGCTGCCATGTCTGGAAATACTATCGGCCGCTTATTTGCGGTGACATCTTATGGGGAAAGCCACGGTCCGGCGATTGGCTGTGTGGTTGATGGCTGCCCGCCGGGTCTGGCGCTTGCAGAGGCGGATTTACAACCGGATCTCGATCGTCGGCGGCCGGGTAAGAATCGACACACCACCCAACGGCGCGAGAGCGATAAGGTAAAAATTCTCTCCGGGGTGTTTGAGGGTCAAACCACCGGGACCCCCATCCACCTTCTCATCGAGAACGAAGATCAACGCTCCCGGGACTACACGAAAATTGCTGCGCAATTTCGCCCCGCGCATGGCGATTACAGCTACCAGCAGAAATACGGCATACGTGATTACCGGGGCGGTGGCCGGGCCTCGGCGCGGGAGACCGCGGCGCGGGTTGCGGCCGGGGCGATAGCAAAAAAATATTTGCACGAGCGGGCAGGTGTCCTGATCCGCGGCTATCTGGCACAACTTGGGCCACTGAAAATCAATGGCTTTGACTGGCAAGAGGTGGAAAACAACGATTTCTTCTGCCCGGATTTTAACCTCGTGGCGGAGTTGGAACGCTACATGGATGCCCTGCGTAAAGAAGGCGATTCCATCGGTGCCCGCATCAATGTTGTGGCGAGCGGTATGCCGCTCGGCCTCGGTGAACCGGTGTTTGATCGCCTTGATGCAGAGATTGCCAGAGCGCTGATGAGCATTAACGCCGTCAAGGGTGTCGAGATTGGTGCAGGTTTTGCCTGTGTGGAACAAAAAGGCACCGAGCACCGCGATGAACTCGGCCCCCAGGGCTTTCACAGTAACCATGCCGGTGGTGTTCTTGCAGGCATTTCCAGCGGCCAGGATATTCTTGCCAGTATTGCCCTCAAGCCCACCTCAAGTATTCGTCTGCCCGGCAACAGCATTAATGCAGCAGGGGAGGCCATCGAGGTGGTGACAACCGGACGTCATGACCCGTGCGTCGGGATCCGTGCCACACCCATTGCCGAGGCGATGCTGGCCTTGGTGTTGATGGACCATTTTTTGCGCCACCGGGCGCAGTGTGCCGGCGTCAACTCAGCGACCCCGATCATCCCGGCTAGCGATCATTTCTGAGCGTTGTCTTACGGAACCTCAAGCCCGGCTCAGGTGCCGCGTCTGCGTCTGGGGCTGTTTTATTTCATGTTCTTTGCCACCGTGGGCGCATTTATGCCCTACTGGTCGCTATACCTGGATGCCCTGGGGTTAAGTACAGCTGACATAGGCCTGACCCTGGGGCTGATGATGGCAACGCGCATCGTCACCCCGAACCTGTGGGCCTGGCTTGGAGATCAACGGAGCGCCCGCATTGCTCTGATCCGTTATGGCAGCGCCTCGGCGCTGTTGGTGATCGTCTTCATTCCCGGCCTTGAACGTCCTGCTGAGGTCATGTTTGCTGCTGTAGTGTACAGTATTGCCTGGTCGGCGGTATTGCCACAATTCGAAGTGATCACCCTGAACCATCTACGCGCCGGCAGTGCCGGCTATAGCCGCATCCGCCTTTGGGGATCGGTGGGTTTTGTCGTAGCCAGTACGGTCATCGGCCTGATCCTGGATCGGCACGGGGCGTTAGTTTTGCCCTGGCTGATGATGGTGCTGATTACTCTGGTGATTGCCGCCGGTACCCTGATAACAGAAGTACCCACCCGCGCTGGCATTACCGTCAGCGGCGAGGGCGTATTAGGCGTGCTGCGTAAACCCCAGGTGCAGTCGTTACTGCTGGCCTGCTTTTTAATGCAGGCCAGTCATGGGCCGTACTATGTTTTCTTTTCCATCCAACTCCAGTCCTACGGCTATGGCAGCGATGAGATTGGTGCCTTGTGGGCGTTGGCGGTTATCGCTGAAGTGGCATTGTTGGCGCTGATGCCCAGGCTCATCGCGCGTTATCCATTGCGGGATTTGTTCGTCTGGTGTTTTGTCCTGACCGCTCTGCGTTGGGGGTTGATGGCTTTCGATGCCGCGTCCCTGTGGGTGCTGGTCATCGCCCAGATTCTGCATGCAGTGAGTTTTGGTGCCTACCACGCCGTCGCCATCCAATTGATACACCACCAATTCACCGGTCCCCACCAGGGTCGTGGCCAAGCCCTCTACGGCAGTCTCAGTTTCGGCGCTGGCGGCGCTGCCGGCAGTCTAATCAGCGGCCTTGTCTGGGACCCATCACAAGCCTGGATCAGCTGGACACTTGCTGCGGTAACTGCTTTCTTAGGTGCATTAGCTGCTTGGCGTGTGTCAGTGTCTGTGCGCGATATCGCCTGAGCGCGGGCTGGTCGACTGTCCATTATATCAATCCGGCCTGGGTGGGTGTCGCCCAATTGTATTGAAAGACATGCTCCAGGAGGATCTGCGGGAAGTTACAGTTGCAGAGCGTGTATGCCGTTGGGGAAATGTGCCGTTGGGGAAATGTTGTTGGACGAATGAAGTCAAATTATACAGTATATAATTATAGCATCAGCTAAAATGATTTTGGTGTCAGCGCCATCAGGGACTGATGCTGTAATTATTGCTGAATTTGATTCCATTGGAGATCCGAAATTAACTTGCCTGCCGGGCAACGGCCTTGGCGTAAATCTCAACCGCCTCGTCGATCTGTGCACGGGTTACTATCAGCGGTGGGATCCAGCGCAATATGTTGCGATAACTTCCACAGTTCAGCAGCAGTAATCTTTGCTCCAGGCATGCGGCCAGAATCGCATCCGCCATGGCAGCATTCGGCGCACCTTCCTCGTCGGAAAATTCGACCGCCACCATCAATCCGCGGCCACGAATATCGCAGAGCAGGTTTCGTGATTTCATCACCTTGCGCAGTTCCTGCATAAGGTATGCGCCCATCTCGGCGGCGTTCTCCGGCAGATGTTCATCATTGATGACATCAATGGTTGCGGCGGCGGCGGCTGCGACGACTGCATTGCCCCCACCGTAGGTGCCACCATGAGTGCCGGGGGTCCATTTGTTCATGAGTTCAGCGCGTGAGGCAATGCCTGAGATCGGCATGCCGCTGCCAAGACCCTTGGCCATGATGATAATGTCGGGGACGATGTCGGCATGTTCGAAGGCGAAGAACTTGCCGGTGCGTCCGAAACCCGATTGCACCTCATCCACGATCAGCAAAATTCCGGTGCGGTCGCACAATTTGCGCAATTCCTGCAGGAAGGCATCGGGAACCGGTACATAGCCACCTTCCCCCAGCACGGGTTCAATGACAATGGCTGCAGTTTCATCGGCCGCGCTCTGGCTGTGCAACAGCAGGTCGAGTTGTTTGAGACAAAAATCGACGGTCGTCTTTTCATCCCAACCATAGTAATAGCTGTATGGGAACGGGGTTACGAACACGGCCCCTGGCAGCGGTTGATAGTCATGGCGATAGACATATTTTGACGTTGTCATTGCCATCGTCTGATGAGTACGCCCATGGAAGCTGCCCTGCATGACGATGATGTTACGCCGCCCCGTGGCCTGACGAGCCAGTTTTACCGCCGCCTCAACTGCTTCTGCGCCACTGTTGGAAAAGAAAAAACGATCGATCTCAGTCGGCGTTACGCTATTGAGTTTCTGCGCCAGCCGTACCACCGCGGGGGACATGACGACGTTCAACTGAGCGAAAATCATGTTGTCCGCCTGGGCGCGTATGGCGTCCACCACCCGCGGATGGCAATGGCCCGTATTGATCACGCCGATGCCAGAGGTGAAATCGAGATAACGATTGCCTTGCTCGTCGAAGTAATAACATCCTTGCGCCTTTACCGGCTGGAGATCCGTCAGGTGCGTCCATACGGGCGCCAATAATTCGGTCGACATGCTGCATGAGCCTCAATTGAAAAAAACCACCACCCGACCCCAGGGCCAGATGGACAGAGCAAGCGCACCAGTATAAACCTAACCTGGATAATTCATAAACAAAGCAAAAAAAGAAGCCCCCCCGATGTGGCAAAAAGACGATGCTACAAACACGTTTCCACAACCAAAAGGCCTTCTCATGAGAGACGTGAGCACACAACACAGTGTTGTTTTCAAGAACCGGGACGGTAAGCCACTGGTGGCGCGTTCACGTGATTCGGCATCTGGATAAGCAATGACATGGTGTCGTGTCTATCGCCGTCGGGCACCGCCAGCGCCAGCGGAGGAGTGGACGTTTCCGCGGAGATTTTCCTGAGAATTTACTTGAAGTTTGGCCTGCGGTTACCAAC
>CAZAWX010000046.1:0-3861 GCA_964488985.1 uncultured Ectothiorhodospiraceae bacterium
CCCTCGGCAGCCAATCCTGCCACAGCCGGTTCTATCACTTCGGCCATAATCCGTTGATGCAGTACCTGATCCACCAACGGTGCCGGTGAATAGGCGCCCATGCCGCCGGTGTTCGGGCCAGCGTCACCTTCATCCCGGGCCTTGTGGTCCTGGGAACTGGCCAGCGGCAGGATATGCTCACCATCGACCATACAGATAAAGCTAATCTCTTCGCCGCGCAGCAATTCCTCGATGACGACCCGATGCCCGGCGTCACCGAAAGCGTTGCCCTGCAGACAATCGCGTACCGCCTGCTCAGCCACCTGCAGCGTTTGCGCTACCGTTACGCCTTTACCTGCTGCCAGACCGTCCGCTTTGATCACCAGTGGCGCGCCGCGCATATGAAGATGCTCAAGTGCAGCATTTAGATCGGTAAAACTGGCGTAAGCGGCTGTGGGGATTCCATGGCGCAGCATAAATGCCTTGCTGAAGTCTTTGGAGCCCTCCATTTGCGCCGCCGCCTGACTGGGGCCAAAGATACTCAGGCCAAGAGCCTGGAATTTATCAACAATTCCGGCGACCAACGGGCCCTCAGGTCCAACGATGGTCAGATCAACCGCCTGGTCCTGGGCAAACTGCAACAACCCATTTACATCATCGGCGCTTATTGCCGCATTGCAGCATTTTGCCTCCAACGCCGTACCCGCATTGCCCGGAGCCACGGAAACCCTCGACACCCGATCTGATTGAGCCGACTTCCAGGCCAGGGCATGTTCGCGTCCTCCGCCGCCGATAATAAGGATATGCATGGTGATGTGATCCTGTGAAATATGTTCTTACATCAATTGTTGTTCCGGGGATCAGTGGCGGAAATGGCGCATGCCGGTAAACACCATGGCGATATCATGCTCATCGGCGGCCGCTATGACTTCCTCATCGCGCATTGACCCACCGGGTTCGATGACGGCACGAATCCCAACTTCGGCGGCGGCATCCACACCATCCCGGAAGGGGAAAAATGCATCAGAGGCCAGCACTGAACCTGCCACTTCCAGGCCCTCGTCCTGGGCTTTTATGGCCGCTATCTTAGCTGAATAAACACGGCTCATCTGGCCGGCGCCGACGCCAATGGTCATGCCGTCACGGGCGTAGACAATGGCGTTTGATTTGACAAACTTGGCAACCTTCCAGGCAAACAACAAATCGTCGTATTCATTCGCTGTCGGTTCGCGGCGAGTCACTACCTTGAGGTTCTCCCGGGTAATTTTTCCCGCATCCCTGTCCTGTATCAACAAGCCGCCATTGACCCGTTTGTAATCCATGGCGGTGGTAGGATCTGCCGCAAATTCACCACATAACAGCAACCGGATATTTGGCTTCCTGGCCACCACCTGACGGGCATCATCATCAATCTTCGGCGCGATGATGACCTCCACGAACTGGCGATCCACAATTGCCTGGGCAGTTTGCGCATTGAGAGCGGTATTAAATGCAATGATGCCGCCAAAAGCAGAAGTGGGATCAGTCTTATAGGCCTTCTCATAGGCATCGAGTGCATTTCCGGCCACCGCTACACCACAGGGATTGGCGTGTTTGACGATCACGCAGGCCGGCACAGAAAACGATTTCACACACTCCAAAGCAGCATCGGTATCGGCTACATTGTTGTACGACAGCGCTTTGCCTTGCAGTTGAACGGCGCTGGCGATGCCGGCCGGGTCGGCGTTGTGCTCGCGGTAAAAAGCCGCCCGTTGATGGGGATTTTCCCCATAACGCATGTCTTCGATTTTCATAAACTGCAGGTTTAAGGTACGGGCAAAGGTCTGCCGCTGACCGCTTTCGTCAAGGCCGCCAAGATAACCCGCGATCAGACCATCATAGCGTGCCGTATGCTCAAATACCTTGCAGGCCAACTGACGCCGGGTTGCTTCCAGTGTCGCACCCGCGTTACTGCCCATTTCCTCCAGCACCTGTGCGTAATCTTCGCTGTCGACCACCACGGTCACATCACGATAGTTTTTTGCGGCGGCCCGCAACATGCTCGGCCCACCAATATCAATATTTTCAATCGCCAGGGCCAGATCGCAATCCTCCCGGGCAATGGTCTGCGCAAAGGGATAAAGGTTGACCACCAGTAGATCAATCGGAGCGATGCCGTGCTCGGCCATGACCTCGCTATCCTGATCCCGCCTGCCGAGCAAGCCGCCTGCGATCAGCGGATGTAACGTTTTGACACGCCCATCCATAATCTCAGGGAAGCCTGTATGTGCCGACACTTCGATAACGGGAATGTTATTTTCCGCAAGTAGTTTGGCGGTTCCACCGGTGGATAAAATTTCGATCTGCTGCGCATGCAGAGCACAGGCCAAATCGACGATACCGCTTTTATCCGAAACGCTGATAAGGGCGCGTTTTATGCTCATGGGAATTGTTCTCCGTGATATTCACACATAACGATTTTAAGAACTCGGTTCAAAATTCGTGCGCACAGCAAAGCATAATTTATCTGTGCCGTGGGTGATCCGGGTCAATGCTGTAACGGTTCAGTCGAGATGATATTGCTTGAGTTTTTTACGCAGGGTGCCGCGATTGATCCCCAACACTTCTGCCGCCTGGCTCTGGTTGCCACCGGTATGGGCGAGAACCACCTCAAGCATTGGCGCCTCCACCTGGTACATGACCATGCGATAAAGATCATTGGCCTCGAAACCATCCAGACGCTCAAAATATGCCTGTAGAGAATTACGCACACATTCATTCAGATTATTATTTTCGAGCGTCGGCTCACTTGGCACTTTGATTTTACGGGGATTTTTGGCTGCCGGGGCATTCATGCTGCCAGTCCTGGTGACCAGGGCTGCGCAAAAAATTCCTCGACCAAGGCCAATTGCATGCTGGCTGATTCAACACGATTAATGCGTTGCCAAAAATCCTGACCACCGGCACGTGGTTTGCAATACCAGCCCAAATGCTTGCGTGCGACACGCACGCCCTGTGCCTCGCCGTAGAACTCATACAGGGACTGCAAATGTCCCAGCAATACCGCTCTGATCTGTTGTATCGAGGGGGAAAGAGGGATCTTGCCCTGGCGCAAATAAGCTGCAATATCTCTGAATATCCAGGGATTGCCCTGTGCAGCCCGCCCTATCATCAAGCCGTCAGCACCGGTCAATGCCAGTACTCGTGCCGCCTTTTGTGGCGAATCTATATCACCATTGGCAATGACAGGAATGGCGACTGTTTCTTTTACCCTGGCGATCGTTTGATATTCCGCCGCACCGCGAAAGGCACACTCCCGGGTGCGCCCATGGACACTGAGCGCCGCAATTCCACAGTCTTGCGCGACTCGCGCAATCTCCACAGCGTTACGTTGCTGTATGGATAATCCCGTGCGGATTTTTAAGGTCACCGGAACCTGGACAGCCGCTATAACGGCACGAAGTATTGCCGCTACCTGCCGGACATCGCCAAGCAGTGCCGATCCGGCTGCCCGGCGGCACACTTTTTTTGCCGGACAACCCATATTGATATCGATGATTTGGGCGCCCTGCGCCACGTTAAAACGCGCCGCATCCGCCATTTGCCCCGGTTCATTGCCTGCGATCTGTACCCAGGCAGGGGCATTGCGATGGTGTTGACGGCGCAACATGCTTTTTCGGGTGGACGCCAGGCTCGTTTGGCTGGCAAGCATTTCAGACACCGCCGCTCCCGCACCCAGGCGTAGACATAACTGCCTGAACGGCAGATCGCTCACCCCTGCCATAGGTGCAGCGATCAGATTATTAGACAGAACATGGACCCCAATTTTCATCGTTATTATGGTCAGCCGAAACGCTATCGAGCGCGTGTTTATTTAGCGTGTTTATTTAGCGTGTTTATTTA
>CAZAWX010000046.1:3961-19389 GCA_964488985.1 uncultured Ectothiorhodospiraceae bacterium
GCGTGTTTATTTAGCGTGTTTATTTAGCGTGTTTATTTAAATTGTGGAGATTAAAAAAGTGCCGAAGCGAAAAGGATACTACGCGCTCGGAACCTTGGATTAAAGCCTCTATACACGCCACAAGTATAAATGCCATGCCGCCATTGGGTCAGGCAACAGCTTCGCCACTGCAAGGATTTGCAGAGCTATTCACCCTAAGTGATTGATACTCGACGCACAACAGTTCTTGATCCTGACTGCAAACGCCACCTGGCTTTTATATCGGCGTTTACAAAAAAGTAAATTCAAAGCTGACAGCAGCCTCCTCGGGAGCCAGAATTTCCAAAGATATCTGCACGGGTTGACCTGGAGGCAGCAGTGCATCGCCGGGTAACGCCCCGGCAAGGTATTGTTCCGGGCTAAATACTCTCGAGGCGATGGTCAGGCCATTGACATTATAGAGACTGAATTTCATGTCTGGAAATGGCTGCGCCCAGGCGGCTTTGTTACTAAACATGGCGCTCACCAGCAAGGCCCCTTCATAGTCCGGGTGCGCCCTTACCGCACGACTCAGTAACTGAATCTTCGCCGGCTCGCGTGTCGAGGGGAGCAGGCAATCAGCGTGTTTGCAGAATGTTTCTACGCCAGCACGGGCCTGAGGAAACCGCCGCAATAAATCCTCAGGCTCAAACCACATGTACTGCAAGCCCAATCCAGCGAGCAAAATTAGGGTCACAAGCCCCAAACTGATATTGCGCAGGCGTGTGGCCCGCATTGTTTGCAGACGCTGCCAGTCCTCGCGCAATGATAGCGGCACATCATCCGCCTTGGCACGTTGCGCAGTCCTGGGCGTTTCAACTTTAAACGTATCGAGCAGGACAGCGCCCGAATCCTGGCCATCGCCGATATTGAGCCGTGCAGCAAACGGCGCTGGCTCATCTTCAGTGTGATCTTGATTTTGCGCTTCGTCATCGCGTTTGGCTGACGCATTAGCGGCATCTACACCAGCCTGGGGTATTTCATCGCTCAGTGCCGCCAGGGCATCAAATATCGACAGGCATGCGCCACACCGCACCTCACCCTGACCATCACGCAGCATGGCTGCGTTAACCGCATAGACCGTCAGACATTTTGGGCACTGTAGGTACATTTCACTGTGTCCCAGCTTGTCGAACACCTGCCATCAAGACCCATTCCTGCTCAGTGATTGGGGGCTGCATATTAAAATACGTCTGGTAACGACACTGCAAGCGCGACACCTGTTCAGGCAGAATTCCCGACAGGGCCAATCCTGCCCCCGGGCAGGCCAGCAGCGCCAGATCGTCACATAGCTCAAATAACGCATTCGCCAGAATATTCGCCACCACGTACTCCGCCTGCTGTTGCGGAACATCGCCCGGGGCGTACACCTCAATGCGGTCGGCCACATCATTTAAACGCGCATTGCTCAAAGTGGCGGTCAGTGCCTGAGGATCATAATCAACGGCGATGACCTGCCGGGCTCCCATGAGTGCAGCTGCAATCGCCAGGATCCCTGATCCACACCCATAGTCAATCACCCGGCAACCCTGAACATCACACTGCGATAACCATTGCAGGCACAGTGCTGTGGTCGGATGGGCACCACTGCCGAAGGCCAAACCCGGATCCAGGCGGACCACGGTTCGGGCTCCGGCGGGTGCCACGCCATCGGTGGGGATCACCCACAGGCCTTTGGCAAATTCGCGTGGCACGGCCAACTCACGCCAGGCATTTATCCAATCTTGATCCTCAAGGCTGTCCAACACCGGTTCGCAGAGGATCAATCCAGCCAGCTCCTGCTTCAGGCCTGCCGTTAACCGCAAAGCATCCGTCGTCGCACTGAACAAACCGGTGATTGTGTTGTGCTGCCATACGGGTTGTTCCCCGGGGGCGGGTTCCAGAAGCGCCTCATCGTCTGCCGCAGCAACACTGACAGCAAGCGCACCGAAAGCCTCCAGAACGGTACTGATCCGCTCGGTGTGTGCCCCACTTGCCTGTACCTGCAATTGCAGCCAGTTCACATGCTCAGTTTTCGTTCCAGGAAATGGATGTCGGTGCCGCCTTCACCGAAAGCCGCATCGCGCAGCAAGTCAGCATGCAGACGGATATTGGTCTTGATACCATCAATGACCATTTCTGACAATGCCGTACGCATGCGCGCCAAAGCGGATTCGCGGCTTTCACCGTGGGCAATGAGTTTGCCCAACAGGGAGTCATAATAGGGCGGTACGTCGTATCCGGAATAGATATGGGTGTCGAGTCTCACGCCCGGGCCACCCGGTGAATGAAACATTTTGATACGCCCAGGCGAGGGCATGAAGGTCACTGGATCCTCGGCATTGATTCGGCATTCTACTGCGTGTCCACAAATCGATATATCCTCCTGGCGCAAATCCAGACCGGCACCCGCAGCGATGAGTAATTGCTGTTTGACGATGTCGATGCCGGTGATCATTTCCGTCACCGGATGTTCAACCTGCAGGCGGGTATTCATTTCAATAAAATAAAACGCGCCATCTTCATAGAGAAACTCGAAGGTGCCAGCACCACGGTAGTTGATTTTTTCACAGGCGTGTACGCAAATATCACCGATTTGTTTACGCACCGCCTCGCTGATCCCAGGTGCCGGCGCTTCTTCGATGACTTTCTGATGGCGGCGCTGCATGGAGCAGTCCCGTTCACCCAGGTGTACCGCCCGGCCATTGCCATCGCCGAGCACTTGCACTTCAATATGACGCGGACTGGGTAAATATTTTTCCATGTACAAGGCGTCATTGGCGAATGCCGCTGCTGCCTCGGCGCGGGTCAATTCAATCGCCTGGTGTAACTCGGCCTCACTGATCACGACCCGCATGCCGCGCCCACCGCCACCGCCACTGGCTTTGATCATGACCGGGTAGCCGATTTTTGCCGCAATGCGCTTGTGCTGCGCCGGATCGCGATCCAGGAGACCATCGGAACCGGGAACGCAGGGCACGCCGGCCTGCTGCATCTGCCGAATCGCGGATACTTTGTCACCCATGATACGAATGGTCTCGGGCCGTGGGCCCACAAAGACAAATCCACTTGACTCCACCCGTTCAGCGAAATCAGCATTTTCAGACAAAAAACCATAGGCCGGGTGAATGGCTCCGGCATCGGTAACTTCGGCGGCACTGAGTACCGCAGGAATATTCAGGTAACTGTCCGTGCTTGATGCCGGGCCGATGCACACCGCCTCATCGGCCAGACGTACATGCTTGAGATCCCGATCGGCAACTGAATGCACGGCGACCGTTTTTATCCCCAGTTCACTGCAGGCACGCAGTATGCGCAGGGCAATCTCACCTCGATTCGCAATCACCAGTTTGTCAAACACTGGACAGCTTTACTCAGTTTTGTTCGAGGACAAACAAAGGCTGGTCGAACTCCACCGGTTGACCGTCCTCTACCAGAATCGATTTAACAACCCCCGAACGATCTGCCTCAATCTGATTGAGGATCTTCATGGCTTCAATGATGCAAAGCGTATCGCCCACCTCGACCCGTTGGCCGATTGCAACAAACGGTTTCGCATTGGGCGACGGCGCGTGGTAGTAAGTTCCCACCATGGGTGACTTGACCGTGTGCCCAGCCGCACTCTCCTGTGCTGGTAATACAGACGGCGTCGCCCCTGTCAGCGGGGCGGGCGGCGCCGTAACCGGTGCGAAAACAGGCGTCACCGGGGCAACGGAATTTGCCGGTTCCCGGCGGCGAATGCGCACGGATTCCTCTGCCTCATGTATTTCCAACTCATCGATATCTGATTGCTCAACCAGTTCGATGAGTTTCTTGACCTTGCGAATATCCATATTCAGCCCTGGCTTTCTATTTGGGCACGCGCCGCTTGATAGGCGAGTTGGTAACCCATCGCCCCCAATCCGCAGATAACGCCAACGGCGACATCTGAAAAATAGGAGTGACGACGAAATTCTTCCCGAGCATGAACATTTGACAGGTGCAATTCGATAAAGGGGATTGCTGTGGCCAGTAAAGCATCACGCAAGGCGATACTGGTATGCGTGAAGGCCGCCGGATTAATGATGATAAATTCGATACCTTCAGTCTGTGCAGCCTGAACCCGGTTTATCAGCTCATGCTCAGCATTGCTTTGAAAGAACGCCAATCCCACCTTATCTCTGGCGGCAGCTTGCGCCAGGTCGGCCTCGATTTGCGCCAAACCCGTCGCCCCATAGTGCTGAGGTTCACGGTGCCCGAGGAGATTTAAGTTGGGGCCATTGATGACGAGTATTGCAGGCATATGCGGGGCAGGGCTCTGTTTGTTAATAAAAACGTTGTTTTGCAAATTATAGACGCACGTTAGCAGAATATCGCAGCAGTATCGAGCAATTATCTCTACATGTCCCGGTGGTAAGTTCAGTGCTGGCCCAGGAGCTGCTAGCATTACGCCGGTCTATCGCAACTACAAACTGTCAATCCGGGTCCCATACTCATGGCGAAAATTCTCCTCATACTTTTCCTACTCGTCCCGATTGGAGAGATATATGTACTGTTGACGGTGGGTAGTCTCATTGGTGTGCCGTTAACCATCGCTATGATTGTCCTCACCGCCATTACCGGTGCAGCAATGATCCGGATTCAGGGTATCAGCACCCTGATGCGGGTACGCCAGTCACTCGAACAGGGTCAGATACCTGCCGTGGAACTTCTCGAAGGTGCCTGCCTGCTGGTAGCGGGCGCGTTGCTGCTGACACCCGGCTTCATCACCGACAGCATTGGTTTTACTCTCCTCGTACCGGCACTGCGCAGAGGCGCTATTGGCACCTTATTAAGGCAAGGCATTTTACACGGCCGGAACTCAGCCCATCCCCATTCACAAGCATCCGGTTCGGGCCATATTATTGAGGGTGAATACACTCGCAAAGACTCTTGATGGAGACGAATGCACCGTGACGAATGCACCGTTGTAATGAGCAGATTAATAATTACATTCAGCCCATAAACGCCTAAATTCCTCAGCATCTCTTGACATTAGCAATCTCGCTACTATTATTAGCACTCACATTAGGTGAGCGCTAACAAAGGCCGGATCCACATACGTGCGGTGCGGCCTCTAGCGTTTAATCTGGTCATTTTTCAGGAGACTAAATATGAAAATCAGACCCTTGCATGACCGCGTTATTATCAAACGCATGGAAGATGAACGCACGTCCCCGGGTGGCATTGTGATCCCCGACAGTGCCACGGAAAAACCCATACGCGGCCAGGTTGTTGCTGTGGGTAAAGGCAAAATTACCGACAGCGGTGATGTACGTGCCCTGGACGTCAAGAAAGGCGACAAGGTGCTGTTCGGTAAATACTCCGGCACCGAGGTCAAAGTTGACGGTGAAGAACTGCTGGTAATGCGTGAAGAAGACATTATGGCAGTGATCGAAGGCAAGTAAGCCTTTACTTCACTTTCCCAAACGTAAATTCCCAAACGTAAATTTAATATTAATTCAGTTTTAAATACAGGAGTAAGAAGCCATGGCCGCTAAAGAGGTACGCTTCAGCGAAGATTCGCGCTCCCGCCTGGCGATCGGTGTTAACACGATTGCCAATGCGGTGAAAGTCACACTGGGTCCGAAAGGACGCAATGTGGTACTGGAAAAAAGTTTTGGTGCCCCCACCATCACCAAGGACGGCGTCTCCGTCGCCAAGGAAGTTGAGCTGGAAGACAAGCTCGAAAATATGGGCGCACAAATGGTCAAGGAAGTTGCTTCCAAAACCTCCGATGTTGCCGGCGACGGCACCACAACCGCGACTGTATTGGCTCAGGCCATTGTTCGTGAAGGACTCAAGGCGGTTTCTGCCGGCATGAATCCGATGGATCTCAAACGCGGTATTGATCAGGCAGTCGAAACTGCCATCGGCGGGCTGAAGAAACTTTCCAAAGCCACCAAAGACGATACTGCCATCGCTCAGGTCGGCACCATTTCCGCCAACTCTGATCCCGCCATCGGCAACATCATCGCTCAAGCGATGACCAAAGTCGGCAAAGAAGGCGTCATCACTGTCGAGGAAGGTCAGGCTCTGGATAATGAACTCGATGTTGTTGAAGGCATGCAGTTTGATCGTGGCTACCTGTCACCTTACTTCATCAATAATCAGGACAACATGTCCACGGAACTCGAAAGTCCGTTGATTCTTCTTCACGACAAGAAAATCTCCAACATTCGTGAAATGCTGCCGGTTCTTGAAGCCGTTGCCAAAGCGGGCCGTCCATTGTTCATTGTTGCTGAAGACATTGAAGGTGAAGCTCTGGCAACTCTGGTGGTCAACACCATTCGTGGAATTGTCAAAGTAGCTGCCGTCAAGGCTCCCGGATTTGGCGATCGCCGCAAAGCCATGCTCCAGGATATGGCGATTTTGACCGGTGCCAATGTCATTTCTGAAGAAGTTGGCCTGAATCTGGAGAAAACCACCCTGGAAGATCTGGGCACCGCCAAACGTGTCACGATCACCAAGGAAAACTCCATCCTCATCGACGGTGCTGGCAAAAAACGCGATATCGAGGCCAGGGTCAATCAGATCCGTGCCCAGATCGAGGAAACTTCCTCTGATTATGATCGTGAAAAGCTGCAAGAACGTGTCGCTAAACTGGCGGGTGGCGTTGCTGTCATCAAAGTCGGTGCAGCCACCGAAGTCGAGATGAAAGAGAAAAAAGCGCGAGTGGAAGATGCCCTGCATGCCACTCGGGCCGCCGTCGAAGAAGGTGTCGTGCCTGGTGGTGGTGTTGCATTGCTGCGTGCACAGGCAACGCTGGCCAAACTTGAAGGTGCCAACGAAGACCAGAACCATGGTATCTCCATTACCCGCCGGGCGATGGAAGAACCATTGCGGCAGATCGTCGCCAATTGCGGCGATGAGGCTTCCGTGGTCTGCAACAAAGTGAAAGATAACAAAGGTAACTACGGTTACAACGCTGCCACCGGTGCTTACGGTGACATGATTAAGATGGGTATCCTCGATCCCACCAAGGTTGTGCGCAGTGCACTGCAAAATGCCGGCTCCATTGCCGGACTGCTGATTACCACTGAATGCTCAATTACTGAAGCGCCGAAGAAAGACGCCGCTCCAGCAATGCCGGCTGGAATGGACGGTATGGGCGGTATGGGCGGTATGGGCGGCATGATGTAAAGCCCTGCTGACGCAGTACCTTTAAAAACCCCGCTCCGGCGGGGTTTTTTTTGCCGCCGATTTCACGACAACAACTTCATTGATCGCACCTGTTTGTGCGACTATAAGCGCCGCAATAACGCCATGCCTGCGGAAACTTAGCACTCTGCCGTGCCACAAAAAATGAACGTTTCAACTCCATACGCTGAATTGCCGCAGCCTCTAAAATGCGCATCCCAGGAGGTTGCGGAACACATTATTCATTGCGCCCGGGAGCAGCAACTTAAATTGCCTGATAGTGTGAATTGGCCAGGAGATTGGGCCAGAGCACTGGCATGCAGCCATTTCATTACCCGTTCGCTGCAGACCCGGCCGCAACTGCTGGTAGAACTTCTCGAGAGTGGCGATCTTGAAAACCCCTACACCTGTGACAATATTCTCGCGCAACATGTCTCAACCGCACTACAGGGCAGCGTAGATAAAGACGATTTGGCCCAACGCCTCAGACAAATAAGGCGCCGGGAGATGTTGCGCATCGCCTGGCGTGATTTGGCCGGACTCAGCGACTTGGCCGAAACACTAGCTGATCTTTCGAAATTCGCCGACGCGGCAATCTCGCACAGCCTTGAACACTTGCACCGGTGGTTGCAGGAACGCCGTGGCTGCCCGTGCGATCCACAAGGCAACAAACAGCAACTGGTTGTATTTGCACTCGGCAAACTCGGCGCCTCGGAATTGAATTTTTCTTCCGATGTCGATCTCATCTTCAGTTTTCCCTATGAGGGCGAAACTCAAGGCGCACGCCGGTCCATCACCAATGGCGAATATTTTCTGCAACTCGGGCGCGAATTAATCCAGGTGCTGCAAAGTCGAGGCAAGGAAGGTTCCGTCTTCAGAGTCGATATGCGCCTGCGCCCGTTTGGGCGTGCCGGGCGCATGGCGCTTAGTTTTTCCGCCATGGAAGACTACTACCAGAATCACGGCCGTGACTGGGAGCGTTATGCGCTGATTCGCATGCGGCCCGTGGCAGGCGATCTGCATGCCGGAGAACAGTTACTCGATACACTGCAGGCCTTTATGTATCGTCGCTATCTTGATTTCGGCACGCTCACAGCGCTGCGAGACATGAAAGCGATGATCACTGATGAAGTGGCACGCAGGGATCTCCACCAGCATGTCAAACTCGGTCCTGGCGGCATTAGGGAGATTGAATTTACCGTGCAGGCCTTCCAACTGGTAAGAGGTGGGACAACACCGGCTTTGCGTGAACGCCGCCTACTTGCGGTAATGGCTGTACTACGCCAACTACAGCTACTGCCGGACTATGCCATCGATCACCTGGACAGCGCCTATTGTTTTTTACGCCGGGTCGAGAATCACCTGCAAGAGTTTGACGACCAGCAAACCCATGAGATCCCGGCTGACAGTGAAAATCGAATCCGGCTGGCCGCATCGATGGGGTACTGCGACTGGCAGTCCTTGTCCCTGGATCTGGAGCAGCACAGGGCACGCGTGCGGGAACAATTTGATCAAATTCTCGGCGGTGATGATGACCATGAAGAAACCAGTGGCAGCATTATGCTTAGCACAAATTCAATGACCACCATAGAACAACTACTTGGCGAATTCGGGTTTATCGAACCTCAGGCAGCACAAGCTCGCTTCATGCGTTTTCGAGGTGACTTTGAACGCCTGAGCCTTGATGCTCTAGGTGAACAACGCCTCAAACGTCTGTTGCCTGATTTGCTTCGCGCTGTCGCTGGAAGTGACCATCAGCTACAGACGCTGGAACGGGTGCTGGACGTTGTGCGAAATGTGTTACGCCGCAGCACCTACCTGGCTCTGCTTCATGAACGCCCACTGACGGTCTCCCATCTGGTGCGTTTGTGCGCCGCCTCCCCCTGGATAGCCCGGCAAATTGCGACACACCCCCTCCTTATTGACGAACTGTTGGATGCCCGGAGCCTCTATGCGCCGCCAAACCTGACCGAATTAAGGCTCAGTCTCGACGAGCATTTACGTGCCGTATCTGCAGGTGATGTAGAGCAGGAAATGATCGCACTACGCCGCTACAAGCATATTCAAGTCCTTAGAGTTGCGGCCGCAGATATTGCAGGGGCACTACCTGTAATGAAAGTAAGTGATCACTTGAGTGAAATCGCGGAAGCCCTGGTCAATGCCTGCCTGCAGCTGGCGCGTCGCGATCTGGCGCAACGTCATGGCCAGCCGCCTCCTGACTCAACAGGTAAATCCCCCGCTTTTGCTGTCGTTGCCTATGGCAAACTCGGTGGCCTGGAGCTGGGCTATGGGTCCGATCTTGATCTGGTCTTTCTATATAACCACAGCTACGGCCAGACCACCGGGCCACGCAGCATCGACACGCGAGTTTATTACCAGCGCTTGTGCCAACGCATCATCCATTATTTCACAACCCTGACGACGGAAGGTTCACTGTACCCGCTCGATGCCCGCCTGCGTCCCAATGGCAAGGATGGAATTATTGTAAATTCCCTCACCGCCTTTGCTCAATACCAACTTGAGAAGGCCTGGACCTGGGAGCATCAGGCCTTGGTCAGGGCCAGAGTGGTTGCTGGTGAAGCGCATTTGGC
The DNA here is from genome assembly GCA_964488985.1 of uncultured Ectothiorhodospiraceae bacterium. Taxonomy (GTDB): domain Bacteria; phylum Pseudomonadota; class Gammaproteobacteria; order HK1; family HK1; genus CAZAWX01. Next base: position 13,708 of record CAZAWX010000046.1, read on the forward strand.
CGCAGAATTTGCACAGTTACGCCGGGAAATTTTGTTGCGGCCACGCGATGTCCAAACACTGCGTGCCGATGTAACGTCCATGCGCACACGCATGCGCAAGGAATTGCAGCATCGCGATGAGGAACAATTCGCCATAAAGCATGACTCAGGTGGTATAACGGACATTGAATTTATGGTGCAATATGCAACGCTTCGCTGGGGTGCCCGGCTGGGAGATCATCTGCAATTCACGGATGTGATCCGTTTACTGGAAGGAATGGCTGAACATCAGTTGATGAGTATTGGCGATGCGGAAATTTTAGCCGATGCATATCGAGGTTACCGAACCCGGATTCACCGGCTTTCTCTAAATGAACAACCGGGTTGCGTGCCTGCCGGGCAGTTTCGCCAGGAGCGACGTCAGGTGCAGAAAATCTGGCATCAGTTTATGGAAACCAATCAGGACAAGGAAACAGAAAAATGAGCTTTGCGGATAGAGATGGTGTTATCTGGATGGATGGCGAACTACGGCCTTGGCGCGAGGCCAATGTGCATGTATTGACGCATTCCCTGCACTATGGTCTTGGCTGTTTTGAGGGTGTACGCGCGTATCCGAACGATAACGGCCTGGCTATTTTCCGGCTCGATGACCACACACGCCGATTCTTTAATTCGGCAAAAATTTTGCAAATGAAAATTCCCTTCACGCCCGAGCAAATCAACCAGGCGCAAATACAGGTTGTGCGGGAAAATAATCTCAGTTCCGCATACATCCGCCCGCTGGCTTTTTACGGTGCCGAAGGCATGGGACTTCGCGCTGATAATTTATCTGTGCATATTGCCATTGCCGCCTGGGAGTGGGGTGCCTATCTTGGTGAGGAAGGATTACGTAAAGGCATCCGCATCCGGACCTCTTCATTTACCCGGCACCATCCGAATGCCGCCATGAGCAAAGCCAAAGCAAATGGCCAATACATCAATTCCATTCTCGCCTTGCAGGAAGCACTGGCCTGTGGCGTTGATGAAGCCCTGTTGCTGGATACTCAGGGCTATGTAGCTGAAGGCAGTGGTGAAAATTTCTTCATGGTGATGGATGGCGTTATTTATACTCCGGATTTAAGCGCAGCTTTACCGGGAATTACCCGTGCAACGGTCCTTGATCTCGCCGCTGAACTGGATATTCCGGTACGCGAGAAACGCATTACCCGGGATGAAGTGTACGTCAGTGATGAGGCGTTTTTCACTGGAACTGCGGCTGAGGTCACCCCCATCCGTGAACTCGACGGGCGTCAGATTGGTGCAGGAGAACGAGGTCCTATAACGGAAAAACTGCAGCAACTGTATTTTAATACCGTACAAGGTAAACATTCGCAACATACCGATTGGCTGACGACGGTATAACCACAGGCACACAACCATGACCCAAACCCAAACCGTTGCACCTATCCAGCCGAATGCTGAGAATCAATACAGCGTAACCGAAAGCGATCTCCCCCTGAGTTGTCCCATGCCGGGAATGACGCTGTGGAATTCACATCCAAAAGTCTATCTCCCCATTGAATCTACCGGTCAGGCCAAATGCCCCTATTGCGGAGCACAATTTACCTTGAGCGAAGATTGAGTTTTGCGTATGAGTGGGCCTGATGGCACTCCCTTCTGCCGCTGAATTTGCGAACCCCGGCGCGCAAACTGCGCCGAAGATAGACGGCAAGAAGATATACCTGCGGCTACTGCGACAGGTATGGCCCTATCGCTGGATTTTCTTTTTTTCCATTCTGGCCATGCTGGTGCTGGGAATCACCGAGCCAGTACTAGCAGCGCTGCTGAAACCGACCTTCGACGGCAGCTTTGTTGAAAAAGATCTGGACAAAGTCGCCACCATGGCCGTGCTCATGGTGTTGCTGTTCGCCGTGCGCGGCATTTCAAGTTACCTCAGTGCCTTGTCGCTGGCGGTCGTTGCCAGCCGTCTGGTCCGTGATTTACGTGAACAGATGTTCGACAAATTGGTACGCCTGCCCAGCAGCGTTCATGATCACACCAGTAGCGGAGTACTCATCTCGAAATTTACCTACGATTCAACCCAGGTCACCGAAGCCGCCACTCAGTCCATCACCATCATCGTCCGCGATTCTGTCATGGTCGCAGGGTTGCTGGGCATTATGCTTTATTACAACTGGAAGCTATCATTGGTGGCGCTGTGCGCAGGACCTCTGGTCGTTCTGGTGGTGCGATTTTTCAGCAGTCGTTTGCGCCGAATGAGCCAGGAGTTACAACGCTTGATGGGCGTGTTAACCCACCGTGTACAGGAAGTTATTGATGGCCAGGCCATCGTGCGCAGTTTTAATGCCCAAGGCCATGAACAAAAAAGATTTTTGCTGGTTGCCAACCGGGTTCGCCAGTATCAGTTGAAATTTCAGTCCATGGCCACAATTACAGCCCCTATCGTGCAGTTTGTAACAGGCTCCGGGCTTGCCATCATGATCTATGTCGCCGCCCGTGAATCTGCGGTAGACAATATGTCGGTAGGTACTTTTGCCAGCTTTTTCGCTGCCATGGGACTGATTTTTGCGCCCTTGAAACGCCTTACGAACGTCAATGCAAAATTGCAGCGTGGCATCGTCGGCGCAGCCAGTGTATTTGCTTTAGTCGATAATCCTGCTGAAACCGACGAGGGACGTGAAATACTCGGGAGCATTACTGGCGATCTGGAATTTTGTGACGTTCGCTTTGAGTACGCCGACAGTGAAGGCGACGCCCTGCACGATATCAGTCTAAAGATCCCTGCGGGTAAAACCTATGCCCTGGTAGGCCCCTCGGGCAGTGGTAAAAGTACTCTGGCCAAGCTTGTGCCCCGCTTTTATCTGCCTGCACAGGGACAAATTCTTATCGACGGGACGGATATCAACACACTCACACTGGAAAGTCTGCGCGCTAAAATTTCGCTTGTCAGCCAGGATGTCGTCCTGTTTGATGGCACAGTGCGTGAGAATATCGCCTATGGACCCCTGGCTGAGTGTGATACACAAGCAGTGTGGACGGCCATTACCAATGCCTATGCACGTGAATTCGTTGAGGCGCTTCCCCAGGGGTTGGATACACCCATTGGCCAAAAGGGGGTACGTTTATCCGGCGGACAACGACAACGCCTGGCCATTGCCAGGGCGTTTTTGAAAAATGCCCCTATTCTGATACTGGATGAAGCCACATCAGCACTGGATAATCGCTCCGAACGTGAAATTCATAACGCCATAAAAGCCTTAAGCAAGGGCCGCACCACTCTCATCATTGCCCACCGTCTGTCCACCATTGAGGATGCGGCTCAAATTGCCGTAATCGATGGCGGGCACATTATCGATGTGGGTACTCACGCTCAATTACTAGACCGGGGCGGACTGTATGCCAGTCTATATCACCAGTTTGAAGCGCAAAAATCAGCTTCTCCCCGGGAACAACCTGGCGCATGATGTCGCCACTCGTGGTCTGGCGGCTTTCCGATGGCAAGCGTGGCCACGATAACCAAAGCCTTGGCCTGCTGGAATCCCTGCAACGTTTCACGACGGTGGATGGCTACGAGCTGTCGCTGCAAACAAATAGATTACAGATCATTTTCCAGGCCATCATGGGTCATCTTCCGGGAGGATTGCCCAAGCCGCAATTATTGATTGGGGCGGGCCACAAGACGCACTTGCCACTCATTTTTCTGACCCGCGCCGCTAAAGCACGCAGTGTTGTATTAATGAAGCCCACATTGCCCACTGCATGTTTTGACTACTGCCTGATCCCCGCTCATGACCAAGCCCGCCAGGGAGGGAATGTCCTCACCACACACGGGGCATTGAACAGAATCCGCCCCGGGAAAGCGCATGAATCCGAACTGGGGCTTATTTTATTAGGTGGGCCTTCGCGCCACCATCGTTGGGATCCTGAATCCATTGTGCGCCAGGTAACCGAAATACTGGCAGCCAACCCGAACGTCCACTGGCATCTTGGAAATTCCAGGCGCACACCTGTGGATACGCTACAGCGCCTGGGACAATTGAAGTCACTGACAATTCATGATGTAACGGCAACATCCATGGATTGGCTGCCGACAATGCTGGGCACCTGTGGTCAAGTCTGGGTGAGTGCCGACAGTGTGTCCATGGCTTACGAAGCCGTCACTGCCGGTACCGCAACCGGTATTTTGGAGGTGTCAGCCAAATCTCCAGGCAACCGTGTGGAGCGGGCGGTGGCGCAATTGGTGCAAAAAAAACGGGTGCTCCCAATGGCGCAGTGGCGCACGGGTAAGTCCTTGATCGCCCCCGCCGTACCGCTACAGGAAGCGGACCGTAGTGCACAGTGGGTTTTGCAACAATTACCACACTTAAACCAAGCCAGATCCGATGCATGACCGTGCGCTTAGCGTCATGCAGGTACTCCCCGCACTTGAATCCGGCGGCGTTGAGCGGGGTACGGTAGAAATAGCCGCTGCCCTCGTAGATAGCGGACATCGGGCGGTGGTCATCTCTGCCGGCGGTGCGCTGGTCAAAGAGATTGAATCCTGTGGCGCAACCCACATCACGTTGCCCGTTGGAGAAAAATCCTTGTCCAGTGTGTGGCTCATTTCAAAACTTCGGCACATTTTGCATAACGAGAAAATAACCCATTTGCATCCTCGTTCACGCTTACCGGCCTGGTTGTCATGGCTGGCCTTGCGCGGGATAGCCTCTGCAAGGCAACCGCGTTTTATAACAACGGTACACGGGTTTTATAGTGTTAATGCATACAGCGCTATTATGACCCGGGGCGAGCGTGTCATTTGTGTCTCCAACGCCATTAAACGATATGTTTTGCAATGCTATCCAAAAGTTGACCCCGCCAGGCTCACGGTTATTCCACGTGGAATCGACCATCATCAATTTACCCGCAACTTCGTCCCAACTGCCGACTGGCTCCAACAATGGCAACGGCAACAACCGGAATGTAGTGGACGTACTTTATTGCTTTTACCCGGGCGTTTAACCCGCCTCAAAGGACACCATGATTTCATACATTTGATACATGATCTGCTTGCTACTGGACGCAATGTGCATGGTCTGGTCCTCGGTGGCAAAGATCCGCGTAAGCGTGCGTATGCTGAGGGTTTGCGCCAGCTTGTGCATCGGGACAAACTTGATACGCGGATAAGCTTTCTTGGCAAACGTACCGATGTGCGGGAAATTATGTCTATAAGTTCACTGGTATTGTCTTTATCCACTAAACCAGAATCCTTTGGCCGGACGACCCTGGAAGCTTTAAGTCTCGGCAGGCCGGTTTTAGGCTATGCACACGGTGGTGTTGAAGAAGTTCTTGCACAGTTATACCCAGCAGGTCTGAGTGCTGTGGGTGACCGGCAAGCTCTGCTGCACAATGCACAATCGTTATTGGATCAACCCCCATCGGTCGATATTAAAAACTTCTTTGATCTCAAGACCATGAAGACGAAGACATTAGACGCCTATCAGCAACTCAATAGGTGCGCATAAATCCAGATCACTGTAGCCAGTAAGAAGGGAGAAGTCACTGACAAGACCGTGAGCAGCAGGGAGGCTGCGACCGAGCCCCCAGGGAGGGGTTTACGGCGTGTCTTGTGAGGGACTTCTCCCCTCTTGCTGGCGGGCAACCCACTACGATTTTCTGAAGTGGATTTATGCGCAGCTATTTAGTGTCCGTCCAGAAACGCAT
>CAZAWX010000047.1:0-18088 GCA_964488985.1 uncultured Ectothiorhodospiraceae bacterium
GCGTCTTCTTTTAATTGCTCGAATCTACCGGAGGCACCGCCATGGCCGGCCTGAAGATTTGTTTTCAATAACAACCAGTGTGAATCTGTTTTCAGCATTCGTAGTCGCGCCACCCATTTTGCCGGTTCCCAGTAAGTGACGCGTGGATCAGACAGGCCAGCCGTGACCAGCATATGGGGATAGTGCTGTTCGGTAACATTCTCATAAGGACTGTAATCGGCAATCCAATCGTAGGCATTGGCATCTTCCAGTGGGTTGCCCCATTCGGGCCACTCCGGTGGTGTCAGGGGTAGTGTGCTGTCACACATGGTATTCAAGACATCAACGAAAGGCACCTCGGCGATAATGGCCGCGAACAGGTCCGGGCGTAAATTGGCGACGGCGCCCATTAACAACCCCCCGGCACTGGCGCCCTGGGCGAAGATCTGCTGTGGGTGGCCTCTTTGTTGATCGATCAGTGTCTGGGCGACGTCGATGAAATCCTCAAAGCTGTGGTGCTTGTCAGCAAGTTTGCCTTGCTGATACCAGCGATAACCGCACTCCATGCCGCCACGGACATGGGCGATTGCATAGACAAATCCCCTGTCCACAAGGCTGAGTCGTGTGCTTGAAAAAGCTGCGGGCAGGCTCAGGCCATAGGCGCCATAACCGTATAACAGTATCGGTGCACTGCCATCAACAGGGGTGTCGCGGCGATACAGCAGCGAAACGGGGATGTTGTTGCCATCACGGGCTTTAGCGAAAATGCGCTCGGTGCAATAATCTTGCGGACGATGGCCGGTGGGGATTTGCCGGGACTTTCTCAATATGCGTTGTTGCGTTTGCATATCGAAATCGTAGATCTGATCCGGCGTGGTCATGGAGCTGTAGCGAAAGCGCAACTTTCGGGTGTCATATTCCAGACGCCCCTCCAGGGATAAAGCAAAAGCAGGTTCGTCAAAGTGGATGGCATATTCGCTGCTGTCACTGAACCGATGGACGATAATCTCGGGCAGGGCGTTGCGACGCTGCAGGCGGACCAGATAATCTTTGTAGATTTCAACAGCACAGATCAAGGTGCCTGGCTGGTGGGGGATAAAATTCTGCCATCGACTTCGTGAAGTATGCTGTACATCAGCTACAGAAATCTTAAAATATTCCGCACCATCGGCATTATCAAGAATATACAACTGCTGATCATGAATATCTAAACTGTATTTAATCCCGGTGGTTCTTGGTGTTACCCGTCTGGGTTGGCCGTGTGGATTATCAGCGTCAAGGATATGAACCTCACTGGTGATGTGATCATGGGCTTCAATAAAAATATAGCGACCGTCCTGAGATTTTGAAACGGCAAGAAAGAATCCGAGATCTGGTTCGGTATAAACCAGCACATCACTTTGTTGATCCGTCCCGAGTTGATGCCGGTAGACCCAGCGTGGGCGGTGTTGCTCATCGATGCGGGTGTAAAACAGGCTGGTGTTGTCATTCGCCCATTCGAAACCACCCTGGCAATGTTCCAGGTGATCCGTAAGCATCTCGGCGCTGTCGATGGTTAAAATTCGCAGGCTGTAACGTTCAGAACCATTGAGATCTTCAGTCCAGGCAAACAAGCGGTGGTCAGGGCTATGACCAGAGTCGCCAATATCGAAATAGTCCTGGCCTGAGGAACGCTGATCGCCGTCGAGCAGGAGTTGTTCGTCTGTTTGCGCGCCCACCGGACGTCGGCATAAAAAGGGCTGTTGGCCGCCTTGCCGGTAGCGGACATAGTATTCAAAGGGGCCGTCAGGATCGGGTACGCTGGCATCGACTTCAGCAATTCGGCCACGCATTTCCAGATAGATCTGCTCCTGTAGTGATTCAGTATCGGCCAGTACCTGTGTGCTGTAGTCGTTCTCAGCGACCAGATAGGCACGAATATCCGGCTGTAATTGATCCGGGTTTTGCATGACCTGTTGCCAGTTCAGATCTTTGAGCCAGGAAAACGGATCTTCACGGGTTTTACCGTGGCGAGTCATTGTTACAGGCCTTTGAATGGCTCTGGGTGGGTCGGGTATCGTCATTAAAATTTTAGCTGTTCAATTAATTCAGCATGGTCAATGAAGCGATTGCGATTCCCTTGCAGTACGTCAATTTGATCATTGCGTCTTTTTTCTTCCTTGCCTGGGGGATGTTTCCGATTCCATTTTTTCAGTAGTTTGACCAGTTTTGGCTGTAGATATAGACCGTAGCGGTCATGCATATAAAACAGACTGCGCGCCACCTTTCCCCGTGCGGCTGGGCGAGGTTCAAAAATGCGCCGCCGGGGATCGACCTCAAAATCACAACCATCGAACGGGTGCCGTTCGCCCCGAATGATCGCCGGTCGAAAGTTGCTGCGACGTTTATTGACTTGCCCGAGGGCCGGCCAGACATTGTGCATATCAATTTCTATTGCGCGGAATTTTTTACTGTATTTACGACATTGATTACGGTGGCCGCAGTGCAATGATCGAGTAACCCAGGACATCGGAAAAACATGTTCGGCGTTGATGGCCTGACTTTTGTGTCGCTTGAATTGGCGGCCGCAATACAATGTGGCGCCCCCGTGGGCATAGAGTTTCCCCCAGAATTTTGACAGCATCGCGTAGTAATCATGCAGTGGATCGCCGGGTTGCAATTGCCGGGCGAGGCCAGCAGTTGAAAATAGACTTAAGACGATTATCAGCAGGGCGGTCCGCGCATGTTTCAACCCGGCACGCGCGCCCTCCCAGCCTTTGAGGTGGACTGTGGCGCTGCTGTGCCTTGCAGTCACGCAGTGGCTATAGTTGAATGGCGGTGTGAAATTTTTCACAACGGGTATCACCACCTGCCACCAATATGAATCTCAGAAATTGCCTGGAAAGGATGAGTATATGAATAAATCGGAAATAATCGCCCGCGTAGCAGCGGAAACAGGGATGTCACAGAGTGTTCTCGATCTGGCATTAAACAAGATGATTAATTGTATCAGCAGTTCACTTGCTGCGGGCGAAGATGTTTCCATGGCAGGATTCGGCAACTTCAGCGTTAAATCACGCCGGGAACGCCAGGGTCGTAATCCACGCACTGGTGATGCGATCATGATTGCAGCGAGCAAGTCGGTAGGCTTTAAGCCAGCCAAAGCGCTTAAAGATGCCGTAAACGGTTAAAGGTTTCTATGGGCCGACGCGGATGTCACGGATGACCGCAGTTCGCGATAGGGTCAGCGATCCCTTGGCCGCGCTTCGTTGACGCGCATGGCACGGCCTTTCAAGTCGGTGCCGTTCAGCGCTTCAATAGCAGCTTCGGCTTCACTGTCACCGGTCATTTCCACGAAGCCAAAGCCTTTGGAACGCCCGCTCTGGCGATCAGAGATGACGCTGGCGGTGGTGACTTCCCCATAGGCCTCAAATGCTGTTTGCAAATCTTCCGAGGTCACGGCGTAGGCAAGATTTCCACAATAGATGTTTTTCATTCTAACAGTCTCAAAAACAAGCCAGTCTTTCACACATACTGCAATTCACTATAGACCAGTTCCTGGGTACTTGCGAATGTCCGCAGGCATATCAGGTTTTCAGCAGTACCGGTTGTCCGTGAGGGGTTTCCCGGTGTGCTTGCGCCCAGTCCAGTTTGCGCTGCAACAACTCCGCTGCATCGCTGAGTCCTTGACCTATGACAAGTTTCTCCAGGGCGGCCAGCCAATGCTGGTAATAGGTATCCCCCAGATCAGCATCGCCGGCCTTTTGCGCGGCCTGAATTTCCCCATGCAGTGCCGAGCACCATTGCGTCCAGGTGAAATATCCCTGCTCCTGAAGTTTCACTGCCAAGGCAAAAGCCTGTGCCTGCCAGGGTTCGGCAAAGACAGGCTCATCTCCGTCTTTCGGCAGAGATGGCAACTGTTGTAAATCAGGTGTCGCGCTCATTACTTTCTACAGGTTGCAGGTAAGACTCAAACAGATCGAGATTGACACAGTCGTGTATCGAGGCCGCCGGCCCCCAAAGTTCTCGCATACTGAAACGCACGCTATAACAGTGCTCGGGAATTTTGCTGCCATCGACCGCAGATTGATCCGGGAAGATAAATGTACCGTGTTGTCGGACAATAATACCCTGGCGTGCCCGCGCATAACGTGGGATGCGGGTGTGGCCCTGTGGGTGCTCGTTACAGGTCAGGATGTTGTCACCAGGGGCAAAGCGTGGTTCGGTCGTGGCTTCAAGCCGGGCACTGTCACCTTTTTTCAGAGCCGCATCGACATCTTTGGCCAACAGCATGATTAGTCTGCACTCCTGGAATCAAGCTCGACCATGCGCTGATCGATCTCCGCCTGGGTCAGCAGGCCTTTTTCGGTTAAAAGTGTCTGCAGACCCAGTAACCATTTTTCGTAATAACTGGTTTGCAGGTAAAGCTGAGGGTGAAGTCGTTCACGGGAATAGCGTGACATATCGATGTTCCATTTGCCTAACGCCCCGCACGCCAAGGTAATGGCGAAGGCGCGTTTTTCCCAGTCAGCATGAAATACCGGCTCGTTTGCTTCTGCGTCGATGGCTTCGAAGCCGTGCATACCACCCAGATCGTGTGCTCCGTTCATGACGTTGGAGTGCCCGGGATCTGCGCCAACCCGGTGCCGATCATTGAGTTTCGGGTCACACAGGCGGCTAACTGCTCCACATTGAAGTCTTCAGTACCCGCCGGACGCTGTGGCAACACCAGATAACGTAGCTCGGCGGTGCTGTCCCAGACTTTAATCTGAGTATCGGCGGGTAATGTGATCCCAAATTCCTCCAGTACACCACGGGGATCGCGCACTACCCTGGCGCGGTAGGGGGCACTTTTGTACCACACCGGCGGCAATCCCAGCACCGGCCATGGGTAGCATGAGCACAGTGTGCACACCACCATGTTGTGCACCTTAGCGGTGTTTTCCACCACTAGCATATCGGTTCCCTGGCGGCCCTCGATGTCAAAGTCCCGGATTGCCTCGGCGCCGTTTGCCAGCAGACGGGTTTTGAATTCCGGATCTGTCCAGGCCCGGGCAACCACTTTGGCCCCGTTTTGAGGGCCGACCCGATGTTCATAGATTTCGATAAGTTCATCGAGGGCGGCGGGATCCACCAGACCTTTTTCGACCAAAAGAGATTCCAGCGCCTTGACCCGCAAGGCGGTATCGGCAAGGGTCGTTGTGTCGTGATGGTGATCGTGATCGCTCATAGGGCAAGTATAATCACAAAAACAATCATGGGTACTCAAATGCAAACTGCACACAGAATGTCACAACTGGGGACTGAAACCGCGTTTCAGGTCCTCGCCAGGGCCCAGGCTTTATCGGATCAGGGGCGCGACATCATCAATCTTGGTATTGGCCAGCCGGATTTTAAAACTCCGCAACATGTGGTTGAAGCCGGAGTGAAAGCGTTGCGCGATGGTCATCATGGCTATACGCCGACGCCCGGAATAACCGCCCTGCGTGAGGCTGTGTGTGCGGATATTGCTCATTACCGGGGGGTCGAGGTACACCCGGATCGCGTTGTTTGTGTCCCCGGCGGCAAAGTGACCCTATTTTTTGCCATGTTGATGTTCGGTGAACCAGGGGTGGAAATTCTCTACCCCAACCCTGGTTTCCCAATCTATGAGTCGGCGATCCGTTTTTCCGGAGCCACACCGGTGCCCATTCCACTATTGGAAGAAAAGGATTTTTCCTTTGATGCTGACAGCGTTCTGGAGTTGATAACTGAGCAGACCCGGTTACTCATCATTAATTCTCCCGCCAATCCCACCGGTGGGGCGATTGCCAAAGCCGAAATTGACAAGCTGGTGGCCGGCCTCGCGGCACATCCACAGGTGGTCGTGCTGTCCGATGAGATCTACGCACGGATGTGTTACGACGGTACACCCCACATAAGCCTGATGAACTACCCAGAGCTGGCCGATCGCCTGATTGTGCTCGACGGCTGGAGCAAAACCTACGCCATGACCGGCTGGCGTCTCGGTTACGGTATCTGGCCACAGTCATTGGTGGATCTGGCCATTCGCCTGTCTGTGAACTGTCATTCCTGTGTCAACAGCGCGACCCAGTATGCAGGAATTGCTGCATTGGAAGGCCCGCAGCAGGACGTGGATGTGATGATGGCGGCCTTTGCCGAGCGGCGAAAAATTATCGTCGAAGGACTCAACCTGATCCCCAATTTCTCCTGCCGTATGCCGGGGGGCGCTTTTTATGCCTTCCCGAATATCACCGCCACTGGACGCAGCGCCATGGAGTTACAGCAGGCCTTGCTCGAGCAAGCGGGGGTGGCGACGATAGCGGGGACCAGTTTCGGTGCTTACGGCGAGGGTTATTTACGCTTTTCCTATGCCAGCAGTGTGGACAATATTCAGCACGCCCTGGGGCAGATAGCAAAATTGCTTGCCAACTAACGATTAGTCTCGATGCTGTGCTCTGGTTCCAGGCGATAGTGCTTTATCAGCCTGCGTAAACGTGGTCTGGAGATCCCCAGCACCCGGCAGGTTTCTCCGCGATGCCAGTTCGTGGTGGCGAGTACCTGGGCGACATGATAGCGCTCAATTTCCTCTAATGTGGCCAGTGCGGGTGGCCTCTTTGGTGTTGTACCTGAAGCTATTTTATTCCGGGATCCGGCTAGAATTTGATCCGGAATAAGGTCGGCGGTGATGGTATCTGCGTGACACAGGGCGACTGCCTTGGTCAGCACATTGCCGAGTTCACGCACATTGCCTGGCCAATCATAAGAATGAAACGCTGACATTACGTCTTTCCCGACCAGTGTTACATTGCGATCCATTTCATGATTGATCCTTGATAACAAAGATTCGACAAGATCCACAATATCCTCTCGCCGCTCTCGCAAAGGGGGTAACTGCAGTGTGAGTACCTGGAGTCGGTAGTAGAGATCTTCGCGGAAGGTACCGGCGGTAACTCTTTTAGGTAAATTAACATTGGTTGCAGCAATCACACGTGCATTGGTATGTTCCGATCGTGTCCCCCCCACCGGGACAAACTCACGCTCTTGTAAAACCCGAAGCAACTTGGCCTGGACCTGTGCGGATAATTCTCCGATTTCATCGAGAAATATACTGCCATTTTGTGCTTGGGAAAATTTGCCGGCATGGCGGTTTGATGCACCGGTAAAGGCACCTTTCTCATGGCCAAATAAATCTGTTTCCAGCAGTGTGTCAACAATGGCAGCGCAATTTACGGCAACGAACGGCCCGTTTGGATTTGCTCCAGCAGCATGAATGGCCCGCGCTACCAGTTCCTTGCCGGTGCCACTCTCACCGTTGATCAATACGGTCACGGCATTTGCCGCCACCAGGCCAATGGTTTTAAAAATCTCCCGCATGGCAGGGCTGCGGCCGACCATAATATTTGCCCCGGATTGGGTCGCCTGCTGGGCGACGCGCACTTCGCTGTTGTCGCTATTCGATAATCCGAGAGCCTGTTCAATTGCCGCATCCATTTCGTCGATATCCAGTGGCTTGTGGATATAATCGATCGCCCCAAGCTTCATGGCACTGATGGTGGTGTCCATATCGTGGAATGCAGTGATCATGAGAACAGGCGTGTTAGGGGCAAGCGCTCGCATTTCCGGAAGAACCTCAAGACCGGAGCGGCCAGGAATACGAATATCCATGATAACCAGATCCGGCTGCTGTTGTTTGAAGCTTCCAAGTCCGCTCGTCGCATCATGTGCCAATGTGACTTGGTGGTTTTTCGAGCCGAGATGCAGTTGCAGAGTACGGCATATAGCCAGATCGTCATCGACGATTAAGATATGGCTCATACGTTGTGTGCCTCCAAGTTGGATACGGCAGAAGTGTTGCTTTGATTTCCCGAAGTTGTAGCAGCGTCTACCCTAAGATCGATTGGCAGGATGATTGATGCACGTGTTCCAACTTTGTCACCTGGAACAATTTCTACGGAGCCACCGTGTTGTTCAACAATTTGCAGGGTAATCGCCAGGCCTAGCCCGGTACCATGTTCCCGGGTAGTAAAAAAAGGTTCAAATAAACGCTTCAAATTGTTGTCGGCGACGCCGTTGGCATTGTCGCAAATATCGATGCGGATCTTTTGCCGGCGATCATCTGTGGTGTGAATTGTGATACTAAGCTCAGGCGCTCTCTTGGTGTTGGCCTCTACAGCATCCAGAGCATTCATTATTAAATTACTAAAGGCCCTGCGCAGGTGTGTCCGATCACCGTGTAGCAGCGGTAGGTCGGGTTGTATCTTCTGTATGACGTTCACTTTACGGTTTTCAATGCGGCGGTGGACGGTTGACAATGAGGCTTCCAGTATCTGAGGTATTGCGAGCCAACGGAGATTTAATTCCGTAGTACGCGAATAGGTCATTAGGTCCTCAACAATTTCCTCGACAAACCCGACCTGCTCCAGAGCAATTGAATTCAATTCAAAGGCTTCCATATCCTGGCGTACACACTGGCGTTTACCAATAATTTGCAAGCCCATTTTGATCGATGACAGTGGGTTGCCAATATCGTGTGCCACCATATTCGCCATGCGTCCCACTGCGATCAGCGCGTCATTTTGCGCCAGACGTCGATCCCGCCAGGCGATTTCCGACTCCAGGCGTTTACGTTCGCTGATATTGGTAATCGAAGCCAGTGACATACGACCTTCAGTTGTCTCAAAAGTGTGCAGGCCTATTTCCACAGGGAATGTGCTGCCGTCCTGATGCAGGCCCACTACCTCACGACCGAGTCCCATTGTGCGTGATCGACCTGCAGCGACAAATGCCGAACGTGTCTGCTGGTGGACTTGACGTTGCTTAACAGGGATCAGCCTTTCCACATTATTACCAAATAGCACTTCACGTGAGTAGCCGAACATACGTTCCGTTTCTTTGTTCACCAGAATAATTCGCCCCTCCCTATCGTTCAGTATCATTGCGTAGGGCGCAGATTCAACACAGTGTCTGAATCGATCCTGGAGTTTTTTCCGGGCAGTGATATCCACCTTGATGGCAACAAAATGAGCGATTTCACCTTCAAGGTTTCGAACTCCACACAGAACCGCATCCTCCCAGTACAATTCGCCACTTTTTTTACGGTTGCACAAAGTACCCCGCCATTCTCCTCCTGCGGAGATCGTTTCCCACAGTTCAGCGTAATCAACCTCTGTACTATGCCCAGACTTAAGGAGGCGGGGGTTGCGGCCTTGTACTTCATCGAGTTGATAGCCGCTCAGCTCGCTAAATTTTGGATTCACATATTCAATGCTGCCTGTGGCATCGGTGATCATGACCGTTGCCGGACTCTGCTCAATGGCGCGAGTAAGCAAAGCTGCCCGCTCCGCCGCGGCGCGTGCCTCTGTTGTCTCCTGACCGAGTAAGGTGATCCCCGTTATACGACCGTCGCTGTCCGTCATTGGTGTTTCATGCCAGTCTATGAAGTGTCGCTCACCATCTCGCGAGAGCAGCCAGATGGAGTGTTCCGAGGGTGACATTCCACTGAGCAAGGCGGCAGTGCGATCACGGCTCAAGTCCCTGGACTCAGGTGCCACTATGGCCTGTACCCAATCACGACCTTTAAGTTCACCTCGATCCCAGCCGACCAGTGCGCGAAGGGTTTCGTTGTGAAATACGATTTTGCCGTTTGTATCGAGTGCCACAACATTCAAACTCATATCCTGCAATACGCTACGAAAACCGCGTTCAAACACCAACCGGGCTTCGGCGAATTGATGCTTGGCAGTCATACGCCCCAGCAGGATGCCTGCCCCAATCAGGAGCACTAGCATCGCCAGATAAAGTGGATAGTGCCGTTTAAAAAAACCACTTGGAGATGATTGCAGTGCACTTAATGGGAATAAAGAGACAATTTTCCAGGTGATTGCCGGGGTTACATCGGTCGTAGTTGGGTTTGTGGACAGGTGCCGCAGAGCCCGTACCGTGGTAAATGTCGCGATGAAATCATTTGCTTCAAATTGCCCTTGCTGGGCATTTCGTACTGTCTTCCATAGCATCGGGTAGCGAGTGCCGAAATGCGTTACCTGACCACGCATGAACCCCCATTCATCCTTGGATTCGGGACTGGATAGCCAATAGCCGGCGTCGTTGAGCAAGTGCACGTGATCGGCGATATTAATAGATGACTCGCGGAACGCATTTATCAGTCGTGCTCCGAGATAATTAAGAACCAGGATCCCACGTTGTCTGCCTTGTGTATCGAATACGGGTGTCGCGAAGCGAATCACTGGTTTTGCAGGTATTTCAACCTTGCCGTGTTCAACATTCAAGTCGAGTGGTGAAACGTAGATCTGGCCGCTATCGAGTTTCAGTGTTTTGCGCACATAATACCGATCTGATTTATCCTGCAATTCACTGTCAGAGACTACCTGAGCTTCATCCTGACGATAATTCACACGGATCTTTTCGCGGCCTTTCAGATCAATAAATCGTACCTGGTCATAAATACGCTGACGCGCAACAAATGCGGCGAGATCATCGGCATACACGTTTAACCCTGAGCGCTCCGAGTTCTTGCTTTGGCGTTGATACTGGTCAGCCAGATACAGTAAATCCGCAACAACACCATCTAGTGATTTTGCAATGGTCAGTCGGCCAAGTTCGGTATTAAGTTGCTCGCGGGTCTCAAACACGGTTCGCTCGGAACGTGATTCTGTCTCGAAATGAATGGCGACAACGGCCAGCAACGCCAGGATGGCAATGATCACGTAACGTAAGGTTCGCCGTGACGCCTCCTTGGCCAAGGCCTGATTTGTTGAATTTGAAATCAGTTTCATGGTTCGTTTTTGCGCAAAAAAGCAGGCTTGCGTACAGAGAAATCTACGGGCATTCCTTTACGCATTTCTGCCAGTGATTTCGGGGTGATGACATTGAGGTTGTTTTTACGGGCATAGTTCTCGACGCGTTTCATCACCATCGCGCGAACGAAGGAAGGCACCCGGTTTATGTGTTGCAGTGCCGCCTCGGTCCATTCGAGTTCAGTGGTTGCCGCATCGCCATACTTTATTCCCGGTGCGGGTTTGATCACCTCTTCCACGCCCTTGGGCTGATAACCACAGGCTGGGTCTTCGGCCAGCAAATTCCCGCTTTGGGCATAGGCACGTGCCCGGCAGCCACCGCACAACTCCCGGTAGGAACAACGCCCGCAACGACCTTCGAGCTTACCGCTTCTTAGTTGTGTGAAAACACTTGAATTTCTCCAAATTTCGGCAAAACCCGATTTCCTTAATTGTCCTGCGGGTACAGGCAGATAGGGGCATGCCGTTAATTCGCCTTCAGGCGACACACGACAGTAATGTATTCCGCAGGGGCATCGACTTGCATAGTGAAGCACGGGTGAGTTGGGGCTGCGCTGGTGAAGGATCCGCATGAATTGGGGGGCACATTTAGCGCGTACCATCATCGTTCCCAGATAGCGTTCATGCAGATCAACCAACGCTTCAATAGCGTGTTCCCCGGCGGCATAGTCCAGGGCAGACATGTGTGATGCGCGGCCTGTCTGTACCACCATATACACGTTGAAGGAGACCGCGCCAGCATCTGCCGCCCAGGCCGCAATCGATTCCAATTCATCCCTGTTGCCGCGAGTAAGTGTGGTTTGAATGACAAAGTCAAGATCGGCGCGCCGTAAATTTTCTACTGCACGCAGCGTATTAACGAGCGCACCATCTCCCTGGCGAAATCGGTCATGGTATCGCTCAGTTAACGAATCCACACTGATGGCGACACCGCTTACGCCGGCTTTTAATAATGAGGCAATCCTCGAATCGTCCAGCAATACGCCATTGGTTCCAACCACCACAGTGGCACCCTGGCTGGAAGCATGGGCTGCAATTGTTTCAAGATCATCTCGCAATAGCGGCTCGCCGCCGGAGAGAATGAACATTGGCGCAGGATTCAGAGCCAGTATTTCATCTGCTATGCGCAGACATTCGCGGGTATTCAACTCCCCGGTTGTTGAAGCATCAGGCCCGGCATTCAGGTAGCAATGGGCGCAGCGTAAGTTGCACAAACGGGTGAGATTCCAGGCAACCACATGAGGGACAGGTTCCTCAGAGGATGGTTGCGCGGTGCTGGCGGTTGGCTTGAAAATGCTGGCGTCGATCATGAGGTTTCGCCGTGGTCAGACTCCTTGGCAAGATATTCTTCCATTGCGGCTTTCGCTTGTGCGGGGGAAACGCTTTTGAAGTCGACCGGACATGCGCCCATTTGCGCTTCCACATCGCGAATTGGACAGCGGCTGACGCCGTTGGCTTTCGCCTCCTCAATGAACTTACGCATCTCGGGTGACAGCGCATCACGGCCTTGTGCCTCGGCGCGTATTTGGCGGGCCCGCAGTTCATTGAACATACCCATCATGGTTTGGGCATCGAATTCATCCGCATCGGTCATGGCCTGTTTGTTCTCATCCATGATTTGCGTCGTAATGCGCCATAGACCATTGCCAGCGGCAAAACGCTCAACGGTGCGCCGGGCCAGAGGCCGGGCTATCAACGGCACGACCGAGAGGCGATCAAAGGCTTCAAGTGTCCAAACGGTCGGATCTGAAGCGGTTCGTTCACGCAGGCTCAGCTGTTTGGTGACGGGACAGCGCACCTCGATTTCACGGCCCGACTCCTGGGCATCGGCTTCACTGCCCAGAACTACGGTTCGGGACATCTGTTCTTCAGCCTTAATTTCTGCCCGGGCCAGTTCTTCGGCATCGCCGATCCCCATAACCAGTTGCATGTGGGTGGGCAAAAGCTTTTGAATAGCTTCATCAAGCCAGGCCAGAGTTACGGTTTGCGCGCCATGTTCAACGGTATAGTCTTCGACGGCACGACGCGCGATCCCTTGTGCAAAAGGCGGCACACGCTGGATCCGGATCTCGGCTTCCGGAGCCCAATCCAGACCCAATTCACCATCTTCCTCGAGCCAGGGGATATCCTCCAGATCAACCCCGTCAATACCCGAAATTAGCACACTGCAAGGCAACATGCGCAGCAAATTTTCCGCCTGTGAACCCATTGGGGTGTTTTCTATGCGGTGGCTGCCGTGGCGGCCAAACACTGCCAATGTCGGTTGAATTTCCTCGGCCCAGCGTAATGCCACCTGAAAGGGCTTGCCTATTAGAATCTGGGTAGTTAACTCAACATCTGGATATTCTGCAGCCAGCACCTCGGCGCGTCTGAGGTTCGCCTGGCATAGCTTGAGCAGGCCTTTGTCAATGATGTTGTTATGGAGTTCTTCCTGCTCTTCAAATTTAAAAACTTTCGACGCCTTGGCTGAGAGTACTCCCTTGATGTTATTGAACACTGCGTGGTGATATTCAACATCGAAAGCACTACATACATACAGCGATGCCTTTAGTTGTGATGCCAGCTTCAGCGCGATTCGCATGGTCTTGTAACTGTAGGCAGAACCATCAATACAGACCATGAATTTACCACCGGCAAATTGGGCACCATCGCGTACCACCAGTAAATCGCGTTCAATGCAGCGTGCAGCCCGGCCGACGACCCCACCAATTTGTGAATCACGCTGACGGCCAATACCATGTGCGCCCATTACCACCAGGTCGTAATTGCGCCCGGTGTTACCCGCCAGCTTTTCCGCCTCCGATTCATCTTCACCAAGGATTCTGCCGTCGGTATCGAGTTGTACATCTGATCGTCCACGGTCGCCGCCGTCATAGCGGGCACTGGCCTTGGTATTGAAACCGATCAGGCTCGGTATTGTGCCGGTACCGGAATTCACCTCATGGATAATTTCTTCATAGTTCATGCCTTCAAGCAATTGCCGACGAACAGCAATCCCTTCCGCTTCGCAGCGGCGCTCGACATGATCCAGGAATGAGTCAGAAATCAACTGCAGACCTTTTTCGATAAGCTTGTCATGTATACGCCGTTGGCGTTTTAATTCTTTTTCACTTTGAAATTGCGCGGGCAGGCCGGTTTCGAGTTGCCGAAAGCGGACATCATGCAAACGGGCTGCATAAACGTGGTTACAAGTAATTTTTCCAGCACTCAGGTGGCAGATCTCAAGGGCCCGTTCAAGAGCCCATTGCGAGTGCTCGGAGTTGTCGACAGGAACCAATACTTCTTTATACATTAATAACGTCCTTATGAAATCGGTTGTAGCGTCGCCTGGCTACATGCCTTCCAGGCCAAGATCCGAACGGGCGGCATCCATAACCGCCGGGGTGATCTGATTTATTCCCCGTTCAGCAGCCCAGTCGGTATAAATTTTTCGCACCATTGCGCGCACGAATCGTGGCACTTTTTCCAAACGTTCACGTCCCTGGAGGGTCCATTGTGGCTGGGAGTGCAATTCATGGCTTAAATCCAACTGCTGTTCCTCGTCTCCGAGAGACTGGACAAAACCGGCTTCCATAGGGTTGGTCAGCATGGCAATCCGCCGTCCGCATTGGGGGCAGGCAAACTGTGCGACCGTACTGCCGTCTTCATCGATTTTACGGGGGTCATGATCCATGGATTGATCACATTCGAGACACATAAATTTCATCCATTACACTCCCGTTATTTGCTGGTGGTGCTGACTTCTTGGCAGTGGGTGCGCAGGTAATCGCGTACTCGGGCTAAATAATTTTCGAGAGGTTCTCCGGAGTCCCGGGGTAACAAAAATATCAACTTTGCCGCGACGATATAGGGTCTGCGGGATTCGATTTTGGGTGCCGGTTTTTCCTCAACAATAATACGCTTGAGGAGTTCCACAGATTGCTGCTGGTTTAAACAGTAACGAGGCAGGGAAACTTCACGAGCATACCAGCGAACCATGACAGATATAGCCAACAGACATATTAGGACAACGAACACAATAGTTATGGGCGAGACGGGTTTTAGTGGCGTTGTTCTGGGTACTTCAGATTGCAGCGCAACGTTCATCGAACCGGTTCCAGAGCAAGTCCTGCCTCTGTGACCGCCTGTGCCTGTGGCTGACGCTTGTTATAGGGTAAAATTTGTGCGGCCAGTTCATGGCCAGCGATGATGCGATCGCGTACCGAAATTCCGCCTCGGTAGTTCCCCGTCAGATGTAGCCCACTGAGTTGTTGTAATTGCTGATCGATAGCTGTCATCCGTGCCAGATGGCCATGGTGATAGAGTGGTAATCCATCTGGATGCCGATCGATTCTGCACCATCGTGGTCCTTCACGCAGATTTAGTGTCGGATTCAGTGCATCAAGGCAGGTATCGATAGATCGTGCTTCATTCCAGTGTGCTGCCGACGGGCAACGGGCGCCGCCGAGATAGCAATCGAGCAGAACCGAACCTTGTGGGGCGCGTTGTGGCAACAACCGACTGGTCCACATGCAACCGGTTGGAGCCAGGCGTTCTTGACGGCCAAATAGCATCCCAGTTCCATCAAGAGAGTGTGCAATCGCCTCGCGGGCAAAGCCCAAGTGGAGCACGGAGATGGGTGCATGGGGTATATCGCGCAGGAGTTGAGCGGCTTGCGGTGCAATACCCCTGAGGAGTTGCGCGGCGCGGGATGCTGAGAGACCTAGTACAACATGCCGTGCTCGATATTGTGTGCCGTCATTTCCGGTAACAACCCACCCCCCGCAGCCATCTGCATCAAGGGCCACAACTTTACGTCCCGTTACACAACGGCAGTGGGGCGCATTAGCCAGTGTCGAGATGAGCGTGGACATGCCGCCAACAAAAGAAAATGACTGTGCAGATTTACGCTTAAAGCTGCTACGTAGAAAGCGCCGCAGCAGCGCTGCAGTAATACTCCCGTACTGTGATTCCATAGCCGTCAGGCGTGGTAGTACCGCGCGTGCTTCCGCAAACTCAGCATCGTTGGCAAGAGGTCCACTGACATAAGGTTCAAAGGCGCATTCATAGGTTTCGCGACCAAATCTGCGGGTGACAAAACTAGCCACTGATTCATCACTCGGCCCAGGACTCGGTGCAAACGCTTCCAGTGCCAGGCGCAACTTGCCTCGAGCGCTCCACAGCGGCGAGCGGAGTAGTTCAAGTAGATTGCCGGGGGCGGCAATCAGGTGGCCATCGCGTACCAGGTAGCGGTTTAGCGCTGGCGCCCTGGGCAAACGGACAGTATCTAAGCCACTGTTGCGCATCAGTGCATCGACTTCTTTGCGAAAGTTGAGAATGAGCGTGGCACTTCTCTCGGTGGTGAAACCTTGCGCCTGATCAGTGCAAATTTTCCCACCCAGGCGGTTATCACCTTCCCACAACTCAACCTCAAGTCCGGCCTGGCCTAACCACCAGGCTGCTGCGAGGCCGGAGATGCCTCCTCCGGCCACCAGTACATCTGTGTCATAGCCCGTCACTGTTTCAGCCGTACAGTAGCCAGTAGCCAATCAACACTGCCACCACTACCAGATTTACCGCAGCTCCAGCCAGAACCAGAAGATCGAACGGGTTGAGTAAACGCTGTAAACGGATTTCTGGCGTGGTGATGGGCACGGATTACTTTCCTTTAAACTCAAAGTTCACCGTTGCTTTGCCCCCCGCGGCGACGGTGACCTTGCTCTTTTGATTTTTCAACGTCCCATGCCAGGCATTAATTTTATATTTGCCGGGAGGAATGTTGTCGATCGAAAAACTGCCGTCATCGCCGACGACTGCGTAGTATGGATTTTTCGCGACAAAGACGAAGCCCTGCATAAAATCATGCTGGTCACATTCGATTTTCATTGCCGTGCCACGTCTTAGTTTTACGGTTTTTTTGATGACGCTGTTTTGATCTGGCTGGCTGACATTGAATACGGTCTTTTTGGCGCGACCAAGTATTTCATAAGTGTGAATATTGTGAGAAACCGGATCGGAGTTGAGAACAGAAACCTCAGCTCCGTTTTGCATCACTTGTAAAAAGGGAGCGAAGGCACAACCTTTCTGATTAATATCGCCTCCTGCCTGATCCTTCTGGAAGGCTTTGCCCTGCTTTACTTTGCTCAGGTATACCACCACATCGTTAAGTGCCCCGTTGTTTACTTTAACGAAATCAACCATTCGATTTCCTGTACCACAGGTTTCAGGGTCTTTGGTAATGGCAAATATTTTAGGATCTGGATCTTTTCCCTTGAAGATGACCTTGCCGGAAATGGCGCCGCCATTTTCCACCTTTATAACCTTGTAACTGGCGGCACCTGCCGTGGTTGATAGAGCACCTGCAAGGGTGAGGGAAACTGCGAGTGAGACTGATTTTTTCATATTTACACCTGGCTTAATGGATAAAACAACAAACCCCAGCTGACTATTCAGGCGTCGAGGTAAATTTCTTCTATAAATTCAATGGCAAAACGACGGGCTATACTATTGTCCAACTTGACTATGCGGGCGAGGCAGGCTGCCGCGGCAGCACCCGGGTTCCAGTTCCGTGCGGTGCGGGCAAAAGCACGGCACTGATCGCCACCTCCGGTCAGTGCGGCAGTAAATATGGCGTCAGCCAGTTGTGCCGTGTTGACAGCCGTGGAATTATGATTTGCGACCAAACCGGTCGCGGCCTTCGCAGCGGCCAGGCGAACGCTGGCACTGTGATCTTTTAGGCACCTAAGTACTGCAGACATGGAATTTTGCACGAAATTTGCAGTTTCTGCGGTGGATCGTTCATTTGTATTTGCGCCGATCGCTTGCAGTGCCGCCATGCGGACCATGGGTTCGTTATCATTGAGCATCGTCAGAAATAGTTCTGGGGCGTCAATGTTGGCACGAGCCAATGCTCGTAACGCCATCAGGCGCAGGTTTCGATCTTCATTTTTACACAGCAAACGGAGGCGTTCGGCGCATTCTTTCAATGCTTGATGTGAGGCTGGTTCAGTCGCAATTTCTGCCAGGGCCGAGGCCGCCTCAATCTGGAGAGTCAAATCTTCTGCGTTAAGCGTCTCGATAAGCGCCTTGGTCACCGCCTCGGAAGAGCACCGCTTTAAAGTTCGTGCAGCGAGTCTGCGTACATCCAGATCACGTTCCAGACCTTCCTTGGAAAACAACCAGCGGGCCGTTGCCTCGTTTTGTTCCGTAATGGCGATGTATTGTGCTGTCTCGGCATCGAATGTAGCGCCGCTTTGTTCAGATCCATCGTGTGCGGCGAGGGCCAAAGCCACTTCTGCGTTATCAATGGCGATGGCCTGCAGCGAGGATGTTGC
>CAZAWX010000047.1:18188-19332 GCA_964488985.1 uncultured Ectothiorhodospiraceae bacterium
ATCTGTAGCGCCAGTGACCTGTTGCAACTGTGCCAGGGCCTCAAGTGCAGCAAGGCGCAATTCCGACCCGGGAGTGTTGATGATGGTGCTAAACACCTGCGCAGCAGTTTGTCCCCAACGGCCGCGCGCGCCCAGGGCATGTAACGCCGCGCGCCGCGCTGGAACCGGGCAGTTTTCATCCCCCGCAATTTCCAGCAGGCGAGAATCAACATCCGCCACAGTACAGTCTGCAGCAAGTTCGCAGGCCGTCGCCAACACTTGTGGGTCCGGATCATTTAGCGCGAGCTGGATTTCTCTTGCAGCGATAGGGCCTTGCGCAGTGGTGGCGATAGCACGAAGTACTGTGCTGCGAACCTTTGGATCCGGATCCTGATCTTGCTCGACAAGTGGGTTCAGAGAGGAGCCTCGAAGATGTAAATCACAAATCAAGTGCTCCGCTGCCAGCACCGCGGCCTCGCGTACGGTGGCTTCGGGATCACGAAATAATTTCAGAACTACAGACAGATACTGGCCGGCATTACGATTGGCGATTGTTTCCAGCGCTGTTACCCGGACATCGTTGTCACGGTCCAGGAGCATACGGCCGATGGCTTTCAGGGACGATGTTGTTTGTGAACGCCCCAGAGCTGCTGTACAACGTCGGCGCATGCGTGGGGAAGGACTATCGAGCCGGGAGACAACGCAGCGTTCTCCTTCACCTGCAATTTTGGCTAATGCCAGCAACAGTTCAGCTTCTATATCCTGGCCGTCTTCATCGTCTACCAGTGCATCGAGAACCGGTGCCGCCTTGGTAGCGCCTAACCGCCCCAGAGCCCGCACCGCGCTCAGTTGCATATCCCACCATGGGTCCCATTCTGAGGCCGGGTCAAATTCAATGTTCTCAGGTTGAGCGCGCGCAATTTCGATCAGAAACGGTACCTGCGTTGGTCCTGCCAGGGTGCAATATGCTGCAAAGGATGCTGTTTTGACTTCCGGGTCCGGTTCCTTGCGAACAGTGAGTTCCAATGCGCTGAGTACTTCGGATTGATCCAAAGACGAGGCCTGGATGTCTCCCTGCCCTGGATGGTACGAGCCCAGGTTTTCTAACGCCATGGCAGCTTCAACACTGACATCTACGTCTGCATCTCGAAGATGTTCTACCAAA
>CAZAWX010000048.1:0-13660 GCA_964488985.1 uncultured Ectothiorhodospiraceae bacterium
ATGGGTTGCGGTTTGCGGTGCGGGAAGGGGGTCGGACCGTTGGTGCCGGCGTGGTCGCTAAAATCCTTGAATAACATAAACCTGTATCGAACTAAACTATACAGAACTGCTGAAATACGCACCATGACGGACTGTGGGAAGTAAACCTGATGGCCATGACTAATCAACGAATTCGAATCAGACTCAAAGCTTTTGATCATCGTCTGATCGATCAGTCCGCAGCTGAAATTGTGGAAACAGCAAGACGTACTGGTGCGCAGGTGAAAGGGCCAATCCCACTACCTACACGCAAAGAGCGTTTTACTATCCTGATTTCTCCGCATGTTAACAAAGATGCCCGAGATCAATACGAACTCAGGACGCACAAACGCATTATGGACATCGTAAATCCTACAGATAAAACGGTGGATGCGCTGATGAAGTTGGATTTGGCTGCGGGTGTTGACGTTCAGATTAAGCTGAATTAAGCACCCAGATAGAACATATAAACAAGCAGATCTGGAAACGGCAAGAGATTAGAAAATGCCTATTGGTGTCATTGGAAAAAAAGAAGGTATGACCCGAATATTTACCGAGGAAGGTCAATCCATTCCGGTAACGGTTGTACATGTCGAGGCTAACCGCGTTACACAGGTTCGATCCTTGGAACGGGATGGATACCGTGCGTATCAGGTTACAACGGGTAGTCGTAGTGCGCATCGGGTCAGTAAACCGATGGCTGGGCATTATGCCAAAGCGCAAACTGCCCCCGGTCGTAATTTATGGGAATTTCGCCTGGCCGACAATGAAGGTGAAGATATCCAGGTAGGAAGTGAATTGAACGCTAATTTGTTTTCTGCAGGTCAGATTATCGACGTTACTGGTACTTCAATCGGTAAAGGGTTTGCTGGAGTTGTTAAGCGTTACAACTTTAAAATGCAGGATGCGACACATGGAAATTCCCTGTCGCATCGGGCGCCGGGTTCAATTGGCCAGAATCAATCGCCTGGACATGTGTTCAAAGGTAAGAAAATGGCGGGTCAAATGGGTAATGTTCGACGCACAACCCAAAATCTTGAAGTTGTTCGCGTTGACGAAGATCAAGGTATTGTACTGATTAAAGGTTCAGTGCCTGGTGCGAAAGGCGGCGATGTTGTTTTACGACCTGCGGTTAAGTTGGCAGGCAAAAGGAAGGAGGGCTAAAGTAATGGATCTCGCACTCCTGTCTACCGATGGCAATAGTTCGGATGCCTCAATAGAAGTAGCGGACTCGACGTTTTCGGCCGTGTACAACGAAGGGTTGGTACACCAGGCGGTAACGGCATATATGGCTGGGGCTCGTTTCGGAACCAAAGCACAGAAAACCCGTGCGGAAGTTCGCGGCGGCGGCCGCAAACCCTGGAAGCAAAAAGGCACTGGCAATGCGCGTGCAGGGACCATTCGAAGCCCCATCTGGCGCACAGGTGGTCGAACTTTCGCCGCAAAGCCTCGTGATTACAGTCAAAAACTGAATCGTAAAATGTACCGGGGCGCAATGCGTTGCATTGTTTCGGAACTGCTTCGAGATGGCCGCCTCCAGGTCTTGAGTGAACTTAAACTCGATACACTTAAAACAAAAGAACTCGTCGGCAAACTGCAGTCATTGAACCTTAACGACGTTTTGATTGTTGTTGAGGAAGCCGATGAGAATCTGATACTTGCTGCACGTAATCTGCATTGGGTTGCTATAACGGAAAGCAGGGATCTAAACCCAGTCAGTTTAATGGCATTTAAATCAGTGCTAATGACACGTGAAGCTGTGATGCAACTTGGGGAGCGATTGCAATGAATGATGAACGTTTGTTGCAGGTGTTGTTGTCCCCGCATATATCTGAGAAAAGTACTCTGGTTGGTGATAAGTCTAATCAGGTCGTTTTTCGTGTCATGACAAATGCCCGTAAACCGGAAATTAAAAAAGCCGTTGAAAAGCTGTTTAATGTTGTGGTGACCGGTGTACGCGTTGCAAATGTCAAAGGGAAACGCAAAGGCGCAATGCGCAATCCAGGACGACGGCCAGATTGGAAAAAGGCCTATGTGCGCCTGCAGGCCGGTCACGAAATTGATTTTACCGTCAGTGAATAGAGAATAATCATGGCGCTAATTAAAAGTAAACCTACTTCCGCCGGTGCACGCTTTGTAGTGCGTGTCAAAACTCCCGGTCTGCATAAGGGTGCTCCTCATGCATCGTTGCTGGAGAAAAAGTCTTCCACTGGCGGACGTAATAATAATGGCCGTATCACCAGTCGGCATCGTGGTGGCGGACACAAGCAACACTACCGTATTGTGGATTTCAAGCGCACTAAAGACGGCATTCCTGGACGAGTCGAGCGTATCGAGTACGACCCAAACCGGTCTGCACATTTGGCACTGATACTTTATGCGGACGGAGAACGTCGCTATGTCATTGCCCCTCGTGGTATTAAGGCGGGTGATGTTATTAGTTCTGGTGCTAATTCACCGATCCGTTCCGGAAATTGTTTGCCGATTAAAAATATTCCGGTTGGTACCACTGTGCATTGTGTAGAACTGAAACCTGGCAAGGGTGCACAACTCGCTCGCAGTGCTGGAACGAGCGTGCAATTAGTGGCTCGGGAAGGTGTAAACGCAACACTCAGGCTACGTTCCGGTGAATTGCGTAAAGTGCCGTTGGAATGCCGTGCAACGATAGGTGAAGTCGGCAACCAGGAACATTCGTTACGATCCCTCGGTAAGGCTGGTGCAGTTCGCTGGCGTGGTGTACGGCCTACGGTCCGGGGTGTCGCCATGAATCCGGTTGATCACCCCCACGGTGGTGGTGAAGGACGGTCATCAGGTGGGCGCCATCCGGTCAGCCCCTGGGGCGTGCCAACCAAGGGCCATAAAACCCGGCATAACAAGCGGACTAACAACATGATTTTGCGCCAGCGCAAACGCTAAAGAGGCTATCAGCGTGCCACGATCTATTAAGAAAGGCCCTTTCATTGACCTGCACCTAGTGAAAAAGGTCTCTGAAGCAAGGGAAACAAACAGTAAACGTCCGATCAAAACCTGGTCCAGGCGATCCATGGTCAGTCCAGACATGGTCGGCTTGACCTTGGCGATTCACAATGGCCGGGCACACGTACCTGTGTTGGTCAATGAAAATATGGTTGGACACAAATTAGGTGAATTTTCTCCCACACGTACCTTTCGAGGACATGCGGCAGACCGGAAAGCCAAAAAGTAGGTGATGCCATGGTAGAAACTTCTGCAATTTTCAAGTTTGTTCCCATGTCCGCGCAAAAAGCGCGATTGGTCGCAGATCAGGTTCGCGGTTTGCCCGTTGAACGTGCTGTGGAATTACTGGCTTTCAGTAATAAGAAGGCCGCGGGGATCATTAAACAAGTACTCGAATCGGCAATTGCCAACGCTGAACATAACGAAGGTGCCGATATTGATGAACTGAAGGTCAGCGAAATATGTGTTGATCAGGGTCCAACATATAAACGTTGGAAAGCGCGTGCCCGTGGCCGTATGAACCGCATCTTGAAGCGGCGCAGCCATATACGGGTCACGGTCTCTGACGCCTGAAGCGAGAATAGATAATGGGTCAAAAAGTACATCCGATTGGGATTCGACTGGGAATTGTTAAGGACTGGTCGTCCAAATGGTATGCGCAAGGACGTGAATACGCCGACTTGCTCAATATTGATATGGACGTGCGTGATTTCTTACGCAAAAAACTTAGCCATGCCTCTGTTAGCCGTATTGAAATTCAGCGGCCGGCAAAAAATGCCCGGATCGTGATTCATACGGCTCGACCAGGCATCGTTATCGGCAAGAAAGGCGAAGATATTGAAGCGTTGAAGTCCGAAGTTTCGTCAATGATGGGTGTTCCCGTACACATCGGTGTCGAAGAAATAAGAAAACCGGAATTAGATGCCTATCTCGTGGCAGAAAGTATTGCCGGACAATTAGAGCGACGAATTATGTTCCGTCGTGCCATGAAACGTGCAGTCACCAATACCATGCGACTGGGCGCCGAAGGGATTAAGGTGAAGGTAGGCGGTCGTTTGAATGGGGCTGAAATCGCCCGTTCAGAGTGGTATCGGGAGGGACGTGTGCCCTTGCATACCCTGCGTGCTGATATTGACTACGGATCTGCAGAAGCGAAGACCACTTACGGAATAATTGGTGTGAAAGTCTGGATTTTCAAAGGCGAGGTGATCGAAACAGCACCTGAAGCCGAATCGACTGAGACCGAGGCTGCTAAGGCCTAAGGCTTTTGAGAGTTATTACAAATGCTTCAACCTAAACGAACGAAATACCGCAAGCAGCAAAAGGGACGTAACAGAGGCTTGGCTACCACTGGCAGCAAGGTCAGTTTCGGAGATTTTGGTTTGCGCGCTGTTGGCCGGGGGCGAATTACAGCGCGGCAAATTGAAGCCGCACGACGCGCATTAACACGTCATGTAAAGCGCGGGGCTAAAATTTGGATCCGAATATTTCCGGATAAACCGATCACCAAGAAGCCTCTGGAAGTACGCCAGGGTAAAGGCAAAGGCGCTGTTGAGTATTGGGTCGCCCAAATACAGCCAGGGCGCATGTTGTATGAAATGCAAGGAGTTGATGAAGAATTGGCACGTGAGGCCTTTGCCCTCGCAGCGTCAAAACTTCCTATCAAAACTTCGTTTACAACTCGGACGATACTTTGATGAAAATTTCTGAGCTGAGAGAAAAATCAGACGTTGATTTACGTACTGAATTGCTGGCCTTAAGGCGTGAGGCTTTTAATCTACGTATGCAGCAAGGGACTGGCCAATTGGCCAGGACCAGTCAGATGGGTGCTGTACGTAAAGATATAGCGCGCACTAAAACAATACTCAATGAGAGACGCAAGGCATGACCACCAATACTGAGAAGCAAGATTCCGGTAGCATGGCGACTGACAGCGGGGATATCAGAGTCCTCGTAGGTGAAGTCATCAGTGACAAGATGAACAAGACCGTTACCGTTCTTATTGAGCGCAAAGTACGCCATCCTTTGTATAAAAAGTACATTCGTCGTTCTACCAAAGTGCATGCGCACGATGAAAATGACGAGTGTCATATTGGTGATGTGGTGAGCATCGAACAGTGTCGGCCACTTTCCAAAAATAAAAGCTGGCGACTAACCAAGATTCTTGAACGCGCGCGCTGAGCGTCGTTCTACGTTGCATTCAAGAGGCTGAATCAATGATACAGATGCAATCAACGTTGATGGCTGCTGATAATAGCGGAGCTAGACGTCTGATGTGTGTCAAGGTGCTGGGCGGCTCAAAGCGTCGTTATGCCCGCGTCGGGGACATCATCAAAGTCACGGTGAAGGAAGCTATTCCGCGTGGCAAAGTTAAAAAAGGTGAGCTGTATAACGCTGTTGTTGTCCGGACACGCAAGGGTGTACGCCGTCCTGACGGATCCGTTATCCGCTTTGACAGTAATGCTGCGGTTTTACTAAACAACCTCTACCAACCGATTGGAACGCGTATTTTCGGACCAGTGACAAGAGAACTACGCAATGAGCGTTTTATGAAAATTGTCTCACTGGCTCCTGAAGTCCTGTAGGCACTGGAAAAGATTATGGCTATTTATAAATTACGCAAAGGCGATGATGTCGTTGTGATAGCAGGTAAAAATCGTGGTGCGCGAGGTACAGTGTTAAGCGTGCTGGCTAATGAGCGGGTACTTGTGGAAGGGGTTAATGTGGTCAAGCACCATGAACGGCCGAATCCAAATAAGGGCACCTCTGGTGGCATTATGGAAAAAGAAGCTTCGCTGCATATTTCGAATGTGGCGCTGTTCAATCCCGTTACTCACAAAGCAGATCGTGTCGGTTTCAAAACACTTGAAGATGGCCGTAAGGTTCGGTGTTTTAAATCCAATGGCGAAGTTGTCGATATCTGAGATGTAGACCATGTCAAGATTAAAAGTTAAATATAAATCCGAAATTGCGCCGCAATTATTTGAACAATTCAAATATCAAAGCGTGATGCAGATTCCTCATTTACAGAAAATTACTCTGAATATGGGGGTTGGTGAATCGGTCGGTGACAAGAAAATAATTGAACATGCGGTCGCCGATATGACACGCATTTCTGGCCAAAAACCAGTGGTTACTCTGGCTCGTAAGTCTATAGCCGGATTTAAAATTCGTGATGGTTGGCCAGTAGGCTGTAAAGTCACTTTGCGCCGTGACCGGATGTATGATTTTCTTGATCGCCTGATCAATGTTGCTATTCCACGAACCCGTGACTTCAGGGGTTACAGTGTTCGCGCCTTTGACGGTCGTGGTAATTATAGCTTGGGCATTAAGGAACAAATTACCTTTCCGGAAATTGATTACGACAAAATAGACACCATTCGTGGAATGGACGTGGTGATTACCACCTCTGCCAAGACCGATGAAGAATGCCGCGCCTTACTCGCCGCGTTTAATTTTCCTTTCCGAGCGAACTGAGAAATTCCCATGGCAAAACTGTCCATCATTAATCGTGAAGCCCGGCGTAACAAACTGGTTAACAAATACGCAAAGAAACGTGCTGAATTACGTGCCCAAAGTAAAAATCTGGATCTGACTCCGGAGGATCGCTGGAATGCATTATTGAAAATTCAGGCGATGCCGCGAGATTCGAGTCCTGTTCGGCTGCAAAATCGTTGCCGACGGACAGGGCGTCCACATGGCTATTATCGAAAATTTGGCCTGAGCCGGAATAAACTGCGTAAGGCTGCCATGTTAGGTGAAGTGCCCGGACTGGTTAAGGCCAGCTGGTAAGTAATTTAATGTATCAAACGATGAGTTAACAAGAGTTTAAACCATTGAACAAACTGATGAACAAACTGATAAAGAGAGTCGCGTAAGAATGAGTATGCAAGATCCTATCGCGGATATGTTGACGCGAATTCGAAATGGCCAACAAGCCGGTAAAGTGCGTGTCACCATGCCTGTCTCAAAGCAGAAGGTCGCTATTGCACAATTACTTAAAGATGAAGGCTATGTCCGTGAGGTCCTGCTCGAAGACCTTAACGGTAAAAATGTTCTGACAGTAGTGCTTAAATACTATGAAGGAAAGCCAGTAATCGAGCGCATAGATCGTGTCAGTCGACCTGGTTTGAGAGTGTATAAATCCAAAGACGAATTGCCACAGGTGCTAGACGGTCTTGGAGTGGCAGTGATCTCCACGTCTCGTGGTTTGATGACCGATCGTGCCGCCCGTGCTGCAGGGCACGGTGGTGAAGTTATTTGTTACCTGGCTTAAGGACTGGACTATGTCGCGTGTTGCAAAAGCTCCGGTATTGATACCGAATGGTGTGGAGATCAATTTTGATGCAAATCAGATTAAGGTCAAAGGGCCAAAAGGTGAACTCGACCATAACGTCCATGCGGCGGTCGAGGTTGTCCATGAAGATCAGAATCTAAATATTAAACCCCGGGATAATGCTGATAACGGCGATGCCCTTGCAGGCACAACACGGGCCATTTTGAATAATATGGTTACAGGTGTGAGCACCGGCTTTGAACGGAAATTGAATCTGGTTGGTGTGGGTTACCGGGCGCAGGTTAAAGGAAATATCCTTGATCTTGCCTTGGGTTTTTCTCACCCGGTTGAGTTTCCTATTCCTGATGGTATAACCATTGAGACGCCTACCCAGACCGAAATTGTGGTCAAAGGGATCGATAAACAGAGTGTTGGGCAGACAGCTGCAAATATACGGAGTTACCGTCCCCCTGAGCCCTATAAGGGCAAGGGTGTTAAATATTCCGATGAACAAATTGTGCGCAAAGAAGCCAAGAAAAAATAGCAGGCAAAATACGTGAAAGAAAAAAGTGTACGTATGCGGCGGGCCAAGAAGCCACGCATCAAAATCAGAGAGCTTGGAGTGCATCGTCTGTGTGTATTTCGCACACCGCGGCATATATATGCACAGTTGATAACTCCAGATGGCGGCAAGGTTGTGGCAAGCGCTTCTACATTGGATGCTCAGGTCCGAGAGCAAGCACCGAAAGGTGGCAAAGTTGCTGCCGCCCAGGTCGTTGGAAAATTATTAGCAGAGCGGGCTAAGACGGCGGGTATTGACCGTGCCGCATTCGACCGTTCCGGGTTTAAATTTCATGGTCGCATAAAAGCTCTGGCTGATGCGGCAAGAGAAGCTGGATTTCAATGTTAATCCGGTCGCGTCATTAAATTAACGGGTAAATAAGATATGGCGAATTTTCAATCTGGTGCCAGCGAGGACGAATTTCTTGAGAAGTTGGTTGGCATCAACCGCGTCGCAAAGGTCGTTAAAGGCGGGCGTTTATTCGGTTTTACGGCGCTTACGGTTGTTGGCGATGGAAAAGGCCGAGTTGGCATGGGCCGCGGAAAAGCCAGAGAGGTCCCGGCGGCGATTCAAAAAGCGATGGAAAATGCACGACGCAGCATGATTAAGGTGCCACTAAAAGGCAATACACTGCAGTACGCAATTACATCAAGCCATGGGGCGGCCAAAGTTTTCATGAAACCCGCTTCAGAAGGAACGGGGATTATCGCGGGTGGTCCAATGCGGGCTGTATTTGAAGTTTTAGGTGTACATGATGTGTTGGCTAAATGCATTGGTTCGCCCAATCCTATAAACGTAATTCGTGCCACATTGCGCGGTCTGCGAGATATGAAAGATCCGCAAACAATCGCCGCAAAGCGCGGTAAAACGATTGAAGAAATCACAGGATAGGCAGATGGCAGTATCAAGTGACAAAGAAAAGACTCTCAAGCTGACTCTGGTGCGTAGCCCTAGTGGGCATTTACGCAACCATAAAGCTTGTGTTCGTGGCCTTGGTCTGCGCCGAATGCACCACACAGTGATGGTGGAAGACACGCCGTGTACACGTGGGATGATTAACAAGGTGTCATACCTGCTAAATGTCGAGGAGGCCTGAATCCATGCAACTGAACACTATAAAACCTAATGAAGGCTCCCGGCGCAGTTCGAAACGTGTCGCTCGTGGACCTGGTTCAGGTACTGGCAAGACCGCTGGCCGAGGCCACAAAGGGTCGCGATCTCGTTCTGGCGGTGGAACGAAAGCGGGTTTTGAAGGTGGCCAGATGCCCTTACAGCGTAGACTGCCAAAATTCGGGTTTGCTTCGCGGATTGCGAAATATACCGCAGAAGTACGTCTTGATGCCCTTGAAAGGGTAGAAGCGGATGTGATTGATCTTGAAACGTTGAAGACTGTGAAACTGGTTTCTGCATCGACTCAAAGGGTTAAAGTCATTCTTGCTGGCGAACTTACCAAGACCTTGAAGCTTAAAGGTATCGCGGTCACTAAAGGTGCACGCGCTGTTATCGAATCACTTTCAGGCACCATCGAAGATTAAATTTAGTAATACCCAGATTTAGACCCAAGATTTAGACGAATGGCAAAACAGACAAAATCATCACCTCCAATGAAGGGAGGTCCAAGTGCTGAATTGAAACAGCGGTTGCTGTTCGTGCTCGGTGCCATGATTGTCTTTCGTGTGGGAACGTTTATTCCGGTTCCCGGGATTGACCCGAATGCGCTGGAGCAATTATTCAATCAGCAGAGTGGAACAATTCTTGACATGTTTAACATGTTCTCTGGTGGTGCATTACGTCGTTTTTCTATTTTCGCAATTGGCATCATGCCGTACATTTCAGCATCAATCATCATTCAGATGTTGTCATACGTTGAGCCAAAGTTGAAAGAATTGCGCAAAGAAGGTGAATCCGGACGTCGCAAGATCACCAAATGGACACGCTACGGAACCGTTATTCTCGCTACCTTTCAGGCTCTGGGTGTCGCCATTGCACTTGAAGGTCAGGGGAATGTAGTGCTGGATCCCGGGATGAGTTTCCGTATTACTACTGTTGCAACGTTGGTCACGGGGACTGTTTTTCTCATGTGGTTAGGTGAACAGGTGAGTGAACGTGGTATAGGTAACGGAATTTCAATATTAATTTTTACCGGTATTGCTGCAGGTTTACCTGCCGCGATTGGCGGCACACTTGAACTTGCCCGTACGGGTGAATTACACATCTTGCTGGTCTTTACCTTATTAGTGGTCGCTGTTGCTGTCACTGCATTTGTGGTCTTTGTTGAGCGCGGACAGCGCCGCATAACTGTGAACTACGCGAAACGGCAGGTAGGTAGACGTATGTATGGCGGCCAATCAAGCCATTTGCCGTTGAAATTGAATATGTCGGGAGTCATCCCCCCGATTTTTGCTTCCAGTATTATTCTATTTCCAGCGACGCTTGGTGGTTGGGTTGGTAATTCATCAGGACTGGCCTGGCTTAAAGATCTGTCCACGGCAATCTCTCCTGGCCAGCCGATCTACACCTTGCTTTATGGTGGCATGATTGTCTTTTTCTGCTTCTTTTATACTGCGTTGGTATTCGATCCAAAAGATACGGCAGATAACTTAAAAAAATCGGGTGCGTTTGTCCCTGGGGTGCGACCTGGAGAACAAACTGCACGATATGTTGATAACGTAATGACCAAGTTAACAGTTTGGGGAGCAGCATATATTGCAGCCGTATGTTTGTTACCTGAGTTTTTAATTGTTGAGTGGGGTGTTCCATTTTACTTTGGTGGTACCTCACTGTTGATTATTGTTGTTGTCACCATGGATTTTATGGCTCAGGTGCAGTCACATATGCTGTCTCACCAATACGAAGGTTTGATGAAAAAGGCGAATTTGAAGGGTTACACGCGTAGTGGTGTACCCCGTTAGATTGGCGTAATACGCCACTGAGAAGGTAGAAGAATATGAAAGTGCGGGCATCAGTAAAGCGAATTTGTCGCAATTGTAAAATCATCCGACGAAACGGTGTGATTCGTGTCATCTGTAAAGATGGTCGTCATAAACAAAGGCAAGGTTAGAGTCGAATCAATGGCTGTTCTATCCCACACACTTAATAATTTACCCCCGCGTGTTAGCGCTGGGTCGAAGGAGTAATTAAATGGCGCGTATTGCCGGTGTTAACATCCCGGATCGAAAACATGCCTGGGTCTCACTGACGCATATATATGGCATTGGTCCTACCTCAGCCAGAAAAATCTGTGCTGATACCGATATTAGTACGGATACTCAGGTTAAGGATTTGAGCGAAGAAGAACTCGACAAACTTCGCAGTGAAGTGACCCGGTATACTGTAGAGGGCGACTTACGTCGCGAAGTCTCGATGAACATTAAACGTCTCAAAGACTTGGGATGTTATCGGGGTATACGCCACCGGCGCGGATTGCCCGTAAATGGACAACGTACCAGTACAAATGCACGGACCCGTAAAGGTCCGCGCCGCATGGTTAGAAAATAGGCTCGGAATAAACCCTAATGGCTAAAGCAAAAACACGTAGCAAAAAGAAGATAAAGCGTACTGTCAGTGACGGTATTGCTCATGTGCACGCGTCTTTTAACAATACTGTGATCACAATTTCTGATCGACAGGGAAACGCACTTGGCTGGGCGACGGCGGGAAGCAGCGGCTTCAAGGGGTCGCGTAAAAGTACGCCATTCGCTGCACAGGTTGCGGCGACCCGTGTGGGTGAAATGGTCCAGGAATACGGACTGAAAAATCTGGAGGTGCGCGTCAAAGGACCTGGTCCAGGACGTGAGTCTGCCGTTCGCGGGTTGAATAATGCGGGTTTTAAGATTACCGCAATAAGTGATGTAACCCCGATTCCTCATAATGGTTGTCGGCCGCCGAAAAAGCGCCGCGTGTAATAGACGAGTAACTGAATCATGGCCAGATATACAGGACCCACTTGCAGACTGAGTCGACGCGAGGGCACAGATTTGATGCTCAAAAGTCGTGCGCGGCCTTTAGACTCCAAGTGCAAATTGGAAACACCGCCCGGGCAGCACGGTGCAAGGCGTTCCCGACGCATGTCGGATTATGCTCTGCAGCTACGTGAGAAACAAAAATTAAGACGGATTTATGGTGTCCTGGAACGTCAGTTCCGTAGCTATTATGCCAGAGCTGCGCAGAAGAAAGGTGCAACGGGTGAAAATCTGCTGAAACTGCTTGAGTGTCGCCTGGATAATGTTGTTTATCGTATGGGGTTCGGCGCTACTCGTGCAGAAGCACGACAGTTGGTAAGCCATAAAGCTATTTTGGTAAATGGCATAAGCGTAAACGTGGCATCCTATCAGGTACGGCCAGACGACGTGGTTTGTGTGCGTGATAAATCTCGCAAGCAAGCCCGCATACAGGATGCGTTGTCCGTAACTGAGCAGTTAGGATTTCCAGACTGGGTCGATGTGAACGTGTCAAAGATGGAAGGCGTGTTCAAGTCGATACCGGATCGTGCTGAACTACCAGCCGAAATTAATGAGCAACTCGTTGTCGAGCTTTACTCCAAGTAACTATTAACGCAGGAGAGACGCATGCCCAGTCATGCCATCGCGCTATTAACACCTCGCATTGTTGGAGTTGTTGATACAGGTCTTAATACGGCCAAAATTACTATTGAACCTCTTGACCGTGGTTTCGGGCACACTCTTGGTAATGCACTAAGGCGTGTTTTGCTATCTTCAATTCCAGGTTGTGCTGTGACAGAAGTTGAAATTGATGGTGTTTTGCATGAATACACCACAGTCGAAGGCTGTCAGGAAGAT
The DNA here is from genome assembly GCA_964488985.1 of uncultured Ectothiorhodospiraceae bacterium. Taxonomy (GTDB): domain Bacteria; phylum Pseudomonadota; class Gammaproteobacteria; order HK1; family HK1; genus CAZAWX01. The sequence continues at coordinate 12,632 of CAZAWX010000048.1, forward strand.
GTCACCGGAATTTTGTTGAATCTGAAAGGCCTGGCGCTACAGAGTCATGCCCGGGAAGAATCAGAGCTGACGCTCCACAAGAAGGGTCCTTGCACAGTCTATGCGAGTGACATCACCACCGATCACGATGTAGAAATCATCAATCCTGATCATGTTATCGCGCACCTGTCCAAACAGGGTGAACTTAACATGCGAATGAAAGTGGAAGTTGGCTGCGGATACCAACCAGCGGCCAGCCGCGCCACTGAAGAAGAAGGCGATCGGCCCATTGGTAAACTGGTGCTCGACGCATCCTTCAGCCCGGTATCACGTGTTGCTTACAGTGTTGAAAGTGCCCGGGTTGAACAGCGCACCAACCTCGACAAGCTGATTCTTGAGATCGAAACCAACGGCACAGTGGACTCTGAAGAAGCTGTTAGAACTGCAGCGGGTTTATTGCGCGATCAATTGGCTGTTTTTGTTGATCTCAGCGGGGAACAAAACGAGGCACCGGTTCAACAACAAGCTGAAATTGACCCAATATTGCTGCGGCCGGTCGATGATCTTGAGCTTACAGTGCGCTCGGCAAACTGCCTCAAGGCGGAGAGCATCTATTATGTTGGTGATCTGATTCAGCGAACTGAAGTAGAACTTCTTAAGACACCAAACCTGGGTAAAAAATCACTTACGGAAATTAAGGATGTCCTCGCATCAAACGGACTGTCACTGGGCATGCGCCTTGAGAATTGGCCGCCCGTTGGGCTTCATGATCAGGGTAATGTCTGATCTCATCCCCTTAGCTTCCACTGCATAGAACAGGAAAATCAGCATGCGACATCGCAAGAGCGGACGCCAGTTAAACCGTAACAGTAGTCATAGAAAGGCTATGTTCAGGAACATGTCTGCGTCATTGTTAGGCCATGAACTCATTCGTACTACTGTGCCGAAGGCAAAAGAATTACGTAGGGTTGTGGAGCCATTGATTACTCTGGCTAAATCGGACAGTGTTGCCCATCGACGTCTGGCTTTCTCGAGATTGCGCGATCGCGA
>CAZAWX010000048.1:13760-15634 GCA_964488985.1 uncultured Ectothiorhodospiraceae bacterium
AATCGGACAGTGTTGCCCATCGACGTCTGGCTTTCTCGAGATTGCGCGATCGCGATGTGGTTACAAAACTTTTCAACGAACTCGGACCAAGATACCTGGAACGACCAGGTGGTTATTTGAGGATACTCAAATGTGGTTACCGAGCTGGTGATAAAGCGCCTATGGCTCTGGTGGAACTCGTTGGGCGGCCTCAGGTTGAAAGCGAGGACGATTCTGCCGAGATAGCATCAGAATAAATTCGTATCGCCTGATTTCATTCGGGCCATACGTTTGTGCTGGCATGGGGAGAGCGCGAGTGCGCACCGCACAGGTTTATTTCAGGGCGTCGCGTAGCAAATCATTGACTTGTTGCGGATCGGCTTTGCCTTTTGATGCCTGCATTACCCTGCCTACAAAGAAACCGAATACTTTCTGTTTACCTTCGCGGTACTGTTGTACTTGATGCGGATTTGCGGACACAACGTCACTAATCAATGACTCGATGGCGCCAGTGTCTGTGAGTTGTCTGAGTCCGCGGGTTTCTATTACGGCATCTGGGTCACCTTCACCTCGCCAAACAGCCTCAAAGATCTGTTTGGCCATTTTCCCCGATAGCGTCTTATCTTCAATTCGTAGCACAATCGTGCCTAACTGTGCCGGGCGTATCGGTACTTGTGTGATATTGATTCCAGCCTTGTTCATTGCGGCACTTAATTCACCCATCATCCAGTTTGCCACTTGAACTGCCAATTCAGGATGTCCAATAGTTGCAGATTCAAAGTAATCGGCAAGTTCGCGGGTGGTTGTCAGGGCCGCGGCAAGATCAGGAGTGATGTTATATTGGGAACAAAAGCGCGATTGTTTGGAGTCTGGAAGTTCGGGTAAATTATTTTTGATCTCTGCAATAATTAGCCGATCGATTTCAATTGGCAATAAATCAGGATCTGGGAAATAACGATAATCATTAGCCTCTTCCTTGCTGCGCATAGGGCGAGTCTCATGCTGCTCTGGATCGTATAGCCGTGTTTCCTGTTTGATGGTTTGGCCTGCCTCGAGTCGCTCAATTTGGCGCTCGATCTCATAATTAATCGCTTGCTCTACATAACGGAATGAATTGAGGTTTTTCGTTTCAGTGCGGGTGCCAAACTCTTTTTCCCCAAAGCGCCGTACAGAAACATTTGCATCACAGCGAAAAGAGCCTTCCTGCATATTTCCGTCGCAGATACCCAGGTAGCGAACGATGGAATGAATTTTGCGCATATAGGCAACAGCCTGTCGAGCACTGCGTAACTCAGGTTCTGAAACAATTTCAAGCAATGGTGTACCTGCACGATTGAGATCAATCCCCGTCATATTGTGATACGCATCGTGAACTGATTTTCCAGCATCTTCCTCAAGATGAGCCCGTGTGATGTTGATGCGCAGATGACCTTGTTCCGGATCTGATATTTGTATATATCCGTTGCCGACAATGGGTTCCTCATACTGACTAATTTGGTAACCTTTTGGTAAATCCGGGTAAAAATAATTTTTACGGGCAAATATACAACGATCCGGAATTTGGGCATTTATGGCCAAACCGAACATTATTGCCATTCTTACCACCTGCGCATTCAGGACAGGCAAAACACCGGGCAAACCTAGATCAACGGCACAGGCCTGTGAATTTGGAGTGGCGCCAAATTGTGTGGAGGCTCCAGAAAATATTTTACTTCTGGTCTTGAGTTGTGCGTGGATCTCAAGGCCTATAACGGATTCCCATTTACTCATGACGGACACCAATTATTCATAGCCGGCAGGAAGCCGGGTATGCCAGTCAGTTTCGTGCTGAAAAAAATGTGCAGTGTTCAACAAACGTGCCTCTTCGAAGTAATTTCCCACCAGATGCAAACCGA
>CAZAWX010000048.1:15734-19000 GCA_964488985.1 uncultured Ectothiorhodospiraceae bacterium
GCAGTGTTCAACAAACGTGCCTCTTCGAAGTAATTTCCCACCAGATGCAAACCGACGGGTAAGCCGTCGACAAATCCTGCTGGAATGGACATCCCGGGCAAGCCGGCAAGATTTACACCGTTCGTATAAATGTCACAAAGATACATCGTGACAGGATCATTCATTTTCTCACCGAGGTGAAATGCAACACCCGGCGCTGTTGGGCCCATTATGACATCAACCTTTTCAAATGCTTGTTGGTAATCCTGACTGATGAGTCGGCGTATTTGCTGTGCCTTTAAATAATAAGCGTCGTAATAGCCTGCAGACAGAGCATACGTTCCGATCATTATTCGTCGCTTCACCTCAGGCCCAAAGCCTTCACTCCGGCTACGTAGGTATAAATCGGAGAGGTCTGTGGGATCATCAGCCCGATAGCCGAACCTGACACCGTCAAATCGCGACAAGTTTGATGAACACTCTGCAGGTGCAACCACATAATAGGCTGGGATTGAAAGATCGGTGTTGGGCAATTCGATATCTATTAACGTTGCCCCCTGATGTTTGTAGACCTCCAGAGCATCACGAATACAATCGCCGACCCTTGTATCAAGGCCGGGACCAAAATGCTGTCTGGGTACACCGATTCTCAACCCGGAGATGTCGGTTGTCAGTGCCTCGCTATATTTCTCTACCGGACGATCTACACAAGTCGAGTCTTTTTCATCAAACCCCGCCATTGCCTCCAGCATTATTGCGGCATCCTGGGCATTGATTGCCATGACCCCAGCCTGGTCAAGACTGGAGGCAAAGGCGATCATTCCATAGCGCGAAACTCGTCCATAAGTAGGTTTGATTCCGGTAATACCCGTCAGCGCCGCAGGCTGGCGGATTGATCCACCTGTATCTGTGCAAGTTGCCAAAGGTGCCAGGCGAGCTGCAACTACCGCGGCTGACCCGCCTGAGGAGCCACCTGGTACACAATCCAAATTCCAGGGATTTTTGACTGCCCCGTAAAAACTGGTTTCATTTGATGAACCCATCGCAAATTCATCCATGTTGGTTTTTCCCAACATCACGCATCCAGCCGCGTGCAGTCGGCTGACAATGGTTGCATCGTAGGGGGCAATAAAATTATCCAGCATGCGTGAACCACAACTTGTTTTCACCCCTTTTGTACAAAAAATATCCTTATGTACGAATGGGATCCCGGTTAGTGGCTGTGAGTTTCCCTGCGCAAGGCGCCGGTCCGCAGCTTGTGCCTGCTCCAGGGCCAATTGTGCGGTCAGAGTAATAAAGCAGTTGAGATCGGGATTAAGTTGCTCGATTCGATTTAGGCAATGCTGGGTAAGCTCGACACTGGAAAACTGGCCTGAACGTAATGACTGGCCTAGAGAAGCGACAGATTGATGATGCATGATGGTGTGCTGAACTCAGTTAAGGTTTATTCAATGACTCGGGGAACGAGGTAAAGACCATTGTCTACCGCGGGGGCGACGGACTGGAAATCCTCATGCTGATCCTGCTCGGTCACCTGATCAGCCCGCAAGGGTTGTTGCATGTCAAAAGGGTGTGCCATGGGTTGTATTTTGCTGATATCGACACGATTCATTTGTTCTACCAGATCGATAATGGTAGACAGTTCCCTTGAATATGTAGGGATTTCATCAGGTTCAATTTTCAGATAGGCAAGTCTGGCAATTTTTTCAACGTCTTCCGGATGTAAACTCATGGTCTCGAACTTCTATTAAATAGATATCTTAACCTGTTATTATACTTGATGAATAACAGGGGCGTTGCTACATTTATCCGGGTGATTGGTAATATAATGTGGAGCCGGGAAAGTGTGTTATATCCTGCGCGTATGGCTTTACTCAACGGTGCTGAGAGCAACCCCTCGGAAACTTTTAAACTGAATTTTACGATGAGGCAGCAACATACATGTTTCTGAAGCGGATACGGGGTCTGTTCTCAAATGATCTCTCTATTGATCTGGGCACCGCCAATACACTGATTTATGCACGCGGGCAGGGCATCGTTCTGAATGAACCCTCTGTTGTAGCCATTCGCTCTGAACGTAGTGGTTCTCCTGGAAATGCCAAAAGTATCGCCGCAGTGGGCGAGGCAGCTAAAAGCATGCTTGGCCGTACACCTGGCAATATCCAAGCCATTCGCCCGTTGAAGGATGGTGTAATTGCAGATTTCACTGTAACAGAAAAAATGCTTCAGCATTTTATACATAAGGCACATCAAAATAAGTTTTTCCGGCCAAGCCCCCGAGTTTTGGTATGCGTTCCCTGTGGTTCTACTCAGGTGGAACGACGGGCGATTCGTGAATCCGCAGCGGGAGCCGGCGCGCGTGAGGTTTATCTCATTGAGGAACCAATGGCGGCTGCCATCGGTGCAGGATTGCCAGTCAGTGAGGCGAGCGGTTCGATGGTCATTGACATTGGCGGTGGTACAACAGAAGTTGCAGTGATCTCGCTAAACGGAATTGTGTACTCTGAATCTGTTCGCACGGGCGGTGATCGATTTGATGAAGCCATCATAAACTATGTCCGCAGAAATTATGGAACCTTAATCGGTGAACAAACAGCGGAGCGGATTAAACATGAAATCGGTTCCGCCTATCCCGGCAATGAAGTCACCGAACTGGAAGTTCGAGGGCGTAATCTAGCCGAAGGGATCCCCCGCAGCTTTGTCCTCAACAGCAATGAAATTCTCGAATCTTTGCAGGAGCCATTGACTAATATCATTGGTGCTGTAAAGACTGCGTTGGAGCAAACACCTCCAGAGTTGGGCTCGGATGTTGCAGAAAAAGGCATGGTGTTAACCGGTGGTGGCGCTTTGCTTAAAGACTTGGATAGATTGATTATGGAAGAAACGGGAATTCCTGTGGTGCTGGCTGAAGATCCTTTGACCTGTGTAGCAAGAGGTGGTGGGCGAGCACTGGAAATGATGGATGAAAGAGGAGTGGATGTCTTCTCATCAGAATGACTGTAAAAACAGTATATTAGTAACAAACGTAAATTTGGATAAATACTGTGGGTGAAGCCGATTTCTCACATTAAACCGCTTTTTGTTCGTGGTCCATCGCTACCATTCAGACTTTTTCTGGTTGTAGTTTTGTCTATCGTGCTGATGACGGCGGATCATCGTGCCGGGCATCTCGAACGAATGCGAGCAGTGCTATCGACACTGGTCTACCCATTGCAATATGCGGTGCACGTTCCTATCCGGATCAGTTCGTGGATGATTGATAATCTGACGACTCGTAATGACCTTGT
>CAZAWX010000049.1:0-4067 GCA_964488985.1 uncultured Ectothiorhodospiraceae bacterium
AGTCAGTCCTTACCCTGCGCAATGCGCAAACTTGGCCTTGTCTTAAGTGAACAGGGTTTTCGCACAGCTATTCAGATTGCCCGCCAATCGTTAACCGAACCAGCATTACTGGCGCATTTTCGGCAGCACCATCAAATTGATCCAGTTACGCACTTCGGCCTGGCGGACATCGGCATTCATGACATCGGCATCAATGCCAAGTTGCCAGGCCAGATCGTTGCGATCAGGATCCTGATATAACGCCTCCAGAGTATTGACGTAGTCTTCTCCGGCGGTACGGTCCTGGAAAAAGCCCAGATTTTTTAATTTGTCGATACGGCAATAAACCAATCGCGCGAGTTCATGCAGATCATATTCCGGATGATACTGCACGGCCCACATGCTGCCAGGACCATGGTTGACAGTAACTGCCTGTACTGAGGTGAAGGCATTACCGGCCAGGGAAATGACTCCAGGTGCCAGATGTGTGACTTCGTCATCATGGCTGATGAATGCATCGAATACATCTGGTTTTCCTGTGTACATCGGATGCGCCCGCCCTGCAGGGGTCAGGGTAATCTTGCGGGCGATGCCCATTTCGCGCCCACGGGGATTCAGGGCGCAGCGCCCACCCGCAGCGACCACACCAATCTGCGCTGCCCAGCAACTGCCGAAGCTCGGGATCCCGGCGGCATAAATATCTTTCATCAGCTTGATTTGATTGGTGACAGATGGGTGATCGTCAAAGATGGTCAGGCTTGACCCGGTCCAGGCAATGCCATGGTAATCCTTCAGCGACGCCGCTTGCGGCAGGGCATCATCGGCATCAGCAGGGTAGATGACATCCACCCGGCAACCGGGATGGCATTCGCCGAGCATACGCTGATACAACTTACCGGCCGTGGTGGCACCACCTGCGGCTAAATCTTCCCGGCCTTCACGCCGGTAGCCGTCAATGACCAGAAATACGGGTTCCATCTCGCGCCTCCTTCAGGCCTTTGCCAGTTGCTGGATAATGTCGAACAAATTGGCTGGATCATCACATATTGCTTCGGCACTGGTGATGTCCCGATCCTTGTTCCGGGTCGCGGCAAACAGAACCGCCTGCATGCCGAGGGCCTGTGGGCCCTTGACATCATTATGATCCCGATCGCCGATATGCAGCATTTGACCGATATCGACGCCCAGTGTCTGGGCGACGTGGTCAAACATGCTCCTGTGGGGCTTGGAATGGCCGATCTCGTCGGAAAATGCAAAGGCGCTGAAATAATCCAAAACGCCTTCGCCTTGCAGCCATTCCCGCAGGCAACGGCCGGGAGTGTAGATCGCGTCGGAGACGACGGCCAGTTGGTAATGTTCTGCCAGCATGGCAATTGCCTGGGGCATGCCGGCAACCGGGTTGGGTTTGACCTGAAGTTCCATTTCTTCAAGCGCGGTTTGCACGTCACGAAAATGCGCCTCTGACAAGGTCAGCCCCAACCCGGACAGGACCACTTCCAGCCGTTCTGCAACAGTCCAGGTAACGTGCTGTTCATGCCAGACATGCCTGAATGCAGCCTCCTGGACTGCATAGGCAAGAGCAACCTTTTCCTGGCTTACTGATGTTTCAAGATTGAGTGCGCTACAGAGTATTTCAGGCCGCGCCTGGGCCTTGGGCAAAAGTCCTCTTGCAGCACGTTTGGGTTCATCGGAATCGTCGTGAATGACCGTATCCCAAAGATCAAATGTGATTGCCTTTATCACTGATGTGTTCCTTAGCTTTGAAATTGCGCGCGAGCATACGCGCCGTCCAGTGGTTGGACAAGCCGCCTGTGCAACACCAGCCAATTCCAGCGCGTCGATGAATTCAGGCACGTATAATGAGGTTGGATGGGTTTCACGTGAAAGGGAAATGATAATGAGGGATGGCGATAATATCAGGGTCAGAAATATTCCGATTCCGGGGCCTTCAGCCTGGGGCGAACGTTGCCTGAAAGTCCTGTCCTACGGAACTCCCGGCGCCAGGCCAAAAGCATATTTCCAGGCGTCATTACATGCGGATGAAATTCCAGGAATGTTGGTCATCCAGCATCTTCGCCAGTTATTGAATGATGCCCGCGAATCAATCAAGGGTGAAATCGTTCTGGTACCTGTCGCAAATCCACTTGGTCTGGCACAGGTTATCTCCGGCCATCTGGTGGGGCGTTACGCACTAAATGGCGCAGGCAACTACAACCGCCATTTCCCAGATCTTGCCCCTGCTGTGAAGGGCCGGGTCGCCGAGCGGCTTGGTCGTGATGCAGATAACAACATCGCTTTAATCCGTGCGGCACTACGGGCGGAACTGGATGATGAGATCCCGGTTGAGGAAACCGCATGGCTGCGCCATTGCTTGCTGGGGCTGGCAGTGGATGCGGATTATGTGCTGGATCTGCATTGTGATCTGGAAGCCTTGTTACATTGTTATTTTGGCACCCCCCTGTGGCCTGACGCAGCAGATTTAAGTGCACAACTGGGTAGCCGGGCCAGTTTGCTGGCCACGCAATCGGGGGGGCGACCTTTCGATGAGGCGGTAGCAGGCCCCTGGTGGGCTTTGGCGGATCAGTTTCCCCAAACCCCGATTCCCCCTGCCTGCCTGTCCTGTACGATAGAGTTACGGGGCACGCTTGATGTTGATGACGGCCAAGCTCATCGGGACGCACTCAACCTGTTTAAGTTCTTGCAGCGCAGGGGGGTGATCGAGGGGGATCCCGGACCTTTGCCAGCAGCGCTATGCGAGGCTACCGGGCTGGATGCTGTGGATGTGGTTCAGGCACCCGCTGGGGGCGTCCTGAGCTACGTCAGCCCGTTGGGAAGCCTGGTTCAGGAGGATGAATGTGTAGCTCGGATTGTTGACCCGCTGAAGGTGAGTTCGCCGCAGGAAAGAGTTGAACTGAAAGCCAGGACACAAGGCATCATGTTTGCCCGAACCAATTCACGTTTTGTTGAACCCGGTCAGGTGATCTGTAAAATTGCAGGCGCAAAGCCCTTGCTTTACCGCAGGGAAGGCCAGCTTTTGGTGGATTGATTTGCGAATCGTGCGGCCGGGCATATCGAACCATCGGTCCTAGCCCGCATAATTGAGGCCGCTGTGAGGTATCAGGATCCCCGACAGGATCCCAGGCAGTTGCATCCGGGAAGTTTACAGACTAACGTGTCGGAAAAAATAGCAAGTGAATCATGGAGGAGGCGTATATGGTGGAGGCTGCCGAGGCTCTTGTAGTCGAGGATCTGCACAAGAGTTTCGGTGCACTGGAGGTTCTCAAAGGAATTTCTCTCAAAGCACATGATCAGGATGTCGTGTCCATCCTGGGCAGCAGTGGCTCCGGAAAAAGCACGCTGCTACGTTGCATCAATCTGCTGGAAACCCCCAATTCAGGCAATGTGTTTGTGCATGGTGAGTTGATCAGGATGCGTCAGGCTGCTGGTGGCGCCCAGGTGCCCGAAGATCAGAAACAGGTGGAGCGCATTCGCTCGAAACTGTCGATGGTTTTTCAGCAGTTCAATCTTTGGGCACACATGACGGTTCTGGAAAATGTGATTGAGGCCCCCATCCATGTTCTCAAGGTACCCAAGGCGCAGGCGGTGGAACGTGCTGAAGCGGTCCTGCAACGAGTCGGTATGTTTGAACGCAAGGATTACTACCCGGCTCATTTGTCCGGTGGGCAGCAACAACGTGCGGCGATCGCCCGGGCCCTCGCAATGGAACCGGACATGATTCTATTTGATGAACCGACTTCGGCGTTGGATCCGGAATTGGTTGGTGAAGTATTAAAAGTGATGCGTGGCCTGGCGGAAGAGGGAAGGACCATGTTGGTGGTGACCCATGAAATGGGGTTTGCCAAAGATGTTTCCAGCAAGGTCATGTTTTTGCACGAAGGTAAAGTGGAGGAAAACGGGCCGCCGGAACAGGTTTTTGAACACCCGGAATCGGAACGCTTTCGGCAGTTTCTTGCCGGGACTTTGAAATAACCCGATCTACCGGCAGACACAGTTTAATGTTGCTGGCGGATGGATCGTGTCAATCGACTCATTTAGACGAAGTTTTAGACGAAGTTTTAGACGAAGTT
>CAZAWX010000049.1:4167-9023 GCA_964488985.1 uncultured Ectothiorhodospiraceae bacterium
ATCGTGTCAATCGACTCATTTAGACGAAGTTTTAGACGAAGTTTTAGACGAAGTTAAGGAGTGAAAAAATGCGAAAACTGTTAACCATGGCATTGACTCTGGCAGTGCTGGCTTTAAGTGTGAATAGTGCAGGGGCCAAGGATTGGAAGAAGGTTAGAATCGGTGTTGAAGGGGCATACCCACCTTTCAGTGCGGTCTCTAAAGACGGCAAGTTATTTGGCTTTGATGTTGATATAGCGAACGCGCTATGTAAACAGATGGGGGCTAAATGTACCCTCGTGCAACAGGATTGGGATGGCATCATCCCATCACTTCTGGCGCGTAAATATGACGCGATTATCGCCTCGATGTCGATTACCGAGGAACGCAAGAAGAAAGTTGCTTTTACGCACAAGTACTACAATACCCCTGCAAAGTTTGCGCGCAAAAAAGGATCGGGAATCGAGATCTCAAAGGCAGGGTTGAAGGGCAAAACAGTCGGCGTGCAACGGGCGACAACACACGATAATTTCGTTACCGCAAAATTCGGTGATGCAGTAAAAATCAAACGCTACGCGACTCAGGATGAAGCTTATCTGGATGCCGTTGCCGGCCGCATCGATTTGTTGCTCGCCGACTCAGTGGCGATGGACGATGGTTTCCTGAAAACCGATAAGGGCAAGGATTGGGAATTTGTCGGACCGGGATACACGGAGGTCAAATACTTTGGCGAAGGCGCCGGAATTGCTGTGCGCAAAAAGGACAAGGACCTGGTGGCAAAGTTCAATAAAGCCATCAAAGCGATTCGCGCCAATGGAACTTACAAGAAAATCAACGCCAAATATTTTAAGTTCGACGTTTACGGCGGTTGAAATTTCATCTCTTGTTCAGATCCGTCTAGCGCGTTATCTGTAGTGCGGGTAGGCGGGTCTGATTCTCCACATCTGGGAAATATACGGTGCTTGATTTTCAGGGCTATGTGCCCTTTATTCTGAAAGGCATGGTTCTGACAGTTGAGGTGGCCCTGTTGTCCCTGGTCATCAGTGTGGTTCTGGGGATGCTTGGCGCAGTTGCCAAACTGTCGAGTTCGCGGGTTGCGCGTTTTATCGCTGGGGTCTATACCACGCTTATTCGTGGTGTCCCGGATCTGGTGTTGATGACCCTGATCTTTTTCGGCGGTCAAATCATGGTGAACAATATCGGCGATTATTTTGGCTGGGATTATATCGATATCAGCCCCTTTATCGCCGGAACAATCACGATCGGTTTTATTCTTGGCGCGTATATGGCTGAAACATTTCGCGGCGGTATTCTGGCAGTGTCTAAAGGTGAAATTGAAGCCGGCAAGGCCTATGGGATGAGCCCACCACAAGTTTTTTTCCGCGTCACATTTCCTGCCATGGTACGCCATGCGTTGCCGGGCTTTGGTAACAATTGGTTGGTGCTGGCCAAGACAACAGCGCTGGTTTCAGTCATTGGTTTGCAGGATATGGTGTACAACGCAGGCCAGGCGGGTGGTGCGACCCGTCAGCCTTTTACCTTCTATCTGCTGGTGGCTTTTTTATTTCTGGTCATTACTGGCGCATCGGATATTGGGATACGTTGGCTGGAAAAACGATACAGCGTCGGCGTACGCAGGGCTGAGTGATGGATTTTACTGTTATCGCCGATAATCTGCCTTTGTATTTCAACGGGTTGTGGATGACGCTGCAACTGGTGTTTTTATCACTGGCCTGCGGGATTGTGATGTCAGTGCCAATGGGATTGGCCGCATCTTCCAGAAACTCCTTTATCTCGTTTTTGCCCAAGGCCTATATATATTTTTTTCGCGGCACACCGCTGTTAATCCAGATGTTCCTGATCTATCACGGGTCCGGTCAATTTGACAAATTACGCGAAAGTTTTTTGTGGGTGGTCTTTCAGGAGGCCTACTGGTGTGCCTTGATCGCCTTTGCGCTGAATACAACCGGTTATACTGCGGAGATATTGCGTGGTGCCATTGTGCAGACAAATTGGGGTGAAATCGAAGCCGCCAAAGCGTATGGGATGTCAAAATTCACTCGTTACCGGCGAGTCATTTTGCCCAGCGCTTTTCGTCGGGCGCTGCCTGCCTATGGCAATGAAGTCATTTTTATGTTGCACGGCAGCGCACTGGCCGGGGTCATCACCATTGTCGATTTGTTCGGTGCCGCGAAAATAGTCAATTCTCGTTATTTCGTCCCATTCGAATCATTTATTGCCGCGGGTTTTTTCTATCTGTGTGTGACGTTCACAATCGTCGGACTGTTTAAACTCTGGGAACGGCGCTGGCACGCATATTTACGTCCCAGATCGTAGGCACACACCCATCTCACTAGGTATGGTGAGGTTTATCTGGGCAGTATGAGCTGAATGCGCCGCAGTAATTTCTGTGCGGTGATTAGCTTGCCTGTTGGCAGTCGACTCGCGATTTCATCGCGATTACTCCGTGCTGTTTGGTGACCTGCCCGGGCGGCCAATGAGTACCACACGTAGGCCAGTTCAAAATCCTGGACGACGCCACGCCCCTGTTCGTAGAGACGACCGATATTATTTTGTGCTGGTGGGAAACCCAGCACGGCTGCTTTACGATAATACCGGGCCGCAAGTGCAAAATTGCTTTTTCCGTAGCGACCCAACTCCTGGTTGGTGGCCATTGCAAACTGCACCATCATAAAGCCAAGTTCGCTCTGACCGACTTCGATGCCGTATTGAACATCGGCATTGGCACCCTGGTTTAAAACCAGTAGCAGGCACGCAGTGAATAATGTTCTTGTGATCATGGGGTTCTCTCCTCTTTCCGTTATACGGTTAGATAGATGACTGTCCTTGATCGGCACATGTCCTTTTACAGCAAACGCAAATCGGTAAAAACTCTGTATGGTCAGCCTAAGATAAGTAATTCGCGATGCTGCTCACAACGGTATCCACATCCTGCGTGGAAATATCCAGGTGGGTCGCAAACCGAACCGGTGTACCCGGGGACATTTTTATTCCCTGAGCGCCGAGATGTTCGGCCAGGGCATCGGCCTGGCCATTTTGAATCGTCGCGAACACCATATTGGTTTGCAGCCGTTGCCAGTCGATATCAATGGCATTGATCTTGTCCAGGCCGTGGGCGAGTTTTTCGGCATTGTCATGATCTTGCGCCAGACGCTCGACATTGTGCTCTAAGGCATAAATACCGGCTGCGGCCAGAATTCCAACCTGGCGAAGCCCCCCACCGAGCATTTTACGCCACCGCCGTGCCTGGGTAATGAGTTCGGCATTTGCGCATAGCATCGACCCGACAGGTGCGCCGAGTCCTTTTGACAGGCAGAAGGCGACACTGTCGAAGTGTCGGCTTATGTCGGACACCGGGACCTGCAACTTTACAGCGGCATTGAATATTCGTGCGCCATCAAGGTGTAGTTTTAAACCATGCTCATTAACGAAATCACGGGCTTGTTGCAGATATTCAAGACTGAGAACCTGACCGCCAATGGTATTTTCCAGGCACAGCAGGCGTGATTTAGCAAAGTGATAATTGTCTACTTTGATATACCGGGCGACCTCTTCAAGATCCAGGCTACCGTCTTTACAGTGATTCAGTGGCTGTGGTTGGATGCTGCCGAGAACGGCACCTCCACCGGCCTCGTATTTATAGGTATGAGCCTGTTGGCCGACGATGTATTCATCCCCGCGTTGGCAGTGTGACAGGAGGGCCAGCAAATTGGCCTGAGTGCCACTGGTGGCGAAAATCGCACGTTCAAATCCGAGGCGTTCCGCTGCCAGTGCTTCAAGGCGATTCACGGTGGGGTCATCACCGTAGACATCATCACCAACTTCAGCTTCGGCCATGACCTTGCGCATGGCTGCATCGGGTCGTGTGACAGTGTCACTACGCAGGTCAATTTGGTGCATGCTGAATTACTCCGGTTTTAGATATTGAAATACTGATAGTTGCTTATTTTAACTGCTAATATACGCGTTGCGGCAAATGCTCACAGTATATTGGACGCGTTATTTCCGGGGCACTGATTGTAGGGTACTGATATGCAAAATTCTCGGCGAAATTTAATCCTGACCGGCGCCAGTCGTGGGATTGGACATGCCACCGTAAAACGTTTTTCAAGCGCTGGGTGGCGTGTGATCACCTGTTCACGGCAACCGTTTTCGGAAGATTGTCCCTGGGAAGCAGGCCCGGAGGATCATGTCGTGATTGATTTGGCAGATGCCGATTCGTTGGCGCATGGAATTGAGGAAATTCGAGATCGCCTCAATGGTGAACCGGTGAATGCCTTGGTGAACAATGCAGGAATTTCACCAAAAGGACCGGATGGCGAACGTCTTGGCGCGCGGGAAACTTCGCCGGAACTGTGGCACAAGGTTTTTCAAGTCAATTTTTTCGCTCCTATCCTGCTCAGCAAAGGGCTTTTGGACGAACTCACCCGTGGTCATGGGACAATATTGAACGTCACCTCCATTGCCGGTAGTCGCGTCCATCCTTTTGCCGGTGCGGCGTATTCATCCTCAAAGGCCGCCTTGTCCGCTTTGACTCGCGAGATGGCTGCAGATCTCGGGCCACTCGGGATCCGAGTGAATGCGATTGCGCCTGGTGAGATTAATACAGCGATTTTATCCCCCGGTACAGACAAAATCGTGCAGGAAATTCCCATGCGCAGATTAGGTTCGACGGAGGAAGTGGCGAGTGCTATTTATTTCTTATGCTCCTCCCAGGCGAGTTATGTCACCGGCACGGAGATGCACGTGAATGGTGGAGAACATCTGTAAGTCCGTGGCCTACCGCAGGATATTTCCAGACTCAGCGCATGATAAATGGATTCGGCACTTCCTCCGCAGTCGATATCATCACGCTT
>CAZAWX010000049.1:9123-18771 GCA_964488985.1 uncultured Ectothiorhodospiraceae bacterium
TCAGCGCATGATAAATGGATTCGGCACTTCCTCCGCAGTCGATATCATCACGCTTTTCGTTTGTAAATATTCATAAATGCCTTCCTGACCATTCTCACGGCCGAGTCCACTGCGTTTGTAGCCACCAAACGGGGATAAATATGACATGGCTCGGTAAGTGTTGACCCAGACGGTACCTGCTCGTAGTTGATTCGACATTTGGATTGCCCGGCGAATATTGCTGGTCCAGACCCCAGCGGCCAGTCCGTAAATAATGTCATTACCGATAGACAGCGCTTCGTCGTCATCGTGAAAAGGAATGATCGACAGGACCGGGCCGAAAACTTCTTCCTGAGCAATACGCATTGAGTTGTTGACGCCGGTGAAAATGGTCGGTTGGACAAACCAGCCACGGGCACATTCCCCCTGATCGGCTTTATTGCCGCCGAGCACGGTTTGCGCACCTTCATTTTGTGCAACCCCGATGTAATCCAGCACTTTTTCGTATTGAGGAATAGTCGATACTGGCCCGACCTGGGTCTCCATTGACATCGGATCGCCAATCTTGGCCTGGCTGGCGAAAGCCACCAGTTTATCCACGAATTCATCATGAATGGAGTCCTGTACCAGCAACCTGGAACCCGCGATACAGGTCTGTCCTGAAGCGGCAAAAATTCCCGAAATTACGCCTTTAACGGCATTATCCATATGGGCATCGTTAAATACGATGTTCGGTGATTTTCCGCCTAGTTCCAGGCTTACCCGTTTGAGGCTCTTGGCAGCACTTTCATATATCATCTGCCCGGTACGGTCTGATCCAGTGAAACCGACTTTGGCAACATCTGGATGTTCAACCAGTGGCTGGCCGACCTCGTTACCATAACCGGTCACTATATTTACAACGCCTTTTGGAAAGCCTGCCTGTTCGACCAACTTGGCAAATTCCAGTGCTGAGGCAGAAGTAAACTCCGAAGGTTTCAATACGGCTGTATTTCCTGCTGCCAGACAGGGAGCAAGTTTGAATGCAGTCAGTAATAAAGGCGAATTCCAGGCAGTTATAAGCGCACACACGCCCAGGGGTTCATGGCGGGTGAAGTTGAAGGTTTCAGGTTTATCGATTGGGATAACCGAGCCTTCGATTTTGTCTGCCAGACCCCCATAGTAATAATACCACTGGGGGATATAGCGAAGTTGCATGGCCATTTCACTGATCAGTTTGCCGTTATCCTGAACTTCGATTTCGGCTAACCGTTCGGCATTTTCCGCAATTAAATCGCCGAGACGCCGCAATAGTGCCCCACGCTGGCTGGCATTGAGGGCAGGCCATGGGCCGCCGTTAAAGGCCCTGAAAGCGGCAGCAACGGCGCGATCTACATCATCGTTATTACACCGTGGGACCAAGACCCAGGGTTGTGCAGTGAATGGATAGACACTTTCGAAATACTCACCGCTGGCCGGTTCACACCATTCGCCATCGATATAGGTGCGCAGTTTTTTGAGTTCAGACATAGTGTACTCCTGGTGTTTTTATTGCAGGTGTCCTCGAATTGAATCTAAATACAGTTGCTGGCAATTATCCGTGTTCAATGGAACTGGGTTGGTTCCCGCAGTTGGGTCCACCGCCGCCATCGGGGCGAGTTGCGACGCATGGGCCTCGGTTACCTTCAGATCAGCCAGTGTGTTCGGGATCCCGAGGGATTCGCGCAACCCCAGGACCCAGGATTGAATGGCAGTGAAGCCGGGATTTTTAAAGTCGAGAAAGCGTGCCAGCGTTTCCATTTTTGCCTCTATGGTGGGCTTGTTGAAGGCCAGTACATAGGGCATGACAACCGCATTCGTCAGGCCGTGGTGGGTGTTGAGTACGGCCCCGCAGGGATGACTCAATGAATGCATGGCACCGAGGCCTTTTTGAAAGGCCGTAGCACCCATCGTCGAGGCAACCTGCATGTGTGCGCGTGCTTCCAGATCGTTGCCGTCGGCATAAACTTTCGGCAGCCAGTCGCGGATGAGTCGCATACCTTCGAGGGCTATTCCGGCGGCCATGGGGTGATAAAGAGGGCTGCAATAGGCTTCCAGATTATGCGACAACGCATCCATGCCGACGGCAGCGGTCAGGTGTGCGGGCAGTCCTGTGGTTAATTGTGGATCACTGATAACAATAGCTGGAAGCATTTTCGCATGGAAGATGATCTTCTTGGTGTGTGTGCTTTCATCAGTAATAACCGAGGCACGGCCAACCTCACTGCCAGTGCCGGAGGTGGTGGGAACGGCTACTACAGGCGCCATGCCGTTGACGTCCACCCGGGTCCACCAGTCGGCCTGATCTTCGAAATCGAATAATGGCCGGGTTTGCTTCCACATCAGTGCGATCGCTTTACCTGCATCAAGGGCACTGCCGCCACCAAAGGCAATGACACCGTCATGGTCGCCTTCGCGCATCACCTTCAGTCCGGCATCGACATTTGCACCGACGGGATTGCCCTGTACATCGGCAAAAATCTCACAACCAAGTCCGGCGCTGTCGCAGTCCTGTTTCGCCTTGGCGATAAAAGGCAGGGCAGCGAGCCCTGGATCGGTGACCAGTAGTGGTCGGGTCATGCCGAGTTGTTTACAGGCATCTGCCAATTCACTTATACGGCCTATGCCGAAGCGGATGTTGGTAGGATAGTTCCAGTTGGCGCTAAGGTGTTGTAAGGTTGTGTTGGTCACGGCTGGGTTTCCTGGTAGTAATGATGGGCTGGATACAAAATATTTTATCCTCTGCCGCTGGATGTAAATTGCATAGGCGCGCGTAGGATCCTTGGCATCACTGTCAGTTGATTGAAGTGCGTAAATGATAGGACTTTGGTTGGGTCAGTTGATCATAGCCGAGCACTGACAAGCTACAGCCATGACCGGAATCTTTGACGCCAGTCCAGGCAAGCGCTGGGTCAAGATAGTCGCAACGGTTCATAAAAACGGTTCCGGTTTGCACTTGTGCACCAATTTCCATAGCGGCCTGAACATCCAAAGTCCACAAAGACGCAGTAAGCCCGAATTCACTGTCATTCATCAGGGCAATGGCCTCATCGTCGCTGCCGACCTGCATAAGGCCGGCGATCGGGCCAAAAGTTTCCTCAGACATGATGCGCATGGAATGGTCAACATCGACAAGTAGTTGTGGCGCAAGATAAGGTGTGCCGGGTGCACTGGCCGGGAAGTGACTCTCGTCCAGCAGACAACGGGCGCCTGCGGATAAAGCCTGGGTGATTTGTCCACGCACGAACTCAGCAGCGCTAGTGCGGACCATGGGGCCAATATTGGTTTGTGCATCGGTGGGATCGCCAAGCCGATAGGCTGAGACAAAATCGGTACTACGCTGGATGAATTCAGCATAGACATCTTTGTGTACGTAAACACGCTCAATGCCGCAACAGGATTGCCCGCTGTTGAAGAATATGCCATCCATAATATTTTCTACGGCATGGTTGAGATCTGCATCGGCACGCACATAGGCGGGATCTTTTCCGCCGAGTTCCAAGCCGAGTCCGATGAAACGATTTGCCGCCGCCTGGACAATGGCGTGCCCACCCGGAACCGAGCCTGTAAATGAGGCATAGGCAACAGCAGGATTGGCAATCAGGGCACTGGTGTTGTCATGGCTTAAATGCAAGGCCTGAAGCAGGCCTTCAGGCAGGTCGGCCTGTGTGGCCGCTGCGGCAAATCGTTCACTGCACAGGGGCGTCTGAGCAGAGTGTTTCAGTAAAACCGCATTGCCGGCCAGCAGCGCCGGGACCACTGAATTTACGGCAGTCAGGTAGGGGAAATTCCAGGGTGCGATAACGAAGACCGTGCCCAGAGCTTCCTTGCGGATAAAGCGTTGAAACCCTTCCTTTGGTGCTGTCTGAATGTCGGCGAGTGCTTCGGGGGCAATGGCGATCATATGCCGGGCGCGTTCCTCAAAGCCACGCACCTCTCCGATGCACTGGCTTTGCGGTCTGCCCATCTGCCGGCAGATTTCCTCACTGACGGGTTCTCCTTGCGCAACAAAGGCATCCACCATCGCACTGAGCAACGTCTGGCGTTGTTCAACAGGGACGCGTTGCCATTGTCGTTGCGCGTTGCCTGCGCTGGACAGGGCAGTGGCGATTTCTGAGGATGTGGCGAGGGTTCGTTGCACGTAAACAGAACCATCGATTGGAGTAATACAACGTAATGTGTCCGTCATTTTGATCAGCGCCTGAAAAATTACCGAACGCGAACTTTACTCCAAGATCAATACCGCGCGAAGGCTTCAGGTCAATTACGCGCAGACAATTTTGTCATTGTGAAGTTGCACACCCCCTACCGATATGCGGGTAGCGGTGAGTGGGTATCAGGCCCTATTTACCGGCACATCAGAATGCGTTTCTTTTCGTCTTCCTTTTCATCTTTCTGGCGTTCTTTTTTGGTCAGGAATATCAACGCAACCCTTTTTTTCGGCTGGTCGCCAAGCACCAGAATTTCGCTGATAGCGGGAATAAAGCGAAGCGGTGGTTCAAGCAGATTGAACGTGAAATTAGCGAAGATACCGGCCTGGGAAGCAGCATCTATAAATGGGTCGGATCCCAGGATATTGCAGCCGATACAACGTCCGGCGTCAATAGTGGCTTGGCCAGAACCTGAATTGGCAACAACAAGCGCGTCAGAATTAGCGCCACTACCAGGGAGCATGGCAACGATTCCAGGTAGTAATCGTGTGCCGGAAATAATGCTGACATTGCCATTGACGGCGTTAATGACGGCATTAGCGTCATTGCCGGCGCCACCTCGCAAGCCGATGTTCCCGCCGACGTTCAAGGCGATTTGATCGGCTACCAGCAAGGCCTCCGCCATGTTGCCGGCACCGCCGGTCATGGCTAAATTTCCCGTCAGGTTCATGTTGATACTGGCAGCGTTGCCGACAGGGTCGATTGAGGCGAAGGCGAAATCAGCATCGCCACCGATGATGTTGACATTCGCCGCATTGATCGCCAGGGAGGTTCCTGCGTTGAGTTCGGCGCTCGCCCCAACAGTTGTATTGCTGGCCTCGACGGTGAGGTTACCGGTGCTGAGGACATTCAAACTGGTGGTGGCATTGACTTTAGCACTGCTGCTGATGGTGGCCTGTACCTTAACCGTACTGCCTGCCAGATCAATTCTTCCAGCGCTTGAGGTAATATTTTGATCCTGAACGAGCAGTTGCCCAGTGGCGCCAAGACGGATGTTACCGGTGGTGTTGATATTGCCGGAGAAGCTCAAATTGCCTTTTTGAATGATGCCGATATCCCCCAGCGTTGTGTTCACTGCGATGGGTGTGGCGACCTGCAGTTCAACAGGATTGGTGAACGTGCCGAAACCATCGTCGGCGCTAAAATTCAGGCTTGTGGCGGTAATGTTTAGCGCTGCGCCGTTACTGTCGGTTATGGACTTTGATCCCGATGTGGTTCCAGGCATCAAGCTCACCGTCGAGCCGCTGATTTTACCGATGGCAAGAGGGCCTTGTTCCACTTCCAGCGAAACGGGACGACCTGGGTTGAGAATGCTTTTGGCATTTAGTGCGGTCCCTGTATCAATGATGACGACATTGCCGGACAGTACATTAGTCAACGTCAGGTCAGTGACGTTGGTGTCGAGTTCAACACCGTTGTTTGCGGTAATGCCAAGCAGGGGAGCTTGTATATCCGCTAGCGACCCGGTGGCGCCAGAATTAGTGACTTGTCCGCTCGCGTTCAGTATGACCAGGGTAGGTGAAATGAGATCTATGACGCCGGTTGAATTGATGAAAAGATCCTTGCCCTGAAGCGTCAAATCGCCTCCGGCGTTAATTTGCCCCGGGGCAGTTATAGTGATATCCCCGGATCCCGCATCAAGGGAAACCGTGCCTGAGGTTGAAAGGACTTGATTGAGGTTGATACCACCCAGACCCTGGAAGCCAATACTGGTCGCAGTAACTGGCATCGCTTGAACCAGGCCGACCGCATTGGCATTAAAAGTACCGCTGCCCGCATCGATTTGACTGCCGACACCGCTGAGTCCACCACCTGCTGCGAAATTTTCAACCGAAATATTACCATCGGCGAGTAACTGGCCATCGCCAAGATCAATATTTCCGCTGCTGAGCAGTCCGGCCTTGATCTTGATGGACCCTGGATCCTGTGTTGTCGAGCCGATAAAGGCAGCTCCGGCATTACTGTTAAGTGTGATCCCCGCGCCGCCATTGATGACGACGGAAGCGGGGCAGGGCCCGGTTGTACAGATCGAACCAATTGCGGCGGAGCCCCCGACATGGGTTCCTCCAGTCAGCGTGATCGTGCCGCCCACAGGGGCGTTTTTACCAATGTTAACGATTGCCCCGGCATTGTTTTCTCCAATGAGGACACCGGAGTCGGCGGCAGAGCCTCCGCTCAAGCTCAGATTGCCTGCCACGTCGATATTGAAAATCGAGGCCTGATCAATCTCTACCGAGGTACTGGACGCGCTGCCACCGATAAGCGTCATGTTACCGCCGATGTTCAAATTTGTTACTCCACCCTGAAGATCAATCGCGGTATCTGTTTGGGTCCCGCCGCGGGCGAACAGGTTACCGCCTGTCGTAATCGTTAGTGGCGCGTTAGGGAAGGTTGCAATATTGGCATTACTCATACCGACAAAAACAAAGCCATTGCTGCCGCCCGCATTGGCATCAACCGTCAGGTCAGTCCCCACATTGAGTACGAATGAGGTGTCGGCGCCAAATTTTACGAAGGCATCGGTGCCACTACCGGCACGCAGATTGACCATGCCACCGATACTGGCATTAACGAGGGTGTCTTTGGATTGAATGACTGAGTCGCTGTTGGTGCTATTGCCGCCATCGACGTTAAGGTCGGTTCCCACTGTCAGGTTCAGATCTTTACGTGCGGTGATTTCGGTATCGGCTTCAGTACCGTTACCGAGAAGAGTAACGGCACCGGTGACATTGATCGTCACGTTGCCGGTTCGCGCCTTGATATCGGCATCGGCGTCAAGCCCGGTGCCGGCCACCTGCTGTAAATTTCCACCAACGGTTAATAGCACATCGGTCTTTGCGGCAATCTGGGCCTGGGTCCCGTCGTCGCTGTTGATGACACTGGCATTACCGGAACCGCCCATCAGCGTCAGATTGTTTCCCGTCGAAATATTGATGGCGCCGCTTCCGGTGGCGATTTCCGCCTCAGCATCCTGGCCGCTCCCGCCCATGATGGTCAGCGAAGCTGTGCTGCCGAGAAGCGAGATCGATGTGTTTGTTGTGGCGGCTATATTGGCTGTGGCCGCTGTGCCACTGCCCCCCTGTAACAACACATTGCCCGTTGTATTAATGCTCTGCGAGGCCATCGAGGTTAGCAGCGAAATGGCATTGGATGCGGTGCCAGCGCGAATGCTAATTGATCCGGTTTCAGTGCCAGTCCCGGCGGTAATGGTCTGATTGCCGCCGATGAGTGATTGTCCCTGGCTGTTCCCTGAGGTGATATCACCAATTTCAAGGGCATTGTTGCCGCTACCTGATAATGTCAGCACCTGCGTTCCGGCAGAAGAAATGTCTGCATTGCCCACCGTACCGACGACTCGCACCAGATCAGAATCAGCCACATTGATTGTTTGTGTGCCGTCACTGTGAATTGCAGCAACGCCTGTCCCTGTGGCATCCACCAGAATTCCCTCGTTAACGCCGGCGCTGGCGCCACCTGAGGTGTTTTTGCCATGCGTAGTAATGGCCTGCAGGCCAGCGTTGGTGTCGATGATGGCATCGCCGTCAGCGCCTATAACATCAATGAACAGAGCATCCAGGCTTTGTCCTGTACCCGCCTGGACCACGGCATCAGCGGTACCGCTGCCGGATCCGCCGAGAGCGCGAAGTCCGCCATTGGTCGTGATGGTCTGAGTCCCTGCCAGGGCGCTCACCGTGGCAGGTGCCGCGCTGCCGGCAGCGATGAAAATACTATTGTCCAGAGCGCTGGTGGTGGTAATTGCCTGATTACCTGTTTTTGCTTCCAGTGATGATGTTCCGCCAGCAATGCCGCTGGAAATCACCTGCAAAAACTTGCCATTGAGGGCCTGGCTACCCGCGGCGACAGTCCCGGGTTGTCCCCCGACCGTCTGTATGTTGAGTCCACCGTTACCGGTATTGATGTTCTGATTGCCGTTTAAAGCGTCAATCAGGACCTGTATGCTATCAGCCAAAACGGCTACATTGCCTGTGCCATCACTACTGATGGTTTGATTGGCCCCGGCGTGTATCTCCACCTTGCCCGTACCAGCGCTGCCATCGGTTTGCAGGGTGATGCCGCTGGCCGCGCCTGCAGCGTTGATATTCTGAGCGCCTGTGTCGGTGACGATTGCAGTGCTGTTATTGAGGCCGCCGCCTGCCTTGAGCAGCAGCAGGCCTTCGCCTGCGGCGGTGGCATCCTGGTTTAAAAGCACATTTTGCTGTAACCCGGCGCTAACGCCACCACCTGCCATGACGGTTACATCGCTGTTTGCAGTAGGCCCTGCATCCAGCGTGATATTGCTGCCAGCGGACAGATTTTGCTGGCCGTTTTGAGCCAGGATGTTAGCTGAAAACTGATGACCGCCAAGCGGGCTTTGGATGCGAATTTCACCGTTCGTTGCGGTGATGTTCATCGTCCCGCCCGCATCGGTGAGCGAGGTGGTATTGCCGGACATTAATTCAATACTGTCGAGCATTGGCGTGCCGCCACTGCCCGCCTGCAACAGCACATCGTTGACGGCGGTGAGATTCATGTCACCGGAGCCAGCTAAACGTAATTCAATGTGGCTTGGCGAAGGATTATTACTGCTGCCTATAAATTTTATGCTATTGCCGGTTAATGTCGCGCTACCGGTATTTGTGCTATTAGTACCGATCAAAACACTGATCGTGTTATCAGTTGACTCCGTGCTGTTGAATTCAGCCTCTGCATCAAAAACCAAATCACCGATCCCATCGGTGCCCGCAGCCAGTTGCAGGGAACCACTGTTCAGGATGATATCCTGCAAAACGGTAATATCACCCTTGGAGACAAGGCTGATGTCGCCACCTGCCACGGTTTCCAGACCGCGAATGAGATGAAAACCGCCGAAGAAAGTCTCGCCAATCGTCGTCAGACCATTGTTGCGTGAATCAAAGAACATGCCCGGCGATGCAGCATGAGTGTGTGATGAGAGGTTCGCTACATCGATGATCAGCGGATTGGCGGCTGTGCCTACGGAACCACCCCCCGCGGCCCCCGTGGGATCATGATCGATGAACAGTGAAGATGCAGTGATCATTGCCGATGATGAGGTCCGCGCAATGTCTGAGTTGGCCGAGGGGCCGTTGTTGGTAATGCGGATATGCCGGGCATTAAGATTGGCCAAGACGATATCGCCATTGCTGTTGTTGGTCGCAGGACCCGCGCCAAGTTCCAGAATGATGTCGCCACCGGTACCAGAATCCAGGGTCATGGTGTCAGCCATGACAATTTGTGCTGCACCGGGATCGCGATCAGCATCCACGGCGCCAGAATGATTGGCCAGCACCGTTAAATCACCGTTGTCCGTGGTGATATTGGCGTTGAGCGTGACACTGCGCCCGGCGTGGATGGTCAGATTGCCACCCGAACCAAGTGCATTTACATTAATGTCGGCACCGGCGGAGAGCAGAAAATCATT
>CAZAWX010000050.1:0-16977 GCA_964488985.1 uncultured Ectothiorhodospiraceae bacterium
CCCCATATCATTACAGAGCGGGCCGCTCTTGCCACGGGTTATTGAGAAGCTACAATACAGTACATTGGAATTTAACAAACTGTAAAGAATTTCGACACAATTCAGCCATTTTCAGCGCCAAACTCACGGAAATTGAGCGCCACTTCGCACGAATCTTTTAGTTATCAGAGTGTTAGCGATCTTCAGTGTTTGTAATGATTTCTGACAATTTATTGATTCAAGATTTAGAATGTTGCAGTAGTATTTTGCTAACTACTTGAAATTATTGCGTATTTAACACCATGTTATTCCTCTAACAATCCCTTGTTAAGGGGATAATGGCCATTTTAAAAGATGAAAATTCATTCTGACGGTTGGAGTGATAGAGCCCATGAACAAGTGGCTGGCGCAACTGTACGATAGCGAATTGTCGTTGTTCCTGGGGTCGGTCAAAAGACCATGACGTGTGTCCCAAGCATTGCAGTGCTCTGGTACGCCCACAGGCAGGGCGGCCCTGTAGGCCTTGAACCGGTACGCCTGTCAGGAGTGGCGAGTACGCTGGCTTGTCAGGCAATGATGAAAGGCCGTTGCGCTGGTGCTGTTGTGCATCAGAGATCGTCCCTGGGAAGCAACTCGATACATTTGAATTCCGACTGTTTGACTTCATAAACTAATTCATTGTGCAGGCGCCGTTCACGCCTTTTGCGCAGACTGATGTCGCCAATAAACGAGTGTTGATAGTCGAGTTCTTCAAAATCCATAGACATGGGTATCACACGCTATAAGGGTTGGCTATAAGGTAACAGATCGCTTCTATGTGGACACGGATTGTGCGGCGTAACTGTGGCGAGTGCAGGTTGGATTATTCATCTGTACTGCCACGGATAACCTGCAGAAATGACGCCGCGTATTTTTCAAGTTTTTTCTGTCCGACTCCGGATAACAGCGAAAACTCATCCTGGGTCTTCGGCAGGTGTTGTGCCATAGCCATCAGGGTGCTGTCATGAAAAATGATATAGGGTGGTACCCCCTGCGTCCTGGCAAGTTCGCTGCGACACGCTTTGAGGGCGTCCCATAATTGTGAATCAATGTCGGCAGTGACAGTTTCGGCCTTTTTCGGCTTGCGGGCGGGAGGGGTTTTGACATCGCGGCGTAGCTCGATTGTTTGTTCACCACGTAACAATGGTCGGCAATGCGGTGTCAGTTTCAACGCGCCATACTGATCAAGATCGACGCGAAGATAGCCCCGGGCAACCAGTTGGCGAAATACCGAGCGCCATTGATTTTTGTCGAGTTCTGTGCCCACGCCATAGGTGGGCAACTGCTGGTGATTGAACTGGAGGATTTTCACGGTTTCATTACCGCGTAGAATATCGATCAGGTGATTGACGCCGAAACGTTGGCCGCAACGGTATACGGCACTGAGGGCTTTGCGTGCCGCTTCAGTGCCATCCCAGGTATCGACAGGGACCAGACAGGTATCGCAATTACCGCAGTGCTGCGGTGAATCCTCGCCGAAATAACGTAACAGGGCATGACGGCGGCACGAGGTGATTTCACATAATCCCAGCATGGCATTCAAGCGCTGCTGCTCGGCACGCTTATGAGCTTCATCGCCTTCAGAACTGTCCAGCATCTGCCGAAGCTTGATGACATCCTGCATTCCGTACAGCAGCCATGCATCCGCAGCCTGGGCGTCACGTCCGGCCCGGCCTGTTTCCTGGTAATACGATTCGATGGTTTTGGGTAAATCAAGATGCACGACAAAGCGTACATCGGGTTTGTCGATGCCCATGCCGAAGGCAATGGTGGCTACGATGATGACCGCTTCCTCATGCAGAAACCGGGTTTGATGTTCGGCGCGCATGGCAGCACTCAGGCCCGCATGATAGGGCAGGGCGTTAAAGCCTTGGGTACACAGCCATGCAGCGGTTTCTTCGGTTTTTTTCCTGGACAGGCAATAGATGATGCCGGCGTCCTGGGGATGTTCAGTGCGAAGAAAACGCAGTAACTGGTCACGCGGACTGTGTTTCAGGGCCATTGTGTAGCGGATATTGGGGCGATCAAAGCCGACTTTGAATTGGCTGGCCTGTTCCAGGCCAAGACGCGTAATGATTTCTGCACGTGTGCGGGCATCTGCGGTTGCTGTCAGGGCAATTCGCGGTACCTTGGGAAATTCTGAGTGCAGTAAGCTCAGTTGCAGGTAATCGGCGCGAAAATCATGTCCCCATTGAGAGACGCAATGGGCCTCGTCAATGGCAAACAAACTAATGTCGACACTGTGCAGTAATGCCAGTGTGCGTTGCTGTATAAACCGCTCCGGGGCAATGTAGAGTAAATCGAGGTGGCCCTGGCGAAGTGCCTGTTCAACTTCGCCAGCGATGTTGGCAGCGAGTGTGGAGTTAAGGAAACTCGCCTTTACCCCGAGCACCTGCAGGGCATTGACCTGATCCTGCATCAAAGCGATGAGTGGCGATATCACAATGCCGCAGCCATCGCGAACCATTGCCGGGATCTGGTAACAAAGTGATTTTCCACCACCCGTCGGCATCAGAACCAGGGCATCACCACCATTGACTACGGTGGTGATGACGTCGTCCTGCGGGGGACGAAACTGGTCGTAGCCGAAGGTGTTCCTGAGGACAGCGAGGGCCTCAGCCGCCAAGGAAAAGTCGCCCTACATCCGGATTGTCGAGTAAATCCTGACCACTGCCAACGATGGCCAGGGCTCCCGAGACCAATACATAACCCAAGTCCGCAAACTCAAGGCCACGCTTGGCATTTTGTTCCACCATGATGATGGACTTGCCTTCTTTAGTTTGTAGATCCCCAAGGATTTCGAAGACCATGTCGATAAAGCGTGGCTCCAGTCCGATAGAAGGTTCATCGACCAGCAGCACGTCGGGATTCATCACCAGTGCCCTGGAAATTTCCAGCAATCGGCGCTCGCCACCGGACAGAACGCCGGCTTTGTGTTTGCGCCTCGCTGCCAGGCGTGGATATTTATCAAATATTTTTTCCGCGGCACGTTTCGCCTGCGCTGGCTTATCCATGAGAAAGCCGCCCATCCAGAGATTTTCTTCAACACTCATACCGGGAAATACGGATTTGTCCTGGAGAATATAGGCAATGCCCGCGTCTTTAAGTTTCTGGTTGGCGGACAGATGGGTAATGTCCCGGCCATTGATGGCAATTTTCCCGGAGAAAATACGGGTGAAGCCAAATACCGAATGCAAAATGGTCGATTTCCCGGCGCCATTAGGGCCGATCAGACACAATGACTGACCCTGGCCAAGGCGAAGATTGAAGTCATGGAGGATTTCCATTTTGCCATAACCCGCCTTTAAGCTATCTATAGTGACCAGTGGCGGACCGGAAATCAGCGCATCAAGTTCGGCGAGCCCGATTTTCTTTGTGGCGATAGCCTCGGCTTCGCGCTGGACATCATCTACCGAAATGACGGTATCGACACTGCCCATGTGGTAACCGTGTGAACGTTTAGCCGCATCAGGTTTTTGACTGTCCCGGTTCATCAGTTGGCCCCCAGGTAGGCATCAATGACGCGTTGGTCATTTTGAATTTCCTCTGGTCCACCGTGGGTTAATAACTCGCCATGGGCAAGACAGTAGATATGGTCCGCCAGATTCATTATTACGCGCATATTATGTTCAATGACGAACAACGTAATACCCAGTTCGGTATTGGCCCGTTTCAATCGATCAATGAGGCCATTGATGAGCGTTGGGTTGATGCCAGCAGTAGGTTCATCGAGGAGTAATACTTTCGGTTCATTCATCAACGCCATGGCGAATTCCAATAACTTTTGCTGGCCGAATGACAAGTTGCCGGCCAACAGTCGCCGCTTGGAATACAAGCCTACGAATTCTAATAGATGTTCAGCACGCTCGTTGAGCTCCGGTGTGTACGGACGGAACATGTCGGCCCAGAGCGTGCGTCGATGTGGCAGGGAAATCAGCATGTTTTGCACACAGTTCATTTCTGCGAAGATGCGGGTTTGTTGAAAGGTACGCAACAAACCCAGGCGGGCAATTTGTTGAACCTGTAGTTTTGAGATATCGCGATTCTCAGCAATGATTTCGCCACTGTCGATGGGGTGGTAACCGACGATGGAGTTAAACAGGGTTGTTTTGCCGGATCCATTCGGCCCTATCAACCCGGTGATACCCCCTTCCATGACAGACAGGCTTATATCGTGATTGGCGATAACGCCGCCGAAAGATTTACTGGCATGATTAACTTCAATACATGGGTGAATACATGTGTTCATACGCCAGTACTCCCTTCATTAAGGGCGCCAGGTGTTGTTGTCTTCGTCGCTTCCTCCTTCTCGCCTGTATCGACCGACATGCCAAATCGATCCGGCCAGGTCCTGTGAACCCAGCCCATAATGCCTTCCTGGAAAAACACGATATTGATAATGATCAGTGTTCCCAGTGCGACCCACTGAGTTCCGAGCATGTACGTCCAGGTGACTTCTTTGATGATGTGAAATACGACGGCACCGATGACGGGCCCCCAGAGCGTACCTTTACCGCCCAGCAGCACCATTACCACCATAAAGATACCGAAAGTGATGGTTGGGAATGCGACTTCAAGGGGTTCGATAAAGCCTTCCATATTGCCGAAGATTGCACCGGAAATACCGAGAAAGAATGCTGCAATTGCCCAGGCCACTAGTTTATAACGCAAGGTATGCAACCCCATGGCTTCAGCTTTGCTTTCATCATCACGTATGGCGTTGATGGCAAGTTTGAAACGGGTGCTGTAAAGCCAGCGTAAAAAAATGAACGTGGCACTGGCGGCGGCAAAACATAGAAAATAAAACAGCAGGGCACGATCATCCGGATCACCTGGATAGGATGGCACGGTGATGCCGCCGCCGGCACCGACGTAGTCCCATGTGGAAATTAACTCTGCTGCGGCCAGTGCCACACCTAAGGTGCCAATGGCAAAATAGGGGCCGCGAAGACCAAACACAATCAGCCCAAACAGCATTGAAACGAACACTGCACCGATAGCGGCGGCAATAATTCCGAAGAATAATCCGGTGTAGTACTGCTGAAAGTCGAAATCGATTTTTATTGCTCCAAAATGAGCGGTGTATGCGGCCACATCATAGTACATGCCAATTTGCACAACTGTACTGATATACATCCCTATGCCGAAAAATAAGATATTTCCCAGTGAATTGTAGCCCATCTGACCACCGAGAATATCCCAGGTAAGGGCGAACAGCACCATGATCCAAAGCATGGCCAACTGGAACATGTAGTTGGGGAATAAAAACGGTGCGGCCAGAGAAATCACTAGCAATAGGCCATAACCTGCTTTTACTTTAAGGCTCATGATTATTCCACCACCTGGCGATGCCGACGTTGGAGAATTTGCCGAATGATGAGGACGAGAACCAATGCTCCGGTTACGATGGCCTGCTGAAATTCAGCCCCCAGGACGAAGCCGCCCATCTGTTCCAGTGCCCCCAGGCCAAGACCGGTGATAATCACTCCAGGCAGATTACCCAATCCTGCGGCGGTGACGATGACGAAAGCCCGGATGGAGTGGGTAATGCCGAAAAATGGCTGCAACAACCAGATCATTGAAATCAGTACCCCTGCCGCACCACAGATCGCAGCATTCAGTGCATAGGTAAAGGCGTAGACACGGTCGGTGTTAATTCCCATGACCTTGGCGGCACGGGCATCTTGTGCTGTGGCGCGAATGGCCTGGCCCATACGGCTGAAACGCATAAAGCCTATCACCAATCCAGCCAGTAGAAGTGTGACGCAGAAGGTAATCAATTTTATATCGGCGATGGTGAGTTGACCATCAAGGTAATTGCGTACTTTGAATCCAGCATCAATCGTTTGTACCTCGGAACCGAAGGCCAGGTTTAACAATTGTGCTATTACGATGGCCAGACCAAACGTGGCGAGCAGGGAGGTGAACATATCCCGTTCAATCACCCTGGAGATAATCAGGTGGTAGATTACCCAGCCAAAACAGAACATCAAGGCAATGACTATCGGCAGCCCGAAAAAGGGGTGGATGCCATGGGTTGACATGGCCCAGGCGATATACCCACCCATGATGACAAAGTCACCCTGGGCAAGGTTTTTCACATTCATGACGCCCCAGACCAAGGCCAACCCATAGGCAGCGAGGGCGAAAATTGCACCAATAAAAATGCCGTCCAGTAATAATTGCAGATTCAGGACGGGTGCCATGATCAACAGCTGAATATTATCCAGCATGAAGCGATCTCCACTTAAGTGTTAATTGATGACAGAAAACTTTGTCGGCTCGTATGCTGAGCCGACAAAGTTGCTCCAGGGGACGTTGCCAGATGCCCGCCTGGTGGCAGGCATCTGTATCAATACGTCGCTTTACGGGGGAATTGAATTTTGTCCGAGGCCCACTTTGCAGGGGCAACGACCTTGAACTTCCCGTTCTGAATCTGTCTTAGCACCATCGGCTTGGCAATATTATTGCCAGCCGGTGAGAACTTGATCTTGCCATAGAACGTATCCAGGTTTGTTGCTGCAAGTGCCGCGCGCAGTTTCTCTGTATCAAAGGAATCAGCCCGTTCGAAGGCATCTTTCCAGACCAGTACTGAGGCGGATGCCTGAGCGGACTGATAGGGCACATTGTTATACCCCTCGTAGGTGGCTTTAAACAGCTTGTCAAAGGCCGCAGCGGTACCAAATGATTCGCCTTTGTAGCTGAGCGTTTCCGACCATTGCGTCGGGCACAGGAAGCCGTCGGTGGCGGATCCGAATTTTTTCACCACTTTAGCTGCTTCACAGTGGGTCATGGCGATGATGGGGATTTGAAGTTGCATCTCCTTAATCTGTCTGGCAGCAGTCGCGGCCCCTTTGGAATGGCCTGAAACGACAAAAATATCCGGGCGTACAGCGCGTACTTTGGTCAGTGTGGACGACATGTCCGACAAGTCACGCGGTAGCTTGTCATCGATAGCCACCTTCATACCATGTTTTTTGATGTCATCCAGAACCCCGGCACGAACGTCCAGGGAGAACGGGTCATTTTCAAAGGCCAAAGCCACTTTCAGATCCTTGGGGCTTTTGCCATTGGCTTTGGCTAAATCTGCGGCCATGCTGATGGCGCTGGAAAGATATTGTTCCGAGGTCGAAAGTACAGCGAAAATATAGCGATAGCCCTGGGTGAACAGGGACCGTGAGGCGCCTTCGGCTTCAACCATCGGAATTTTGTATTTCTCAGTTACCGGGGCGATGGCTTTGGTGAGGCCGGAACTGTACGGCCCGAGCATGAACTTGATGCCATCTTGCTTAATCAGCCTTTCGGCCAATTGTGCGCCACGTGCCGGTGTTGATTCATCATCGTAATACTTGACTTTTAGCTTGTAGGATTTACCACCGACTTTGACGCCTCCAGACTCATTAATCACTTTAACCGCAAGGTTATAGCCATTTTGGGCATGAATACCGTTTGTCGAATACTTGCCGGTAATTGAAATTGCAGAGCCCAGAGTGATGGTATCGCCATCGACTCTGGCCTGGCTTGGTGCTGTGCTCAGGACCAGTAGTGCGCTGGCGGCCGTGAGCGCGGATCGTTTGAATATCCGGGACGTTTTCATTTTATATCCTCCTAAGGTATTTGTGGCCGGTGATGTATAACATAATGCATACAATTAGTGGCAATTTATTATGGCTTAAGCCCATCGGCTCTCGCCCATCGGCTCTTGCCAAGTTTAAACGCTGTCAGCTTTAGGGCAAGCATTCAGGGGAAATGATGGTTGCGATCGTCATTGCCCTCCATGGTTATGGCGTTAATTTTTCAGTGACCCAGCCAATACGGGCACGATGTTTTAGTCGGGCTCCTTTATACTACCGGGGTATTGATTCGTAACGAGGTAAGCTGTTCGTGAGCTATCAGGCCCTGGCCCGCACCTGGCGGCCCCGCAATTTTGCCGAAATGGTCGGCCAGGAACACGTTGTGAAGGCACTGAGCAATGCCTTGAATTCCGCACGGGTTCACCACGCCTATCTGTTCACCGGCACTCGCGGGGTGGGCAAAACCACCGTTGCCAGGATCCTTGCCAAGTGCCTGAACTGTGAAAAGGGCATCAGTGCCAGCCCCTGTGGGGTATGCCGTTCATGTGTGGAAATTGACGAAGGCCGGCATCTGGATCTAATTGAGGTCGATGCCGCCTCCCGGGCCAAAGTGGACGAAACCCGGGATTTGATGAGCAATGTGCAGTACGCACCAGGGCATGCCAAGCACAAAATTTATATCATTGACGAAGTCCATATGTTTTCCCAGGCCAGTTTCAACGCACTGTTAAAAACCCTGGAGGAACCGCCGCCTCACGTAAAATTCCTGCTCGCTACCACCGATCCACAGAAGATGCCGGTTACGGTGTTGTCACGCTGCCTGCAATTCAGCCTCAAACGTTTGCCAAGAGAATTAATCCGTGCCCGTATGACTGCCATATTGGCGGCGGAAAAGATAAACGCTGAAGATCACGCGCTGCGACTGCTTGCCAAGGCCGCTGATGGCAGTCTTCGCGACGCTTTGAGTCTGCTCGATCAGGCGATCGCCCACGGTGGCGGCCAGGTCAGTGCCGCTGATGTACGGGATATGCTGGGCCTGTTGGAGCGCCAACATATACACAATCTGATCGATGCCCTGGCCAATGGCGATGGTGGTGCATTACTCGATCATGTCGAAGCCATGGCAGGAGATGTGGCAGATTTTTCGGATGTGCTGGCGGAATTGCTGGCGGAACTCAAGCACATCGCGGTGTTACAACTGGTGCCGGATACCCTGCAGGACGACGAGCAGACGGTCCTGGAACGGCGGAGTGAATTTTCCACACGCATTGCCCCTGAAGACGTGCAACTTTACTACCAGATTGGTTTGATTGGGCGCCGGGATTTACCTCTGGCCCCGGATCCACGCACCGGCTTTGAGATGGCCTTGATGCGCATGCTGGCATTCACCCCACAACGTCCCGGCACAGCAGAACCCGGTCGTAAGCCAGCAGCGGTAGCCGCGATGGCTGGCCGGGCGATGCCGACAGCATCCGCGGTGATGCCTGACGCACAAACAGCCGCTGATGTTCGAGCGGTGAATCGGCCGGATGGCGTTTTGGCGTCAGTAGCAGGAGTTGATAACGAAAAACAAGCCCCTGCATTGCCAGCGGCGGACCCTCCCGTGAGCGCTCGCGATAATGGTGGGACAATCGCCCAAGACTGGGCACAGCTTGTTCCGGCATTGGGGCTTAGTGGTTTGGCCCGGGAACTGGCCGTCAATTGCCAATTAGAGGCCCTGGGTAAAAGCACTGTGTGCCTGCGCCTGGCACCAGAGCATCAAGCTCTGGCAAGTGAACGTAGCAGAGAAAAGCTACAACAGGCATTGAGCGAATTTAACAATCGGCCCTTACGTTTGAAAATCGAAATTGCGAAACTTGAGGCGGCGTCCCCTGCCGCTTTGGAAAAACAGCAGCTTCGTCAGCGCCAGGCCCAGGCGATTGAGTCGATTGAGGGTGATCCGGCAGTACTGGAGATGATAGAAACCTTTGATGCGCACATTGAATCCGAGACAATAAGACCCCTTGATTAAAGGCTCTGGCAATACGGCGCAGGGCGGTACACAACGGCTGGCATTGATGGCCAACGCGATACTTAAGGAGTAAACGAACCGATGTTGAAAGGTGGAATGGGGAACCTGATGAAACAGGCCCAGCAAATGCAGGAGCAGATGCAAAAGGCGCAGCAGGAATTGGCTGATCTGGAAGTGGTTGGTGAAGCCGGTGGGGGGATGGTCAAGGTGACCATGACGGGTCGACATGATGTGCGCCGGGTCAGTATCGATCCGGCCTTGCTGGGTGACGATCGGGAGATGTTGGAGGATCTGGTTGCAGCAGCAGTGAATGATGCTGTGCAAAAAATTGAAGCCGGAACCCGGGATAAATACTCCGGAATGGCTTCAGGGTTAAATCTTCCCCCCGGATTTAAATTGCCGTTTTAAAAAATGCCAGCCAGTCCTCTCATCGAAAGGCTTGTTGAAGATTTGCGCTGCCTGCCCGGGGTAGGCCCGAAATCTTCACGGCGTATGGCTTACCATTTGCTGGAGCGCGATCGCGACGGGGCTTTGTCCCTGGCCGGCGCCTTGCGTGAGGCCTGCGAAAGAATTGGCCACTGTCAGCGGTGCAGAACTCTGACTGAGAATGCCCAGTGTGGATTATGTGCATCCACAAGTCGTGACCCGGCGTTGTTGTGTATTGTCGAAACGCCAACGGATCTGGAGTCCATCGAAAATGGCACCGGCTACAGAGGGGGTTATTTTGTCCTGATGGGGTTGCTTTCTCCTCTGGACGGCATCGGCCCGGAGCAACTTGGCTTAGGACATTTGGCGCAGCGCCTGGATGAAGGCGAGGTTGTGGAACTCATCATTGCGACCGGGACGACGGTCGAAGGCCAGGCGACGGCGCATTATCTGGGTGAGATGGCACAGCAAAGAGGGATCCGGGTCACCCGACTTGCACATGGTATTCCTCTGGGTGGTGAGCTCGAGTATGTGGACAGCACCACCCTTGCCCATGCATTCCAGCGCCGGATGGACTACGGCTGAGCAATAAATGCCACCCCAACCCGTGTTTAACCCGCCTGGGAAGAATCGCTGGCAAGGCGTTCATTGATCTGTGCCGCGCAGATGAAATCGTTTTCCGAAAGTCCGCCGATGGCGTAGGTACTAAACACAACCCGGCAACGGTTATAGCCAACTTCCAGGTCGGCATGGTGATCCTGGCGGTGTGACAGGTAGGCCAGGGCGTTTACAAAAGCGATGGTCTGATAATAGTTTTTGAACTTAAACACGCGTTCGATACAGCGATCATTATCAACCGCCTGCCAATTTGGAATTTCAGCCAGCAGTTCTTCGATCTGTGGCCTGGCCAATGGCATCACACCACCTTTACAGGGCTGACAGACACGATTCGCCAACGTCGTCATGATGCATACCTCCTGGGGTTCTGGTCAATGTTCGTAGAGCATAAATTGCCTGAGCAGCGGCGTACAGTGTGGCAACAGTGATCGGCGTGTTTCCGGCATGGGAGTCGGGCTGTGCATCGGGCTGTGCATCGATCGGTTTTGCTTTATAACGAACCGATGCAGGACTGTTATGATGGACTGACCCTGAGACACAGAGACACTGAGAATAGACCTATGGAGAATCATTCATGGCCGAGCAGGTAGCAACGCCAGATGCAGAGAATCTCATCTGGATTGATTTGGAAATGACAGGCCTGGAGCCGGAACGTGATCGGATCATAGAACTGGCGATTTTGATTACCGACACGAATCTGCAACCGCTGGCCGAAGGCCCGAATCTAGTGATTCACCAGCCACCTGACATTATGGTGGCCATGGATGACTGGAATACCAGCCATCATGGCACGTCTGGTCTTACCGAGCGTGTCTTGCAAAGTGATCTGGACGAGGCGCAAGCCGAGCGTGTGTGCCTGGAATTTCTCGCGCAGTGGACACAAAAAGGTCATTCGCCGATCTGTGGTAACAGTATCTGCCAGGATCGTCGCTTTCTGGCCCGCTGGATGCCGGAACTGGAGGCATGGTTTCATTATCGAAATCTGGACGTCAGCAGTTTAAAAGAATTGTGCCGGCGCTGGGCGCCGGTTCTGGCCGCTGGCGTTAGCAAACAGGGCAGCCATCGGGCGATGGATGATATTCGTGAATCCATCAGCGAATTGGCGTATTACCGGGATCATTTTTTGCGCTTGCCATGAGGTTCTCCAGGATGCTTGGCTGCGTCGTTGCAGGCTCGAAAGCCCGGCAGATATCGCTCCAGGCGAGTGGGGTTGCCGGTGTGCAAGGGAGGACGTTTTGATGGACGAAAAGGGGGCAACGCCGAGGCAAACTGCCCTTTACCAAGCGCTTTACCAGGCCAGTACTGTACGCCGCCTTGATGACAAGGCGATGAAGGAGGCTGGGATCCCAGGGCTGGTTTTAATGCAGCGCGCCGGGGCTGGTGCCTGGCGAACACTACGCCGGTACTGGCCACAGGCGAGATCCATTTTGGTGCTGTGTGGGCCCGGCAATAATGGCGGCGATGGATTTGTTCTGGCGCGACTGGCCGCCGCAGGCGGGTTGCGGGTGCAGACCGTGCTGGTTGGAGATCCACAACGGCTGCGTGCTGATGCCGCCACCTGTTACCGTGACTTCATTGCAGCAGGTATGACGGCCAGACAGATTGGGGAGGATCTGGATGAGCTAGATTTATCCGCGATGGATGGCGTCGTGGATGCTCTTTTCGGTACGGGTTTGTGCCGTCCGGTTCATGGCCACAGTGCCAGCCTGATTGCAGCTGTCAATCGACATCAGGGGTTTCGCCTGAGCCTGGATATTCCTTCAGGATTGAGTGCTGATAGCGGCAAGGTTCTGGGCTGTGCGGTGAAGGCTGATGTTACGATTACATTTATTGGCATGAAACAAGGCTTGCTGACCGGTGACGGGCGTCGCAATTGCGGTGAAATCGTGTTTGATGATTTGCAGGTGCCCGCCGAAATCTATCGAGGGGTAGAGCCCGATGCCTGGTATGCCAGCTTTGATGCCCTGCGTGGGCAGTTCCTGGGCCGCCGCGATCGTGGTGCGCATAAGGGCAGCAACGGCCATGTGTTGATCATCGGTGGAGATCGTGGCTTTGCCGGAGCACCGACGCTGAGTGGTTGGGCTGCAGCACGCTGCGGTGCTGGCTTGGTGAGTGTTGCGAGTCGACCGGAACATTTGCCAGTGGTCACGGGCAGTGTGCCGGAATTGATGTTCTGCGGTATTCGCGCTGCAGCGGATCTTAACGCTGTATTGACGCGGGCGGATGTCGTTGCGATCGGGCCGGGTTTGGGTACCGGTGGCTGGTCGGCCGATGTGCTGGATGCGATTCTGGCCAGTGACGTACAGCATTTGGTGCTGGATGCGGATGCCTTGAATTTACTCGCGTTACATCCCCACAGACTTGCACAGTTACGTGGCCGTCAAGGACAGGTGATTTGCACCCCACATCCAGGGGAAGCCGCAAGGCTGCTGGCAAAACAAGTGCAGGCGGTAGAAGCAGACCGATTTGCTGCCGGTCGTGAGTTGCAGGAAAAATTAGCGGCTGTGGTGGTTCTGAAGGGCCCCGGGAGTCTTGTTTGCAGCGCAGGAAAGCCGCCCTGGATCTGCGCGGGAGGAAATCCAGGTATGGCGAGCGGCGGTATGGGTGATGTATTGACCGGCGTGATCGCCGCGCTTATAGCGCAGGGCTTAAATACCGAACAGGCTGCCGTGGCTGGATGTGTGCTGCACGGTGTTGCCGCCGACAAGGCGGTGTTGGCGATGGGGGGTGAACGGGGATTGTTGGCCTCGGATTTAATGGCGCCGCTACAGTGCCTTGTGAATCAGCTTTGAGGGGGTAAGGCCGGATTTGAATTCATTTTTGGAGACGACGCTGTCTACAGAGCAGGCCACTCTGGATCTGGGTGGCGCCCTGGCTGGGCAACTGGAAATCGTCGGCTGTAAAAGCGGCAATGGTGCTCAAATCCACCTGCATGGGGGCCTGGGTGCGGGCAAAACCACGATGGTACGTGGACTGTTGCGCAGCCTGGGGGTAGGAGGGCCGGTGAAGAGTCCAACCTATACGCTGGTTGAACCGTATCAGTTCACGGATATGGTGGTATATCACTTTGACCTGTACCGGTTAGGATCCCCGGAAGAGCTTGAATTTATTGGCTTTTCAGATTATTGCCACCCGGGTGCGGTGTGCTGTGTTGAATGGCCTCAGCGGGGCCAGGGCTGGTTACCGCAGTTGGATTTGGGCATTCAATTGGAAACAGGGATGCACAGTCATCGTGCCCTGTTGACGGCGCATACGGAACTTGGTGAGGCTTTGCTGAAAGGCATTCATTTGCCCCGCTAAGGGGGTCCAGAAAACGCTTTTAGCGTCTCGATTGTTATAGCTCAATCTTCACTAAAAGCATAAACTACTTGCAATAACCTCCAGAATACATTAGATATTTACCTATTCTTTAAAGGATATTCCCGCACCATGCACCGGATCGTCTGTCTTGTCTTGTTGATGCTGGGCCAAATTGCTTTGGCACAACCAGCCCAGGTCAACAAAATTCGTGCCTGGCCGGCGCCGGATCACTCCCGTGTTGTGTTTGATTTAAGTGCGCCGATGCGCCATACCTTGTTCTTGCTCAAGAATCCTGATCGGGTGGTGGTTGATTTACGCAACACCACGCTGCACGCAAATTTACCGAGAGTGGCTAAAAACGATAGATTGCTATCACGAATCCGTGCCGGTGAACGCCCGCAGGGGGCATTAAGGGTTGTCTTGGATTTGCGGGAAACAGTTCGACCACGGAGCTTTTTGCTCAAACCCAACAGCCAATATGGCCACCGCCTTGTGATCGATTTACAGTCAACGAAAAAAAATGATACTGAGGCCAAGCCTCAACCCGTCAGAGAGGTAGTTGGAGTGCCTCGGGATTTGGTCATTGCGGTTGACCCTGGCCATGGTGGCGAAGATCCGGGAGCCTCCGGCGCACGTCATACCCGCGAGAAAAATGTGGTCCTGGCCCTCGGCAAACGACTGCAAAAGCGGATTAACCGGGAACCGGGCATGCGTGCGGTATTGACCCGTAAAGGGGATTACTACGTTGGTTTGCGCAAACGCATGGAAATTGCCCGTGGCCACGGTGCCGATTTGTTTGTGTCCCTGCATGCGGATGCCTTCCACAACGCTTCGGTACAGGGAAGTTCTGTCTATATTCTGTCCCGCAACGGTGCCAGTAGTGAAGTGGCCCGCTGGCTGGCGGAACAGGAAAATGCAGCGGATCTGGTCGGTGGGGTATCACTGGACGATAAAGATGAAGTTCTGGCTTCAGTACTTTTGGATTTATCCCAGACCGCCACCATTAGTGCCAGCACAGATGCAGCCAACCAGGTCCTGAATGAATTGAAGGGCGTTGGCAAAACGCACAAACGAAATGTGGAGCGGGCGGGTTTTATGGTGTTGAAATCCCCGGATATCCCCTCAATGCTGATCGAGACAGCTTATCTTTCAAATCCTCAGGAGGAACGCAAGCTCAATCAAAGCGCCTATCAGGATAAGCTGAGCAATGCCATATTACGCGGCATCAAGCGTTATTTCTTAAATAGCCCACCGCCGGGTACGCTGTTTGCCAGTCGCCGACACATTGCGACTCCGGGTGATACCCTTTCGCAAATCGCCACCCATTATGGTGTGACGCTGGGGGCGATTAAAACGGCGAACAATCTGCATTCGAATCTGCTCAAAGCGGGCCAAG
Source organism: uncultured Ectothiorhodospiraceae bacterium (assembly GCA_964488985.1). Lineage (GTDB taxonomy): Bacteria > Pseudomonadota > Gammaproteobacteria > HK1 > HK1 > CAZAWX01. The sequence goes on from CAZAWX010000050.1 coordinate 15,344, forward strand.
TGTTACGGATTCCGGCGAACAGCGGTAGTTGATCGGTTGTATTATCATGGGCCTGTCCCACACGGTTTCGCTTAAGAACGGTTCAGATGGGCAGGAAAACCGCACCGACCATCTTCTGTACCACGGATTTGATGGTGCGGTTTTGTCGCTCGGCTATGATCTTCGCCAGATTATCCTGGGTGGCGATGAGTTTGCCGATCAGGCGTTCGAAGCTGAAATTGATTTTTCCTTGTGCATCTGAGTAGCTGAGGAGGTATAGCGCCCCCTGGTTGTCAGTCGAACTGCGCAATAGCCAGGCGGCAATTTCAACATTGCGGGCACTGTTGTAGAGTTTTTGCGCATCCAGAGTGTCGGTGAGATAGAAATCGCGTTTGTTCTGATAGGACTTTTGCAGCATGGCGGTTAATCCGGCGCTAAAAGCCAGTACCCGATCGCCGCGAAAGTCGTCTTGAAAAGCAAGTCGAATAGCAGCGATACCGCGTACTCCATGCAGTTCACTGAAATCCGTTACCGTCCTGGGCCTGAATATCCGCTGTAACATAAAGTGTGCGGAAGGCTCGTCATGTTCACGCCACTGCTTGGGATTGCGTTTGTAGAGCTTTCTTGTGAGTTCTTTCAACAGTCTGTGAATGGTTCTGCGATGGATATCACTGACTTGGTCGATATCGGTTTTGAAAAAATCACGAAAAGCCAATTGCTGATCGGGGTCGTCCGGTTTTGGTGTTTGGGAGCAGCCACCCAGGAGTAAGCTAAAAAGCAACACAGGCCATATCACTATCCTTGGCATTGGCGTGCGTCCCTGTGTTTCAGGGCGTTATCACAGCCACGCAAGCTCACAGTGATTGCTCAATTATTGCACCACCCAGGCATTCATCCCGCTCATACAGAACAACGGATTGCCCGGGTGATACCGCCCATTGAGGTTGCTTGAATCGAATGGTCAAAGCGCCATTGCCCGCTGTTTCCACGCGGCAGGCCTGATCGGATTGCCGATAGCGAATACGTGCGTTGCAGATACGGGGCAACGCAGGAGCATGACCACTGATCCAGTGTGCCTCCAGGGTTCGTAAGGCGTGCGCATACAGCGCCGGGTGGGTATGCCCCTGGGCGACAATGAGGCGATTGTCCTGGGGGTTTTTTGCGGCGACATACCAGGGCTCCCCATTGCCTTCCTGGCTGCCCCCGATGCCAAGGCCCTGGCGCTGGCCAATGGTGTAGAAGGGCAGACCGCGGTGTTCACCCAAGGTACGGCCTTCGACGGATTCAATGGATCCGGGTTGAGTCGAAATATAGCGGTGCAAAAACTCGGCGAACGGCCGTTCGCCGATAAAGCAGATACCGGTACTGTCTTTTTTCCCGTGGACATTGATTCCTGCTTCCCGGGCCAGTTGCCTGACCTGGATTTTGCGCAACTCTCCAAGTGGGAAAACTGCCCGGCTCAGTTGTTCCTGACATAGAAGGTGCAGAAAGTAACTTTGATCCTTGTTGCTGTCGGCTGCTTTCAACAAATGATAGCCCGTTTCATTTGCGCGAATCCTGGCATAGTGTCCCGTGGCGATACGTTCGGCACCCAGATCACGTGCGTAATCGAGAAAGGCACGAAACTTGACGTGCTGGTTGCAGAGAATATCCGG
>CAZAWX010000050.1:17077-18765 GCA_964488985.1 uncultured Ectothiorhodospiraceae bacterium
GTGCGTAATCGAGAAAGGCACGAAACTTGACGTGCTGGTTGCAGAGAATATCCGGGTTGGGTGTACGTCCCTGACGGTATTCGGCAAGGAAATTTTCAAACACGTCTTCCCAGTATTCATGGGAAAAATTGACGTCACGCAAAGGCACATCAAGGTGTTCACAGATGGCTTTGGCATCGTTTAAATCCTCGGCCGCAGTACACCAGTCGCTGCCATCGTCTTCATCCCAGTTTTTCATGAACACGGCCTCACAGCTGTAGCCTTGTTGTTTGAGTAACATCAGGCTGACGGCCGAGTCCACGCCGCCGGATAAACCGACGACTAAACGGCTCGCCGCAGGGCGGGGCTTCGTTGCAACAATGGTTTCGGTCATATTCGCTGCCAGGTTTCGTGTTGTTGATTCCAATCGATGCGCTCTCGATGCGCTCTCATTGTGTCGTGCCGTTGCAGGCGCTTTGAGCAGAGCCATTGGGTTGAATTGAAAAGTCTGACATGATTTTCAGCGGGTTCAATGTGTAATTAATCGTGTACGCGAGCGCAGGCTTGAATTCAAGGTAATTAACCACCAGATACATTATATTGTGCCTTGGCACCATACCCGGAGGGGTCGCGTAAATGGAACTCAGTCAAACCATTATATTGTCCATGGGCGTGGCCTGGGCCAGTGGCATCAATCTTTACGCCGCCTTGTTGATGTTGGGGGTGATGGGGGCTACCGGAAATATGGCGTTACCCCCCGATTTGCTGGTTTTGCAGGATCCAATGGTGATTACCGCGGCAGGTTTCATGTATTTTGTCGAGTTTTTTGCCGACAAAGTGCCTGGTGTTGATAACGGTTGGGACACCATTCACACCTTCATTCGCATCCCGGCTGGTGCCGTGCTGGCGGCAACGGCATTGGGGGATGTGAGTGTCGCGGCGCAACTTGCTGCGGCGATAGTCGGCGGTACCCTGGCCACTGCAACGCATGCCACCAAGGCGGGTAGCCGGGTCATGGTCAATACTTCACCGGAACCGTTAAGTAATTGGGCCTTGTCGATTGCCGAGGATCTAACCGTGTTCGGTGGCCTGTGGACGGCCCTTAATTACCCGTGGGCCTTTGCCGGCGCATTGGTGGTATTCATTGTTCTGATGATCTGGTTTTTACCCAAGCTGTGGCGCGGTTTGCAAATGATCTTCAGAACCCTGAAAGGCTGGTTGAGTAGGCCAAGCAGCGCGAATACCCTGGATGATACGCAGCCAGTGGACAAGCTCAATTACGCCCTGACACCGGCACCCAAGCCGCCGCAGTCCAGCGACTAAATTGCGGCACATAAATTCACTATATGAAGTCACTATAATGTTGTTTTAGCGCGTAAGTTCAATAGTGGCATGAATGCCTCCAGTGGTCCGAACGTTGGCTTGGCTCTACCCTAACCCGGTCGCGGCGTTGAAAAATATGCTGTGCCCAGGAACCCGTCATTGAGTTGTGCTACTTGCGTTATGGTGTGCAAATGTTATCTGATCGGCAATTCATCCTTTGAGTGAAGTGACAACGGTGGCGAGTCCAAAAATCAGTCGTGTAGAAGATGGCCCACTGGTGCTGGTCGTCGATGACGATCCGGACATGCTGGCATTGTTGTCGGCCTGGTTCGAACAAGCTGATTTAAGGGTGATGACGGCCGCCAGTGGTGCGCAGGCACTGACTC
>CAZAWX010000051.1:0-11548 GCA_964488985.1 uncultured Ectothiorhodospiraceae bacterium
ATGCGGGTGCCATCTCCGCGCAGTTATTCTGTGACGGACCCTAAGTCAAAACTGCGCGTCATAATATTGAAATAGAAGCCCAGTATCGTTAATTTCATGCTGTAAACCAGTTAAAGTGGACTCACAAATCGAATTGTGTTGACTCGTGGGTAGAGGGTACTTACTCTCGGGAAGACAAGAAATAACGTAAATTGTATAATTTGGAGGGGAAAATGAAAGCTATTAAGCTCGCATCGTTCGTTACTATCGGGGCTACGGCGCTGATGATGACCAGCATGTTATTTAACACCACCGCCGCCCAAGCAGCCCAATGTAAGGCGATTACCGTCGCCAATGATATGGGCATCAAGGGCAAGTATCCACAGCAGTTTGAACTGACCGAATTCCAGAAACTGGGCAACTGTAAGTTGGCATTTACCAGCAATCCTGCGGCATCTGCTATGAACGCACGCATTCGGGGCAATAAGAAACTACCCTCGCTTGCTGAACGACTTCCTTCAGAACCACTTGTCGTAGCACCTTACGACAAGATCGGCGCCTACGGTGGCACATTCGAAGCACTGTCAAATGCCACTGAGTCGGGCACATCAGACTTCATGTCGGTTCGCCACGTCAACCTGGTACGTTATTCTGACGACCTTGAGACTATCGTGCCGAACGTAGCTAAAGGCTGGAAGTGGAACAAAGACTTTACCCAACTGACCTTCTTTTTACGCAAAGGGCACAAATGGTCCGACGGAGCGCCTTTCACCGCCGAGGATGTCAAGTTCTGGTATGACAATCTAGCGGTTGACTCAAAAGTGCGAGAAAAGCCGAAAGATTACGTTTTAGTCGGTGGTAAACCGATGACCGTCGACGTTATCGATCCACAAACCGTGCGCTTCAATCTGCCTGCACCAAAACCGGGTCTGTTGTCACACTTTGCAAATCACTATGCGCAGGCCTTCCAGCCCAAGCACTTCCTGGGTAAATTCCATCCAGCGATCAATCCAGGTGCGGATAAGCTGGCGCAATCGTTGGGCTTTAAAGATGGCTATGCTGTGATCAAGGCTTACTACGGCAATTCTGACTGGATGGATACAGCAACGCCAATGTTGAATAGTCCAGATAAAGTGGCCGGCATGCCCGCTGATACCGTTCCAACACTGGAAAGCCATATTCTTATCGCCGAAAGCACAGAAGGCCGTCACCTGGTTGCCAATCCGTACTTTTACATGGTCGATACCGCTGGACACCAGCTACCCTACATCAACGAACAGGACGAACTTTTTGTGGGTGAAAGTGAAGTGCGCCTGCTGAAACTGGTGAATGGCGAAGTCTCCTATAAAGCTCAGGCGTTGAATCTCGATTACGTCCCTCTGCTCATGGAAAAGAGCAAAAAAGGGAATTACAGCGTTGATCTGAAGCCGGAAGTCGCCATGGCCACCTTTGCCTTCAACGTCACCTCTTTTGATCTGGAAAAGCGAAAAGTCTTTGGTGATGTGAGGTTTCGCCAGGCGATGTCTATGGCGCTGAATCGCGATGAAATTAACCAGGTTGCCTACTTTGGTCTGGGTACTGGACAACAGTATATCGCCTTCTCGCCGACACCCTCTTTTGTGGATAAGAAGTGGGAACAGTATTACGCCCAGTTCGACCCGGCAAAAGCGAAGGCGTTGCTGGATAAAATCGGCATGGTCGATACCGACGGTGATGGCATGCGCGAATTACCCAACGGTAAAAAACTGGTGCTGAACCTACAAGTTGCCACTCAGGCTATTTCCATCAAACTGGTCGAACTGGTCGGACAGCAATGGAAAAATGTCGGCATTGACAACACGGTCAAAGAAGTGACCACTGATGAATTTCGTTCGGCAATGTCGGCCAATAAACTCGACGTCACCATGTACGCCAAAGGCCAGCCGTTGGCCGTTATCCTCGGTATTTCTGAATTGTTCATACCGCCTTACGATAACTACTTCAATCTGCGTTCTGCGATGCTGTGGGGCGAATACCTCGATTCTGATGGCGCTTCAGGTGTAAAACCACCTGCGTACGCATATCAAATGATAAAGGATATTAGTGCGTTCCAGGCGGCGACAGTGGGTACCGCTGAATCGAATAGACTGGGTCAGAAGCTGGTTAAATCGATGGCTGAAAGTCTTCTGTTTATCGGTACAGTGAAGGCTGTTTCGCCTATCTATCACAGCAATACGCTGAAAAACTTCACTCAGTTCAAAACAGCGTCTTATGCTTACTACAGAGCCTATCCGTACCGCCCGCAGCAGTGGTTCTTCGAAAAATAACGCTGTTCATTTAATATTACCTGTCCAGGGGCATTTCCTGCCCCTGGACAGGTAAGTCTGAACCCTCCGCTGAATCAGTAAGAGCGCCGAAAACACAATGTTGCAATTTGCTCGTTTCGCACTCATGCGCGCATCTTTGGCGATTATCACATTGATAATCGTCTCGTTTATTGTGTTCAGTTTAATGGAGCTTGTGCCTGGCGACTGTGCGGAGCGGTATTTATCGTTTAAAAGCTCCCAGGGCTCGGCAATTACGATTGCCGACGTAGAAGCAGAGCGTGTACGATTGGGCCTCGATAAGCCTTACCTGGTGCGTTGGGGAAAATGGATTGTCAATGCTTTCCAGGGCGAATACGGCGACAGTTGTATATTGCGGCTCAATATCGCTCAACTGTTGGGCCAGAAATTCTGGTTGAGCCTTGGCATTTGTCTATCATCCCTGCTACTCGCGTATCTGATTGCCATCCCGGTCGGCATTATTTCGGCGACTTCAAAAAACCCACTGTTAAACAACAGTCTGCGGCTGGTCAGTTATCTTGGCCTGGCAATGCCGAACTTCCTGCTGGCGTTGATGATCATGCTGTTTTCGACGATTTATTTCGGCGATACTCTGACCGGGTTGTTTTCAAAAGAATTTCGCGATGCAGCCTGGTCTTATGATCGCTTGATAAACTTCCTGTCACACGCCTGGCTGCCCGTCTTTATTCTGGCGTGGTCGGCAACCGCATTTGCTATACAGACTGTGCGCGCCCTAATGTCCGATGAAGTTGGCAAACTGTATGTTACAGCTGCAACCGCACGTGGTGTTACAGGGCGCAAGTTACTTTGGCGCTATCCAGCCCGGCATGCACTGGGACCGATCATCAATTCATTGGGATTCGACCTGAATCGTATTTTTAATGAATTGCCGATTGTGGCTTTAATCCTTACCTTGACCGAAGCCGGGTCGCTGTTGATCGAGGCACTGGCCAGATCGAATGACCAGCAGCTCGCCGGTGCGATCATATTTTTGTTAACGGCCAGTATCGTCGGCATTAACTTCATCACTGACATTGTTCTGGCGCTGACTGACCCGCGCGTTCGTCACAGTTTACTAGGATGAGTGGCATGACAACAGCGCCGACAAAGACCGACGTTAATGTGGATCAGAAACTCAAAGAGGCTTATTTTACTGCATCCCAGGGGCAGTTGATCTGGACCCGCTTCAAAAAACAGAAGGCCGCCATGTCCGGTCTTTTTGTACTTGCCATATTGATCCTGTCAGGTTTTTTTGCACCGTTTATTACACCCTATGATCCGACGATTGCGGGCCGAGATGAAAACTATCTGAACGGTGCCCCGAATATTCCAAAATTCTGCGATGAAAATGGCTGCTCGCTGAGGCCTTTTGTCTATACTTACGAGCGAACTCGGTCTATCAAGACTAACTTCCGCTGGGTGAGTGAGATCAATCGGGATGCCCGTCGTTACCTGGTTTTCTTCCCGCAAGGATCTGAATACACTATTCTCAAAATAAAATTTAACACCCACTTGTTTGGTGTCGATAAGGGTGAGATACATATCTTTGGTACCGATTCTACCGGCAAAGATATTTTTGCGAGAACCCTGCATGCGATTAATACCTCGCTCGCGGTAGGCACGATCGGGGTTTTTATCGCTTTTGTGCTGGCACTCATGATTGGCGGTATTTCGGGTTTTTACGGTGGATGGATCGATTCCGCGTTGCAAATGATGACGGATGCAGTACGCACCATTCCAACCATTCCGTTATTCATGGCCCTGGCCGCCTTCATTCCCGATACCTGGAGTTCGGAGGCACGTTTTTTTTTCATCTCCATTATTCTCGGATTTGTAGGCTGGCCGACACTGGCGCGACGTGTTCGAACCCACCTGCTGACCGAGCGAAACCAGGAATATGTTCTTGCCGCACAGCTATGCGGCGCATCTGCAGGCCATGTTATCCGACGCCATTTACTACCCAGTTTCACCAGCTATATCATCGTCGATTTAGTCATCTCATTTCCCTATATGGTGTTGTCTGAAACTGCGCTTAGCTTTATCGGCCTGGGTCTAAAAGACCCGGTTAACTCACTCGGCGTAATGCTGCAAAACGTGACCAGTGCAGATGTTCTGCTCAATTACCAATGGTATTTCATTCCGGTAATTTTCTTCATCACCCTGGTGCTGGCCTTTGTTTTTGTTGGCGACGGACTGCGTGATGCGGCCGATCCCTATGCAGATGCCAAAAAATGAATAAACCTCTGATTTCCGTCAAGGATTTAACCCTGCGCTTCAAAACCGATGAAGGTCTGGTCACCGCCGTCGAAGAGGTGTCTTTCGACATCGCCCGGGGGGAAATACTGGGACTCGTCGGCGAGAGTGGTTCGGGTAAATCGGTAACGGCCAAGTCGTTGATGCTTTTAAACCCGGACAACGCCGTCTACGACTCGACTAGCAATATCACATTAAATACCGATGGGGAATCAATCGATGTATTTTCACTGAAGCATCCGAAGCAGCAAAAGGTGATCCGCGGTGGTGCGATTTCGATGATATTTCAGGAACCGATGGCAAGTTTCGCCCCGGCCATCACCATTGGCGATCAAATGGTCGAACAGTTACTGATCCATTCCGACATGAAGGCAGCACGCGCGAAAGAGATTTCCATCGAAATGTTGACCCGTGTCGGGATACCCGACCCGGCACAACGATTTGGTCAATATGCATTCGAGTTTTCTGGTGGTATGCGACAACGCGCGATGATTGCCATGGCACTTTCGACCAAACCCCGGTTGCTGATTGCCGATGAGCCGACGACTGCGCTAGATGTGACGATCCAGGCCCAGGTGATCGACTTGATGAAAGATCTGGTGAACGAGTTCCATATGGCGATTCTATTTATCACCCACGATCTGGGTGTGATTGCACAAACTGCCGATCAGGTCGCCGTCATGTATCTCGGCAAGCTGGTTGAAAAAGGAACAGTGCGTCAAGTGCTCAGAAATCCAAGGCACCCTTATACCCAGGGACTATTGCATGCCCTGCCCCGGCTTGACGATCTCGATTCACCCTTGACTCCAATTACGGGTGACATTCCCTCGCCGCTGGATAGGCCCTCGGGATGCGTCTTCAATACGCGCTGCCCGGATTCGCTTGGTGCGGAATGTGAGTCGCGCATACCGGTATATTCCACTGTCGGAGAGGGGCACCAGACCGCTTGCATTTTGGCAGAAAAAGAGGGGGCTCCGGCATGAGCGAGACCCTCATTTCAACCACTGACTTGTCGGTTCACTTCCCACTAAGTGGCAATCTTTTCGGACCTCGACCGGTGGTGCGCGCCGTAGAAAATATTTCAGTCCAGATCGAAAAAGGTAGCTTCTTTGGCTTGGTGGGTGAATCGGGTTCCGGCAAAACCACCTTTGGACGAGCGCTACTGCGAGCAGCACCTATCACCGGCGGCACGGCAACTTATTCAGATAGTGAAGTCAGCTATGATCTGGGAAGCATTAAAGGTGATGACCTAAGGGATTATCGAAAACGAGCACAACTCATTTTCCAGGATCCATACGCTGCACTCAGTCCGCGTATGACCGTGCGTGACATTATCGCCGAACCTCTCGAAGTGATGCAACTGACCAAGACGCGAGAGGAAACTGACTCGCGCGTGCGTGAGATAGCCTCGAAATGCCGGATCAATCTCGAGCATTTGCGCCGTTTCCCACATGCTTTTTCCGGTGGCCAGCGGCAACGGATTTCAATCGCACGAGCGCTGGTTTCTAACCCTAATTTCATCGTCGCTGATGAAAGTGTTGCCGCACTTGACGTATCGATTCAGGCAGATGTACTGAATTTGTTAAAGTCTATTCAACAGGATATGGGGCTGACTTTCCTCTTTATCAGCCATGATCTAAGCGTCGTCGCACATACCTGTGATCATGTTGCGGTCATGTACCTTGGACGCCTGGTGGAAACTGCACCGACTCGTGAACTGTTTGCCACTCCCCGGCACCCTTATACCAAGGCGTTGTTGTCAGCGATTCCGTCACTTGATCCTGATGACCAAGGCATGGTGGAGAAGCTGGAAGGCGAAATTCCCTCACCAACTAATCCACCGCCGGGCTGCAAATTCCAGACCCGTTGTCGTCACGCCATTGACGTCTGCCGTACAGAGGAACCGAAACTCAACAGTTTAGTATTTGAACACGATGTCGCCTGCCACCGCTGGCAGGAACTGGCTGACGAACCTTAGGGCTCTGGGTCCTTTAGGGCACTTCCGACGGGTGGATGAGCAGCACGGGAACTTTTGCTGTTTGCGCCAAAATATTAGCTATATCTCTGAAAAAGAAGCGCGTGACGCCGACCCTGGCGAGTGTTGACATGGCAACCAGATTGATTTTTTTTCTGGAAATTTCATTCAGCATTGATTCAACCGGATCTTTACCAAAACCGACAACAATGGAAACCTGATAGCCTGCTTTTCGAAGTCCGTTAACCACTGGCATCAAATCGGTCTCAACCTGGGCCTTAATGTTATCTTGTTGCTGGGTCGCATAAATAGGGTGGAGGGTCGGTCTGACTGGTTTGTCACCGGGCATCTTCGCATAACCTGCACCAAGGTCGGGCTCGCCAAAACCTAAGCCACTGGGTGGTTTAGTAACGAAATACAAAATCAGCTCATTTTCCTGAGCCGAGATGAATTTCTCCACATAGGGCAAAATCTTCTGACTCAGACTGGACTGGTTAAGTGGTATTAAGACCTTATTGTTTGGCATGGCTATATCCTACGGAAACGCCTGAAGTATAAATACTCTATGGCTGGCAAGCTAACGTCGCAAGGAATAAAGAATGGGTATTGCGGCAGCAGCGTCTTACTTTTCAAAAGGAATGCCGATATGTTGCTCATTTCGCTCTTGCGCCAATTGAATCTGGCGTTGTCGTTCGGCTAATCGTGTCTTTTTATCGGCGCTGACTTTGTCGATGCAGTACGGGACGGAGTGGGTCCATATATGCGCAGGAGCGGCGACCTGTACGGGGCCACCACAGCGAGGGCAGTACCTCAGGTCAATATCGACCACCCGGCGTACGACCCAATATATGAGGGAGGTAGTGCGAAGCAGGAAACCAGAGCCGAGTCGTTGCATTCAACTCATCGGCGCCATCGGTTTGGACTCGCGGGTTTGCCCTGCGCCTTTGCCGAAAGTGCTGAAGACAATTTACAACGTTATAGAAAGCGCGCCGGACAAAACAGCACTTGATTTCGTTCAACTCCAGGTTGAAGACGACCACATGGCGCTGTCCTGGGGTCGACCCTTTCTACAACCCGTTGCGCAGTTACTTGATATTGAACTACCCACGGTCTGCGAACGGCATGTCAAACTGACCTTCAGTGATCGGCAAGCGGTGATCCCGTGCGATGCCCCTCTGCGATCAACCCTTGCCTGAGTACGCCGAATCGTTCAGTCCTGGACGATTCGATGATCCAGATTATCAACGCACCTTGGATGGCAGGATCCTTGACGGACAACTGTAGGCCTGCCGGCATCGATATCTGGTCGCATACCGAAGCACAAATTAGTCAGGCAACTTAGGGCTCAGGTCCTATCAGTCCCACGACCACTTGTCGTAAGATCCCCGCACCGCTGTGCTATCAGTCACCTTTGCAGGGAGTCCAACATGAGTACACCGATGAACGTCTTGTTTATCACTGCCGACCAGTGGCGCGGAGATTGCCTTTCAGCAATGGGTCATCCGTGCCTGCAGACTCCTAATCTGGATCGCCTCGCTGCCGACGGAGTACTGTTCAGACGGCACTACGCTCAGGCCACCCCTTGTGGGCCCAGTCGCGCCAGCCTCTACACGGGGATGTATTTGCAAAACCACCGCTCGGTGGTCAATGGCACACCTTTGGATGCCCGCCACACCAATGTCGCCCTGGAAGCCCGCAAAGCTGGCTACGATCCAGCGCTGTTCGGCTACACGGATGTGAGCGCTGATCCACGCTGCCACGCACCCGAGGATCCTGCGCTGAGAACCTACAGCAGCGTACTGCCGGGGATGACACCGATAGTGCAGGTCGACGACCATGCGTTACCGTGGCTCGCGGATCTGAAAGCCAAGGGATATACAGGGCACGATGGATTTTTAGAGTTGTACAAACCCAAAGATATCGACGTCGAAGAGCAACAACGCGGACTCACATTTGCACCCGCTCAGTACAGTGTGGATGACAGTTACAGCGCCTTTCTCACCAACGAGCTCATCAAATATCTCTCGGTGCGAGTGGACCGGCCCTGGTTCGCGCACCTATCATACCTTGCACCGCACCCACCATTCGTCGCCCCAGAGCCCTACCACGCCATGTACGACCCTGCTGACGTTCCCATACCGGTGCGCGCCGACACAGTGGACAGCGAAGCCGCCCAGCATCCCTATCTGGACTACGCCCTGCACAACCAGTCGGGTTGGGGTATTCGCTATGATCACAAATCGAAGCACAATCTAAAATTAAGCGACACCGATGTGCTACAGGCGCGTGCGACCTATTACGGGATGATAAGCGAGGTGGATTTCCACATCGGCCGCCTGCTAGCCTATCTCAAAGATACCGGTCTGTATGACAATACCCTGGTGGTGTTTACCTCTGACCATGGGGAACAACTCGGTGACCATTGGCAGTTCGCCAAGTACACCTACTTCGAACAGTCCTTTCATATTCCGCTGATTGTCCGCGACCCGAGAGCCGGTTCGCAAAACGCTCGCGGCCAGCAGGTGGATGCATTCACAGAAAATGTGGATGTCATGCCGACTATCCTTGATTACCTGGGAGTCCCGGTACCGAACCAGTGTGATGGCGAAGTGTTGACGTCCTATTGCCGTGGGGAAACTCCACGCAACTGGCGCACAGAGGCGCATTGGGAATTTGATTTCCGTCGCGTCGTCGATAACAACGTTGTCAACCCCCTGGGACTCATGCCGGATCAGTGCGCGGCGAACATCCTCCGTGGCGAGCGCTACAAGTACATTCACTTCACCGCACTGCCACCGCTGCTATTTGATTTACTGGAGGATCCGGGCGAGTTTAAAAACCTCGCTGAAGATCCCGTTTATCTGCCCATTGTGCTCGAATATGCCCAAAAGATGTTGAGTTGGCGAATGAACCACGACGAACGGGTGCTCGCGAACACGCGTCTCACCCCCGCTGGTGTGGTGGAGCGCGTGATGCCGCGAAGGTAATCAAAGCTCAAAATCAGAGCCTCACTTAACCTGCCATCTCCATGGCGCGACGCATCGATGACCTGGTAAGGGCTCGGCTTACGACCCGGAACGAACAAAAATCCTGTGTGTAGAGCCGCTGCGTGTACTCGTGATTTACCCAGCCCACCATTCTTTGTTCAAGCGTGAAATCCCCAGAAACATCTCTGACTTTTCCGTGATCAGATCGGGCGACATCTGGAGTCGAAAGCGACGATTGTGCTCGCTATACTGGATCCCTCCCGACTCAAGCAACTGTAATTGGCGCGCCGGGTTGTACAGGCCCGTTACACTGCTTTGCGGTACAACGGCGCCAAAGCGGCAGGCAATATGTAAATAGGGAACTGTCCTAGAATAAAAAATAATGCCAGACCTGGATCAGCAGATGCCGGTAGAACTGCCAGTAACAGGCCCAGGCTACGGTTGCCACTGATAAACCCCAAAGTCAATGCCCGGCGCCGGCCCAAACCAAGGCAAAGTGCGCCTGAAAAGAGTTGCAGGCCCATGTTCATGGCAAATGCCGCTATAACAAAATACACAATCCGTTGTGGGTTTTCCAGAAAAACCGCCGGGATCCCATCCATGATGGAAATCGCAAAAATCAGCAGCACCAACACTGAAATCCCATCGAGTTGGGAGTTGTTGCGTCGCACACGTTCGGTACCTATCCAGCGGCGAATCAACATTCCCACCAGCATGCAACCACCCAGAAACACGGCCAGACGCAACATCAGGTTCAAGGGCGAAATTGCCAAATCAAAATCCAGCAATACTGCTGCGACCAGTGCCAGAGTAAATGGCGTCAACATCATGGTGATGAGAAGCGTAGCCAGTGCCAGAGCCCCATCGAGTCCGAGCAGCAGGGCCATCGAAGGGGAAGAAAACAGCGTCGGCAACGCCGCCCCGAGGACCATGGCAGTGCTCAATACTGCCGGCACCCCCAGCAACAGGCACAACCACCAAACCACGATGGGAGAGATCAGCAACATTCCTGCGCTGATCAACAATAAGCGAGGCTGCAGCAACTCCGTGCGTAAATCGCCAAAACGAACACGCAGATAAGCGAGGATCATCAAGGCCGCCACTGCGGCTGGCACAGCAGGCCGCAATAGCTGCGCCAATTCCTGGGCGACAAGGCCAATAAAAATGCCGGCGGCCAGGATCAAAGGGGCATGGCGGCCAAGCCAGGACAGGACAGCGCCCGGCATCAAATGATCATATGTTTAGCGAATGGCATAATAATCTTCAACCAGTCGAGCGCCCGCGTCACCGGCGTTTTGCGACCAGGAAAACAGCAGTTTTCGCCCCAGTGCCTGCAGCTGAAGTTGCAGGTCCACAGAGGGTTTGGCAATGTGCATACCCTGGTCACGCAGTTTTTGAATTAATTCCTGGTTGCGTTGCTCGCTTGCCGACCAGGCACTGCGCTCCGCTTGCAACGCAGTCAGCGTAAGCGTTGTGCGCAATGATTTATCCAGTTGTGCAAACTCAGATTCATTCATCAGTAGCAGATGTTTGGGAAACCAGGCCGGCAGCGGAGTGTAGATTTGGGCGTAGTTCCAAATCTGATCGTTGACACCCTGAGAAGGTGAAACGAAAATAAAATCGATGCCTTTATGTTTGAAAGCACTGGCAACAGATCCTGCCTTGACGCGTAATAGTTGCGCTCGCGTGATCTCGGCCAGAGTTCTCAGCGTGACGGCGGAATCGAGAATAATTGCGTTAGTGAAATTTGCCACGTGCGCAAACGGACGCTGACTGATGATGGCGGGAGGTGAGGTTGTAATTGCGTACAGAAGATGTAATCCACGGGCTTTGAGTGCCGCAACCAAACGCGGTCGCACCACTCGCCATAATTTTTCTGCCCGGGGATAATTCATGGCCAGAAACGGTACCGTATCCAGCGCCGGCAAGGGATCGGTCAAAGCAACACCTTGCATTGGCATTTCGATAATGGCAAAGCGTTTGTCCTGCAACCCCTTGATCATGGCGGCGGGTCCAGCATCCTCCCCGGC
>CAZAWX010000051.1:11648-18524 GCA_964488985.1 uncultured Ectothiorhodospiraceae bacterium
CGCCCGTGCAATACCGTCAACGCATGTTCCACCAGTTGTCTACCTATCCCCTTTTTTCGGTGATTCGGATCCACCGCGACACTGTACAGCCAGCCCCGGTGGCCATCGTAGCCCGCCATCACCGTTCCGACCAGAGTCCCATTGTCCGTGGCAACGAACAGTAACTCATCCACTTTTAGCTTGGCAGTGATAACGGCATGAGGCTCATTGTGTGGCGGGTCATCCGCAAATACTTTTTTCCACAACCGCACTACCCGGTGTCGGTCATCTTCTGTATAGGATCTGATTTCCATTGCTCATCAGGCTCTCAGGCTTGATCCTCAAGCCTATCAGTGGGATGTTTTGATCTAAGAACATGGTGCCAAAGCACAATCGCGAAACCTGTATCCCTGTGCGGCCCAGCCACCTGTATTGCATCGCCATACTCCTGGTTAGCCTGAATGCTTTTTGAGTTGCGCACTGAACCGTTCGCAAGGATCAATATAACTCACACGCTGAGTAAACCACAGGTATTGATGTTGAGGTGCAAACCGGGTTTCGTTGATCATTACAGGGCGCATATATTCATCGGCTGTCTGCGCTTTTCGTGCCACGGGGACAAAGCCCAAGTTCAATTGCCTCACCCCTGGAACCAATTTCGAAACCCGCTCATAGACCGCCATGTTGTTCGCCACATGACCGGATCCGAGAATCATCACCACAGGCTCGCCGGAATGCTCATTTAAAACGTTACTGATCGACATCGCCATTGCATCATTGCGAGCCACCCAGGTTTCATACAGGCGTTGCAGCAATTGCGGTTGACTCCAGCCACAATGGGCTGCAGTAAAACTTTTGTACATCAATTGCCGGTAGTCGGCATTTACGAAGCCACTCGGAAACAGCAAACGCCGCTCCAATGAACTCAAACCCGACAGTCCCACGCGGCTTAAACGCAGACTGAGGCCCGCCGCCAGATCTGTGCCGAAAACGTGGAGTTGGTATTTTTTTGCCAGCTTCAATAAAGGTGAGTAAAAGCCCCAGGCTTCATCACGCGAACCCCAACCCAATTGCCTACGCAGCCTGGCAAGCGCATTCGCTGTTGATGGCCTGCCTGTTTTGCCTGGCTTGGACTGTGTGTAGTTCAACAAATAGGCGGTTTGCTCTACGCTGAAAAACTCAAAGCCCAAAGCCGGGCGATGGCCTTTTTTAATCAGGGTGTTAAGAATATTAAGCTGTAGTTCATGATGACGGGGGTTATCGTGGGTTTCGCCGAGGTAAATAACCTGGGATTTTTCCATCGGCCGATAGAGATCTTCAACTTCGATTTGCTGCTTGCTGGCCGCCGCATAAATTTTTCCGATTAGCGGATCATCACGTTTTAACGGTACATTCGTGCAGGCGGTTAGAAGCAAAAGGGCAATAATCCAGATGGACCTGGTGATCATCATCATGACACGGCCTCATTTTGCATCGACATTTTTTCACGCAATGCGGCCGTCGCCTGCACATCGAGTTGGCCATGGGTATCCACGACCACACCATACAAAGCCGCAGCTGCACCTGGGCTGACCAGGCCGTTAAGCACATCCGTACAGACTGAATTTACATCCCGTTGCAATGGATCGCCGTAGCCGCCACCGCCGGGCATTGCCATCACCAGACGCTCCCCGGCAGGAATGGACTGACGGCCTTTGGCGTTCAGCGGCACTCCAGAGGGCTGCAGGCAAACTTCACCGAGTTGGCCCGGCCCGCCACCTCTGCGTCCCCGGGCCGGATATCGGACCCGGTCAAACATGGAGGACATGGCGAACGGTGCATTCTCGAGGCTCTCGATTTCCATCACCTGACCGAGTCCACCCCGATAGCGCCCGCCGCCCCCTGAATCGATTCGGTAATCTTTGCGCCAGACCACGATGGGGGCGATTGATTCGTTGATTTCCACCGGCGTATTGCGCACCCCCGAAGGGAAAG
This sequence comes from uncultured Ectothiorhodospiraceae bacterium, assembly GCA_964488985.1. GTDB lineage: Bacteria > Pseudomonadota > Gammaproteobacteria > HK1 > HK1 > CAZAWX01. The sequence goes on from CAZAWX010000051.1 coordinate 13,602, forward strand.
AGGTTGCCGACAACCCATCACTGCTGGGCCGCGCCCCTGTACCACCATTGTGAAATAGCGTAACGGTAAAGGGTGTGGCATTTTCAAAACGCCCGGCGATGCCATGGCCTGCATACAACACCGGATTCCACAAGCATGAAGTTCCTTCGGCCGGGACCTGGCCATCCAGAGCCTGCTCCAGTGCCCCCAGTACCACATCTGGCAACATCTGCCCAATAGCATGACGCGCCGCCACGGCACACGGAGGTGGGGCATTGAGAATACAACCCTCAGGTGCCGTCACCCGCACCGGGGCCAGTGACCCGGCATTGTTTGGAATAGTGGAACCCACCACGCAGCGCACGCCGAAAGAAGCGTAGGCCTGGGTGTAGGTCAGCGGGACATTGATACCAAATGATGACACTCGTGATGTGCCCGTGAAATCAATGTCAATACCGGACTTGCCAATCCGTAAACTGGCCACCAGATCAACGGCTTCCTCATAACCGTCAACGCGCATGGAATGGCGATAAGTGCCCTCGGCCAATCCTGCCACCTCATCGAGCATCGAGCGCCGGGAACTGTCGATAATAAAATCACCCAGCGCCTGTACATCGTCCAACTCGAATTCATCCAGCATCGCCAGCAGTCGCCGGGACCCGGTTTCATTACAGGCGGCCAGAGAATAGAAATCCCCTTCCACCTGCACAGGTTCACGGACATTTGCCCGGACAATTTCCAGCAGGCTTTGATTGACATCACCGCGGCTGGCAAAACGCATGATTGGAAGGTGGATGCCTTCCTCATAAACCTGCCGCGCATCGGGACCAAAGCCAAGCCCGCCGACATCGACCACATGCGAGGTTGAGGCAAACAACGCCACCAGCCGTCCATTTTTGAATGTGGGTGAGACCACCGTAAAGTCGTGAAGATGACCTGTCCCCAACCAGGGATCATTGGTCAGGTAGACGTCACCTTCGCACATGGTCGAGGTGGGGATTTTGTCGATAAAAAACCCCACCGATGCCGCCATGGCGTTGACATGACCTGGTGTGCCCGTCACGGCCTGGGCCAGCATACGGCCGTTAAGATCGAAAATTCCGGCGGATAGATCACCTGCTTCTCTCACGGTATTGGAAAATGCCGTACGGATCAGCGTCTGGGCCTGTTCTTCCACCACCGACAGCAGGCGATTCCACATCAGTTGCTGGTGAATCTTTGCCAAGGTTGAATTTGTGTTCATGGCTTACGCTCCAGAACGATCATGGCCCCTTCAATGCGGGCGTTAAAGTGCTCACCCACCACAGTGGTGGTCTGGGCTTCTGTAATCAACGCCGGTCCAGCGAGTGTGTAACCCGAATCCAGTTGTGCCCGCCGGTAAACCGGCACTTGTTTATAATCAGCAAGACGCACATTGAACAACGCCCGATGCGATATATTAAGACTGGTATTTTGTTCAGTTATTTGTTCAGTTATTTTTGCGGCTGATGTTAATTGCAAGTGGAAAACATGCGCGCTCAAGGTCAGGGCAAAGGTCAGGGCTTCAACATCCATACCGGGAATCGTTCGCCCATAACGTTCAGTATAAATTGTCTCGAAGGCATCCTGTAAGGTTTTTTCATCACCACAGGTGAACGCCCGGTTCGGTAACTGCACTTCGACCTCATGGCCCTGGCCAACATAACGCATATAGGCAATACGGCGCTCCGTCAAGGGCACATCACCGGCCCCCAGGCGTACCACTGCCAGGGCTTCCTCACGCATCTCAGCAAGCTGACCGTTCAAGTTTTCAGCATTGAAACTAGACAACCGTTGATAACGGCTACGCACCACCTCGTAGGAAACCGGTGCACTCAGAAAGCCAATGGCTGAGCCAACCCCGGCATGTCCGGGGATAATCACCCGGTCCATGCCGAGTTTCTCCGCCAACCTTGCTGCATGCAAAGGCGCTGCGCCACCGAATGCAACCAGGGTTCTCGAGGCGAGGTCTTTGCCACGTTCTATGGCATGAACCCGGGCGGCATTGGTCATGTTCTCATCCACGACCTCGCTGAGCGCCAACGCAGCGAGATGGCGCTCAAGGTTCAAGCCAGAGCCGACACTGCGTTCAAGCGCCTCGTGCGCCGCCTGCAGATTCAATTGCATATCACCTGCGGCAAAATCCTCAGCATCGATTCGTCCCAGCAGCAGATCGGCATCCGTTACCGTTGCCTGCTGCCCACCCTGGTCATAACAGGCCGGACCCGGGATTGAACCTGCGCTTTGCGGACCGACCTGAATTCTGCCGAGGGTATCGACACTGGCAATGGAACCACCACCGGCGCCTATCTCCACCATCTCGATCACCGGAATGCGCAATGGCAAACCACTGCCCCGGGTAAAGCGGTGCACCCGGTCAACCTCGAAGGTTCTCGAACTCTGTGGCTCACCCCCATCGATGAGACAAATTTTCGCGGTAGTCCCGCCCATGTCAAATGACAGTACCGTCTCCAGGTTCAGTTCCCTTGCGACCTCGCAGGCCAGAATCGCCCCCCCAGCGGGACCTGATTCCACCAACCGGATCGGAAATCGCATGGCGGTTGCAACGGTCGTCAGGCCCCCACCGGAGGTCATGAGCAACAAGGGACATCGCAACCCCAGGGCGGTAAGCCCATCGGCCAAACGGCCGATATAACCCGCCATCAATGGCTGAACATAGGCATTGGCGCAGGTGGTTGAAAACCGCTCGTACTCACGAATCTCGGCACAGACTTCGCTGGACAGACTTAACGCAATATTGCCCCATCGTTCCCGCACCCGGATTGCGATTTTTTGCTCGTGACAGGGATTGGCATAACAGTGCATGAGTCCAACGGCGATGCTCTCCACACCTTGTGCCTGTAATTCATCAAGCGCAACGTCGACACTGGCCATATCCAAGGGCAACAACACTTGGCCGTTAGCACCGATGCGTTCCATTATTTCCAGGCGTAAATACCGCGGTACCAGCGGCAGGGGCTTGGCAACATTAATGTCATATTGTTCGAAGCGGTTTTCATAGGCCATTTCCACCGCGTCGCGAAACCCACGGGTTACCAATAATCCAGTCTTCGCCCCCTTGCGCTCGATAATGGCATTGGTTGCCAGCGTAGTGCCGTGGATTAGGACCTGTATTGCATCCGCATTTATGCTGGCTGCGGCTAACACCTGCCCGATTCCCAGTAACACTCCCAGCTCAGGATCTGCGGCGGTGGTCAAAACTTTCGCGGTATAAATCCCGGCCCGATTCGACAGGGCTATATCGGTAAACGTGCCGCCGATGTCTACCGCCAGACGGGTTGTAAAACTCTGCGTCACGCCAAATCCATGATCAAACTCGCAATCATGAAATAATTGAGTACCCCCAGAACATCGATCGCGGTGGTGACGAAGGGCCCAGTAGCGATAGCGGGATCGATACCGACGCGATGAAACAATAACGGCAGCAGGATCGCTAAAACAGCAGCGGCGCCCATATTCACCAGCAAGGTCAGACCCACCACTTCGGCAAGTTGAATATCGTCAAAAAATATCCAGCTGAATGCGGCCAGCGCCAGACCATAGAACAAGCCTAGTAACAAACCAACACGCAATTCCTTGAATAATTCCGCTCCCGCATCTTCCAGACTCAGAGCACCCGTTGCCAGACTGCGCACCGCCACGGTCGCTGCCTGGACACCAACATTACCTGCCATGCCCATAACCACGGGTAAAAAAGCACTCAATGCCAATACCTGCATCAACATTGACTCATATTGCTTGACCACTGCCGTAGCGAGGAGACCACCAATGAATGCGGCCAACAACCATGGCAAGCGGATTTGGGCTATTTTGATGGGTGATTCCGTCTGCGTTTCCGACTCATCTGTACCCGCCATGCGCAGCATGTTACGCGTCGTAACTTCTTCGATAACCTCAATCACGTCATCGACAGTCACCATGCCGACCAGCACGTTATCGTCATCAACTACCGGTATCGCCAGGAGTTGGTAGTTATCGACCCGGCCTGCCACATCCTCCTGCGAGGTGCTGGTATGCACACTGATCACCCGCGAATTCATGATGTCGTGTAACGATTGATCTGCATTTGCAAGCAGCAGTTGGCGTAATGAAACCACCCCTGCCAAGTGTTCCTCGGCATCGGTCACATACAGATAAAATACCATTTCAACATCATAGGAATGACGCACCTTACTGATTGCATCTTCCACCGAGACGTCTTCGCTCAGGGAAAAGTAATCGGTGGTCATGATGCCCCCCGCCGTATCCGGGGTGAAGCGCATCAGGTCCTCGACTTCCTGCTTGCTCTCGTGTTCCAACAGCGCTAACAGGTGCTGGGCCTTATCCGGATCGAGTTCCTGGATCAGATCGGTGAGTTCATCCGGCGGTAACTGCTCGAGGATCGGCACCAGATCTTCAATGCGCTTTTCCTCAAAAATATTTTCCCGATCCCGATCATCAAGTTCCATCAGAACTTCAGCGGCCAATTCGATATCCGGAATGGCATCAAACACCGGAATCACGTGAGCATCGGGTAACAACGCACAGACGGCCGCCAAATCTGCGGGGTGAAGTTTGGACAGGACCCTTTTTAGTGGGCGCACCGCACCACGCCGGTAAAGACGCTCTACGGTATCGGCCAGTTTCTGCCGGGCACCGGCAGGATCAACCGCAGGGTTGATTTTCACCTTGGTCAACATTCACGCTCCTCCAGATACAAGCTTCGCCTATTCACCCCTGCGGGACCGCTGATGATAACCGAGTTTCACAACTCACAGGCCCACTATCGCCAGATAACTGGCAAATTGACAGTGATTCGGAAACACAAATACGGTCAACGCCCGTGAACCTGAGTCTCAACATCGAACCTTGCGAGTGCTTGCACGGCAGGTCGGAACAGACCGAACAAAACCTACGCACCGAACC
>CAZAWX010000052.1:0-18321 GCA_964488985.1 uncultured Ectothiorhodospiraceae bacterium
TCAAAGATGGCCCGAAGGCGGTTTGCCAGATTGCGCAGTTATTTTGCGGCGGACCCTAAGGATCCGCCTGATTCTTTCCAGGCATGGCGGTAAAGATAAGAATAATCCAGAGATATCAGTATGCAGGAGATACTTAAACGGCTTGAAGAAAATCGCCAGGCAGCGCGCCTGGGTGGCGGCGAACGGCGCATCAATGCCCAACATGCGAAAGGTAAACTCACCGCCCGCGAACGTATTGAGTTGTTATTGGATCAAGGTAGTTTTGAAGAATGGGATATGTTTGTCGAACACCGTTGCGCGGACTTCGGTATGGACAAGCACAGTATTCCAGGCGATGGCGTGGTCACCGGCTATGGCACGGTCAATGGTCGTCTGGTGTTCGTTTTCAGCCAGGACTTCACGGTCTTCGGTGGTTCGCTGTCCGAGGCGCATGCGGAAAAGATCTGCAAGATAATGGATCAGGCCATGAAGGTCGGCGCACCGGTGATTGGTTTAAATGATTCGGGCGGCGCACGGATCCATGAAGGTGTCGCCTCATTAGGGGGTTATGCAGAAGTATTTCAACGCAATGTGATGGCTTCCGGTGTTGTGCCGCAGATCTCATTGATCATGGGGCCTTGTGCGGGCGGGGCTGTGTACAGCCCGGCTATGACGGACTTTATTTTTATGGTCCGGGACAGTTCCTACATGTTCGTTACCGGCCCGGATGTGGTCAAGACGGTGACTCACGAGGTGGTGAGTGCCGAGGAACTCGGTGGCGCGGTGACTCATTCCAGTGTTTCGGGTGTTGCCGATCGGGCCTTTGAAAATGATCTGGAGGCGCTCATGATGGTGCGCCGGTTCATTAACTATCTGCCAGCCAACAATACCCAGAGCCCCCCTTTAAGGCCAAGTGAGGATAGCCCGGAACGTATCGAGAAATCCCTCGACACGTTGATTCCGGAAAATTCTGCCATGCCCTACAATATGTCTGAGTTGATACTAAAGATCGTCGATGATGAGGATTTTTTCGAGATCAAGCCGGATTTTGCCAAAAATATAATTGTCGGCTTGGCTCGGATGGACGGTCACCCGGTGGGCCTTGTTGCCAATCAACCGATGGTATTGGCCGGTTGCCTGGATATTGATTCGTCCCTCAAGGCAGCGCGTTTTGTGCGCTTTTGTGATTGCTTTAATATCCCGGTGATAACGCTGGTGGATGTGCCTGGCTTTATGCCGGGCACTGACCAGGAGTATGGCGGTATTATTAAACATGGCGCTAAATTACTGTACGCTTATGCAGAAGCTACAATCCCAAAAGTCACAGTGATCACTCGTAAGGCCTATGGTGGCGCCTATGATGTGATGAGTTCGAAACACCTGCGCGGGGATGTGAACTTTGCCTGGCCGAGCGCTGAAATTGCGGTTATGGGTCCGAAAGGGGCAGTGGAAATCATCTTCCGTGAAGATGCCCACGACCCTGAAAAGCTTGATGCCCGGACCGAACAGTACCGCGAACAATTTGCCAATCCGTTTATAGCCGGTCACCGTGGTTACATTGATGACGTCATCAGTCCGCATTCAACCCGCAAACGGATCTGCCGGTCGTTGGCGATGTTGCGTGACAAATCTCTCGATAACCCGTGGAAAAAGCACGGCAATCTGCCGTTATAAAATAGTGTTCAAGAAAATACTTATTGCAAATCGCGGCGAAATTGCCTGTCGCATCATGGCTACGGCCCGGCGTATGAAAATTGCCACTGTGGCAGTCTACTCGGAGGCGGACAGGCGGGCACTGCATGTACAAATGGCAGATGAGGCTGTTTGTATCGGTCCTGCCGCTTCCACACAAAGCTATCTGCTCACGGCAAAGATTATCGAGGCCTGTCGAACCACAGGGGCCGAGGCGGTACATCCCGGTTATGGTTTTTTATCGGAAAATGCCGGCTTTGTCGAAGCACTGCGTGATGCCGGAATCCGCTTTATAGGTCCGGGTCCGGATGCCATCGTCGCGATGGGTGACAAAATTCGATCCAAACAAATCGCCCAGGACGCTGGCGTCAGTGTGATCCCCGGATTCACTGATGTTCTTCGCGATGCAGACCATGCTGTTGAGGTTGCGGCCCAAATTGGCTATCCCGTCATGCTCAAGGCAAGTGCAGGCGGCGGTGGCAAAGGGATGCGCGTGGCCTGGGATGAAGCGCAGTGCCGTGAAGGTTTCGAACGGGCCACAAGTGAAGCACGCAGCAGTTTTGGCGATGACCGGATGTTTATAGAGAAGTACGTCCAGAACCCCCGGCATATCGAAATCCAAATCATTGCGGATGGACAGGGCAATGTGATCCACCTTGGTGAGCGCGAATGTTCAATTCAGCGCCGCCATCAAAAAGTCATTGAGGAAGCCCCGTCACCATTACTCGATGCAAAGACCCGGGCAAGAATGGGTGAACAGGCCGTCATGCTTGCCAAGGCGGTCGGTTATTGCTCAGCGGGAACCGTGGAGTTTGTTGCTGATAACCAGCGGAATTTTTACTTCCTGGAAATGAATACCCGTTTGCAGGTGGAGCACCCTGTAACCGAGGCAGTGACCGGATTGGATCTGGTCGAACTCATGTTACAGGTCGCTGCCGGACAGGCCTTGCCGATTGAACAGGATCAGGTGCCGTTAAATGGTTGGGCCATGGAGTGCCGATTATATGCGGAAGATCCGGTACGCGGTTTTCTGCCTTCCACAGGCCGCCTGGTTCGCTTTATACCGCCACAGAACATCCCGGGTGTGCGCCTTGACACTGGCGTGGAAGAGGGCGGCGAGGTCAGCATGTACTATGACCCGATGCTGGCCAAACTCATTACCCACGGTACGGATCGCAAGCAGGCCATGGTGGCGATGAGTGCGGCCCTGGATGGTTTTTATGTTCAGGGGGTATCAACCAACCTGTCGTTTCTGGCCAACGTGATTAACCAGCCACGTTTTCAGGAAGGGCAACTGACCACACACTTTATCGATGAGCTATACCCGGATGGGTTCAATCTCGAAGTGGACAGGCGAACGCCGGCAGCTGTTCTGGTGGCTGCCGCCGCCTGGGTTCATGCCTATTACCGGCAACGGGCGGCAGGGATCGAAGGCCAGATGGTTGGTTTTGAACGCATTGTTCCTGATGACTGGGTCGTGGTTATCGACGGTCAGCAATATCCGTGTACGGTGCACCGGGAAAACGATCAGATAAAAATATGCCAGGGTGATGCGTGTCTTGACGTCCGCAGCGACTGGCACTGTGGTCAAGTCCTTTTTGAAGCTGATATTGATCGTGAGCACTATACCTTCCAGGTCCTTCGCAAAGGACTTGGATATCAGTTTACCCATGCCGGGTGCTGTACCGATGTATTGGTATTGTCACCTGTGGAAGCAAAGCTGTTCGAACTCATGCCGATCAAGGCGCCCCCTGATTTGTCGGCATTTGTGCTGTCACCGATGCCCGGATTGTTGTTGTCCTTGAATGTCGACGTTGGTGATGAGGTAAAAGCCGGGCAGGAACTGGCCGTTATCGAAGCGATGAAAATGGAAAATGTACTGCGTGCCGTCGCCGATAAAGTCGTCAAGGAGATTTTGGTGAACGTCGGTGACAGTCTTGCCGTGGATGAGAAAATTATTGCTTTCGAATGAGTGCTGACAGATGAACAGTGCCCCAGTGCAGCACCGCGCTCAAGCACTTGCCGATGAGTTGCGGTCAGGTTCGCGACGGGCTTTGGCCAAGGCGATTACGTTGGTGGAGTCCACCCGTGCAGATCACCGGCAGGTCGCCGACGAGTTGCTTTGTTGTCTGACTCCGGGGACCGATTCAGCATGGCGACTTGGCATCAGCGGTGCGCCCGGGGTGGGAAAATCCACCTTCATTGAAATCTTCGGACAACAGCTGCTGGATGCGGGACACAGCCTTGCTGTATTGGCAGTCGATCCCAGTTCGAGCCTCAGTGGTGGATCTATACTGGGAGATAAAACCCGTATGGAGATGTTAAGCCGCGATACCCGTGCTTTCGTCAGGCCATCTCCCGCCGGATCGACACTCGGCGGTGTCACCCGCCATACTCGTGATTGCATTGTCTTGTGTGAGGCTGCTGGATTTGACCGCGTTCTGGTGGAAACAGTCGGCGTTGGCCAATCGGAAAGTGCGGTTGCGGCAATGACCGATATGTTCATCGTACTGTTGCCACCTGCCGGTGGTGATGAACTGCAGGGGATCAAACGCGGCATTATGGAATTGCTTGACCTGTTGCTGGTGAACAAAGCTGACGGGGAAATGCTCAACGTCGCCCGCCATACGGTTGCAGACTATCGCAGAGCGATGGGCCTGTTGACGGGGCGGCGCAAGGACGGCCCAGCCAGGGCGCAGATGTGCTCATCGTTGACAGGTGAAGGGATAGCCGGAGTCAGCGATCAAATCAGCGAGTTTATGCAACAACACATCGATTCCGGTCAATTCCAGGCGAAGCGTGCGGCGCAGGCGCGCAATGCCTTGTGGTCGGAAATTACCGAAACGTTGCTTGAGAATCTTCACCAGGATTCATCTCTGGCGAAGGCGCTGCCAGAGATTGAACGTGATGTGGCCGCGGGAGTACTGCCACCGGGAGTCGCAGCTAAAAAACTGCTGCGCGATTATTATCAACTCAGGGCTGTAAGATGATCGGAAAGCTCAATCACATTGCCATTGTAGTCGCGGATCTGGGTGCGGCAGCACGCACGTATCGTGAGCAGTTTGGCGCCCGGGTCTCAAAGGTTCAGGCGCTTGTGGAGCATGGTGTGAGCTGTGTATTTGTGGAATTGCCAAATACAAAAATCGAGTTACTGCATCCGCTTGGCGAGGCATCCCCCATCGGTAAATTTCTCGAGCGGCATCCAGGAGGGGGGATGCACCATATTTGTTATGAAGTGACGGATCTGGCCCAGGCGATCGCACAATTGCAGTCTAAGGGTGCGCGGGTCCTGGGCGATGGTCAGGCTCGTACGGGTGCGCACGGCAAACCTGTGGTGTTTTTACATCCAGGGGATTTTGACGGCACCCTGATTGAACTGGAAGAGATCTAAGTGGTTTTTATGGGTTAGTTCTCAAGCGAAACTGCATGGGGCAGAATGTCCACAACAGTTCCGGCTTTAACCTCGCTGGGCAACAAAATGTTTGTAGATGCCGATCAGTTCTTCGGGCTTGAAGTTGATAATGACAATTTCCTGGCCGGGACGTATCCGGTTCGGGTTGCGCCCCATACGATTCTGGCGAAAATTGAACACATAGGATTCGGTGGTCTTGCGATAGATGAGCTTGCCAAGGAATGAGCTGCTCTTGCCGGCAATCATTTCATCGGAGTCTCTGGGTATATCAACCTTATAGGTGTTGATTTCGCGGCCCCGGCGAACAGCCATCCCCCGGGCAAAGTTTTTGATAATGCCTTCCTGCACAATTCCCCATATGCCCTGGGCATCATCCGGGCGCACCGTGCGGACATAAAACAATTGATCTTCGATGACCGTCTTTTGCTCTGGGGAGTCTGTTATGCCAGGGGTTGGTTTCTGGGCGCGCATCAGTTCGCCCATGCTGGCGGCTTCCAGCCCATGTGGTTTTTTTATGACGGTGATGATGCTTTTGGCTTTGAGTCCGTCGTTGCTTTTGAGTTCAGCGGAAAGTTCAGCCGGCGTTGTCTGCTCGTAGTAATCGACGTTGGTCACGATGTCGATGGGTTTGTCAGGTGCCTTTCCTGCGGCCGCAAGCACTTTTCGTACCGTGGTAGCAACGACCTTTTCATCAATCAGCTGTTTGACGGGCTGATCAAGATTTCCGGCGCTGCTGGCGATGAGTTTTTCCGGGCTGACACGCTGCACCTGCTCAATGTGTTTGACAATGGTTATGGCGCTCTGCGGTTGCAGTGATTTGTCTTCGATAACGTCCTTGACCGTTGTTTCCTGGCTGGCTGATTTTGGAATCAGCGAAAATAATTGATCACCGGTAACGAAGTTATCAGCCTTCTCTACCTGGATTGGCGTCGGCTCGGGGGCCGTAAGTTTGGCGACAAATTTTTTCGCCTGCCGTTCCACCTTTGCCACAGCAGGGTTGCTGGCCGCAGTCACGCTTGAGGGTGCAGGCGCCGCAGCAGTTTGAGCAGGCAAGGACGCCGCAGATGTAGAGTTTTGAGTGCCTGCTTCGGAGCCAGGTCGAGCGAGGGTGCTGACGGGCGGTGTGGCCGGTTCGCCGGAAGGCCGGAAGTATTCGAAAAACCACAGCGTGATGGCGATGGCGGTGATCAGGATAAGGCTGGCGACAATGCGCATAATGAGCTCCGGCAACTGACGAGTTTATCAGGCTCAGGTTTGATATTAACGTACAACACCCCGCGTATTCAAAAACCATACATGCGGGGTAAAAGAAAGGAAAGAATCGCCCAGATCAGCAGTATCAAAGGGATCCCCACGCGGAGAAAATCTCCAAATGTATAACGGCCCGCACTCATGACCAGCAGATTGGTTTTATAGGCCATCGGTGTGGCGTAGCTCAGATTGGCCCCGAACAGAACGGCCAGTACAAACGCCTCAGCCGGCAATCCCAGCTTGTTGGCAACGCTGATTGCGATGGGCGTGCCAATCACCGCTGCGGCATTATTGGAAACAACATTGGTTACAATGGCCATCAGCAGCATCAATGCGCTTATAACCACATGCGGCGAGGCGCCGTTTAGCAGCGCCAGGAAGACGTCGGTCAGATACAGTGTTGCTCCTGTGGCCAGCAGAGCGCTGCCGAGGGCAAGACTGGCGACCACAATGAGGATGATCTGGGTACTGAGGGCCTGCACGGCATCGCGCCAACTCAGGCAACCGCTGATGATCATCAGCAGGGCACCACATACAGCACTGACGGCAATCGGCAGCAAGCCGAACGCTGCGCTGGTGACAACGGCACTCATGATGATCAATGCCAACGGCGCCAGTCGTCCATGAGGCAGATCCGCAGTCGCATCGAGAACCAGCAGTTCACTGATTTTTTTCAATTCCCCGACCTGGTCCCGGGCGCCTTGTACCAGCAGTACGTCACCCACCCGCAGTTCGATATCGGCCAGTTCCCGCTGGGGAGAAATGAAGTCACGCCCGGCTCGGTGCAGGGCCAGCACCGCAACCTGGAAACGCTCCATGAAGCGGGTCGCACGTAGGCTCCTGCCCTCCAGGGACGATCCGAAAAAAACAGCAATTTCCGCCAGTTGCTGATCCGGTGCCGACAAAGGATGCTCTTCATCAACCCGGGTGTCGCCGGAGAACAGATCTGCAGCGAGAATATTTTCGAATTCTTTCAGGTTTGCCGGCGTATCACGCACCACCAACTGATCCCCTGCACGAATGACTGCATCAGGCAATGGCATAAGGTGTGCGCCTTCACCACGGCGGATGCGGTGGACTTTAAGCTGGTTTTCTGTCTTTTTAATAATTTCCGCCAGAGTTTTCCCTTCGCAAATACTGTTTTCAGTAATGTTCAGACGGGCTGAAAACACCCTGAGTGAGGCATCAACCAGCGCACCTTCGCGTTCAGGAAGCAAACGTGGCGCAACCAGCCATAAATAGACAATACCGACGCCACCGGCAACAAGAATTGGTGGTGCAAAATCAAACATTCCAAACCGGCGCAAGCCCAAATCAGCGGCAATGGCGACAACCAGCAAGTTGGTTGAAGTGCCGATCGTTGTCGCCATGCCACCAACCAACGTGGCAAAGCCCATGGGCATCAACATACCGCTGACCGATGTTCGTGTGCGTAATGAGACACTGATTAATATAGGCAGCAACAGCACCACAATAGGGGTATTGTTGACAAAAGCGCTGAGACTGGCGCCGACAACCAAGGTGAGTAACAGGGACAGTCCTGGACTGAGGCTCCAAAGCTTCGCCAATGTCCGGCCAACTGGTTCCAGGGCACCGGTACGCACCAGACCCTGGCCGGTGATCATCAGGCCACAAACGGCTATCAAGGCTTCATGACCAAACCCGGTAAAAAAAGATTCCGCGTGGATTGGCGGGAATTTCCCGGTGAGTGCTGTGGTTGCAGCATCAGCAGCCGGCTCCGGCATTGGGAAGAGCGAGAATCCGACGGCCAGAATGGTAATAACAGCCAGGCTGGACGTTTCCAGAGCAATGCGGTCACGGGTAAACAGGAACAATGCGATCAGCGTGAATATAATCACAGCGATGGCATGGGCTTCGGGAAGTGGCGGAAAGGTCATGATTCCTGGGACAGATTGGGCCAAGTCCCTAGTCTACGGCATCGGCATTGGCCTGTGTTGTGAATGTCGGTCCGTCCATGTGTGTCCTAAAATAGATCCTCACCGGACCAAAATGGGTTATATTGCACGGTCATTTTGGTAAGGCCCAATGGAGAGAAAAATGAACCTTGACGAACAAGCCCGCCAGCGGATAGATGAGATTGTTCACCAGGATCAGGTGGTGCTGTTCATGAAGGGGACGCCTGCGCAACCGCAGTGTGGATTCTCAGCAGCGACTGCCGGGATACTTGATTCGCTGTTACCGCATTACAGCACCTTTAACGTGCTTGAAGATCCTGTGATTCGCGATGGAATAAAAAACTATTCCAATTGGCCGACCATCCCGCAACTGTATATCAACGGCGAATTCATGGGGGGCTGTGATATCGCCAAGCAGATGTTCAACAATGGTGAACTGCATGAAATTCTGGGCCTGGAAAAGCCGGATCGTACACCTCCTGAGCTTTTTTTGAGCGATGCTACCGTGGCCACAATTCAAGGTGCTCTGGACGATAATCCGGGCCTGCAGTTACATCTGTCTATCGACGCCCGTTGGCAACATAACTTCAATCTGGCGCCCGCCGAAGGCAGCGAAGTCACAGCCCTGGCCAATGGTATTGAGGTGTTGATGGATGTTGCTACGGCACAAAAAGCCAAAGGACTGAAGGTCGATATTGAAGAAACGTTACAGGGCAAGGCATTTAAGGTTGATAACCCCAACGCGCCTCCTGTGGTGCAGGAATTGAGCGTGCAGGATCTCAAAGCACGATTGGATGCAGGGGAAGCGTTACGTCTCTATGATGTGCGCCCGGATGATGAACGTGAAAAAGCATCATTGGCAGGGGCTACACCGCTTTGGGACGCCGGCCACTATGAACTGGAAACTGTGGATGCGCAGACCCCGGTGGTATTTTTCTGCCATACCGGGCAGCGTAGCCGCGCCGCCGCAGAGCACTACCGACTCCAGGGTTTTAGTCATGTGTACAATCTGAGCGGTGGGATCGATGCCTGGTCCAAGGAGATCGATCCTCAGGTGCTGCAATACTGAGAAGATGAAAGGTAAGTAAGTCAGGCTGACAGCGCCTTGGCGAGGTCGGGATTCATACGGCCACGGAGAATTTTTAAAGCCCGGTTCTGAAGTTGCCGGGTTCGTTCCCGGGTGATGTTCAAAATGGCGCCTATTTGTTCAAGTGTATGCGTCTCTGTGCCGCCTATGCCGTGGCGTAGTTTCAATATCAGTGACTCCCGACTCGGAAGTTCATCCAGCAACTGCTCAAGTTGTTGACGGATTTGTTGATCAAAAACGGGTTCATCGGCGTGACGCTGAGTCGGATCGGGGGTTAAATCGCCATAGGTCGTATTATCTTCCTGGCCTAGAGGGGTATCGAGGGACAATGGCCTACGTGCTGCGGCCAATGCGCGTTTGACGGTTGCTGCGGGCAGGTTGATATCTGCGATGAGTTCCTCCTGGGTAGGCGGCCTTTCGAGACGTTGTTCCATGGCTGCAGCATGGCTGCGCACTTTGAGCATTTTATCGTGTAAATGGGCCGGTACCCGCACGGTACGGCGTTGGTTGGCGATGGCTCGGGTGACCGCCTGCCACACCCAGGTTGTGGCGTAGGTTGAAAACTTGTAGCCGAGGCGGAAATCGAATTTTTCCACAGCCCGTAGCAGCCCCATTGATCCTTCCTGGACCAGATCATCCATGGACAGGCCATTGTTGATAAATTTCCCGGCGATGTAGAAAACTAATCTGACATTGGACTCAAACATCACCTGACGTGCATGCTGAAAGTCATGCTCTGCCTGTCTGGCAAGCTTTAACGCTTGTCGTATGGTGTTACTGTCCGTACCGATCAGATGTTCTGCATCGGTGCGTTGTGCGAACACGGTCTCGCAGTGGGCACGAATTTCGCTGAGCATTGCAAATGCGGGTCCGGCATCCAGAAATAAATCACGTAATGCCGGTGGGCAACGACCCGGATTCGTGCTGCCGCGGCGTGAGCGACCCTGCAGCCAGTTGCCGTAGCGCTGAGAGAGCAATTTCATGTGGACTCTTGGGTTGTGGGCGGTGCCCTGCGGAGCTTCGTGCTCGCCTGACTCATCTTTAGCTACAGATTTCCCAAGGGGCCACTGTAGAATTTCTGAAATCGGCCGATCACTTTCCAGGGCTTCCTCCCAGGCACAGGCGAGCAAGTGGCTGGACAATGGTAGCCGGACCAGTGCCTGGGTCATCTCCTGGCGGGCGTTTTCGAGTTCCTGACCAAGGGTAAGTTCCTGATCGGCTGTGAGTAACGGTCGTTGCCGCATGACAACGCCGTAACTGCCGTAGCGGCTTTGAGTCTCTGCTTCCTGGAGGATTTCGCTGGCCGTTCCATCTGCAAGCTGAGAATCGGCACTGGAATCTTCCAGGGACAAAGATTCTGAGGTACTGAGTACGCTCAAATCCTCCAGGGCGGAAACCTCGTGGAATCCGTCGTGTTCGAAGTCGTTATCCATGACCAGGCTCCGGCGGTTTGGGTTAGACTATTTTCAGGCCTGGGTTGCAGGCTCGGTATTTTTTTAGTTTTCCGGGATCAAGTGAGCTACGAGTATAGAATCCATTTTTTTGTATGTACAGGCTTTGTACATGCAAAATCTGTGTGCAAAGTATGGACATTATTAAATGTATAGCATCACAGCGGCTTCACGCCTGAGCGGTATCAATCCGGAAACGCTTCGTGCCTGGGAGAGACGCTACGATATTGTCTGTCCCAGGCGTGATGAACGCGGTTGCCGTGTCTACGCCCAAAAGGACGTGGACCGGCTCAAATTATTACGCCAGGCAACGGATTTGGGACATCCGATTGGACGTTTGGCCGATCTGAACCTCAATGATTTGCGTAAAGTTGCAGAGCAAGCTGCCCATGAACCTGGCCATAGTGGTGAGATTCGGCGCATGGTCTGTCGAATTGTTGGTGCAGTAGATCGCTATCGACCTGATGAATGCAGTCAGGAACTGGGTTTAACCGCCACTTTGCTGGAACCGGAGTGTTTTGCCGACAAAATCATCGCGCCGGCACTCCAGGCGGTCAATGATCGGGTCGAACGCGGAGAAATGAGTGTGGCACAAAAGCACCTGCTCGATTGCTGTGTGCGTTGCTCGGTATTGACTTTACTGGGGGCCTATCAGGCCCGAGCCAGCGGGCCGACCATGATCCTTGCAAGTTTGCCTGGACAAAAACATGAACTGGATCTGCTTATCACCACCATGCTGGCAGCGGCAGATGGCATGGATAGTATTTATCTTGGGTCGAAGATTCCTTCTGAGGATCTGGCGGTTGCGGCGATTCGCACCCAGGCACGCTGTGTTGCGCTGGGATGCAGTGCCAAGCCTGCTGTGCCTGGAATGCAGGAGACTTTAGTCGGACTGGCACGGGCTTTACCTGCTGGCTGTGAGCTTTGGGTTGGAGGCGAGGGTACGGTGGACCTCGATGTTCAGGCACTGCCTGCGAATTGCATCTGTGTTCCAAGCCTGCGGGATTTCAAAGGCTGCTCATGCGCACTTAGAGAACAACTCTAAAGGGCTTGTCGGGTAGAGCGGTATGGATGGATTCACAGCGACGAAGCTGCCCTACCCTGAACTGGACAGTTTTACCCGCCTGACACCTAAACAGTGCCAGGAGCGGCTGCAGGAGGTTAAAGCTGGGATTGTGCCGGGTGGCGACATCTGGGTTTTTGCTTATGGGTCTTTAATGTGGAATCCGGCCTTTGAACCTGTACAGCGTTGTGTGGTCCTGGCTCCGGGATTTACGCGCCGTTACTGTTTTTGGACCATCAGTTCCCGTGGCAACCGCCTGGCACCCGGGTTGGGCCTGGGGATTGAACCGGGGCCACAAGGGTGTACCGGGATTGCCCAGCGCATGGATCCGCAGCATCTCGATGAACAACTCACCCAGCTGTGGTCCAGAGAAATGGGCACCGGGGTTTATCGGGCGACCTGGATCCCCTTGTACACCAGACAAGGGCGGCGTATACGCGGCTTGGGCTTTGTGGCTGATAGTACTCACAATCTATATGTGAACGATTTGGATCCGTCCTCCATGGCCCAGGTGATCTGCCGGGCTGAGGGCGCCTACGGGCGGTGCCGGGATTATCTGGCGAGGCTGGTACTGGAGTTGAAAACCATGGATGTCCGGGAGCCGGAACTTGAAAAACTGCTTACGGCAGTGGATCAGGTGTAGTCGTTCGTCACCTGGTTTATTATGCAGCCAGTATATCAATGGAGAATGCCGTCATGGCGTCAATGCCGATCAATAAATATCGCCCCTTTCAGCCTGTAGAGCTTTCTAACAGGGCCTGGCCAGGCAAAATGATTACCAAAGCGCCCATCTGGTGCAGCGTGGATCTCCGCGATGGTAACCAGGCACTTATCGATCCGATGGATAGTGAACGTAAACTGCGGATGTTCAAGACACTGGTTGAGATGGGTTTTAAGGAAATTGAAGTTGGATTTCCCGCTGCATCGCAAACGGATTTTGATTTCGTACGCAAACTCATTGATGAAGATCTGATTCCAGACGACGTCGCGATTCAGGTTTTGACACAGGCCCGTGAGCAGCTTATTGATCGCACCTTTGAAAGCCTTCAGGGAGCACAGAAAGTAATTCTGCATGTCTACAATTCCACCTCAACTTTGCAGCGTCGGGTCGTGTTCGGACTTGAGCGCGAGGGTGTTTTGCAGATCGCCGTTGAGGCAGCAAAACTGGTCCATGAGCGGGCACAGAAGTTGTCGGGTACCGAGATCAGGTATCAATACTCGCCGGAAAGCTTTACCGGCACAGAACTCGATTATGCAGTGGAAGTGTGCAATGCAGTTTGTGATGTCTGGCAGCCGACGCCGGATCACAAAGTCATTCTCAATCTGCCCTCAACGGTGGAAATGGCAACACCGAATGTGTATGCGGATCAGCTTGAGTGGATGGATAGCCATGTCGGCCATCGTGACAGCGTCATTCTCAGTGTGCATCCACACAATGATCGTGGCACCGGAGTGGCAGCGACAGAGTTGGCAGTGATGGCCGGCGCACAGCGGGTGGAAGGCACGTTGTTTGGCAATGGTGAACGTACCGGTAACGTGGATATCGTCAACCTGGCGTTGAACCTGTTCACTCAAGGGGTAGATCCGGAGTTGGATCTTTCCGATATCGATAAACTCAAGGAAGTTGCTGAACACTGTAACCAGTTACCGATTCATCCCCGCCACCCCTATGCCGGTGATCTGGTGTTCACCGCATTTTCCGGCTCCCACCAGGATGCCATTAAAAAGGGCATCAACGCCTTGGAAAAGAGTAATTCCGGGCTTTGGGAAGTGCCTTATCTGCCGATAGATCCACAGGATTTGGGGCGCAGCTATGAGGCCATCATTCGCGTTAACAGCCAATCTGGCAAGGGCGGAGTGGCGTTCATTCTGCAGTCGGATTTTGGTTATCAGTTACCGCGAGATCTACAGGTTGAGTTTTCAAAAACCATCCAGGCACACACAGATAAAACCAGCCGAGAGATTGGTGCTGCTGAGATTGGTGCCATGTTTGAACAGGAATATCTTGGCCTCGATTCTCCCTATGCATTTGTCGAACATTGGAGTGTTCCGGATACCAGCGCCAATGAATTGCGTCGCATGACAGCCACCATTCGCGAGCGGGGCGTCGAACGAACCATTACGGGCAAGGGCAACGGGCCGATTGCCTCATTTGTGGATGCGCTGCATAAAGATTGTGGTGTCGAGATGACGGTGCTTGATTACCACGAACATGCCATAGGCCATGGTGCTGATGCGATGGCAGTCGCCTATGTCCGGGCCAAGCTTGCTGAGGGTGCTATAACCTTTGGTGTGGCGCGGCATCCGAATATCGTCATTGCCTCATTACAGGCGGCCTGTAGTGCCTTAAACCGCTTATTGAAGATGCAGGAAAGTTGAATGGCCACTGGCGATCAGTCGCGTTGCGCAGGTTGCCCGTAGCCGGTCATCTGTTCGCGGACCTGTTGCATTTGTGCCGGATTCAGTTCGCCGGGATCACCAATTTGTAAGGCGCAGCAATAAATCTTCGCCAAGTGTTCGACGCTAAGGGCAAGATTGAGAGCGTCCTCCAGGGACTTACCCCCACACAACATACCGTGCCTGGCCATCAGGCAGGCGCGAAGTTCAGTGCCAAAGGTGGCCGCGCAATTGTCCGCCAGTTCCGCGCTGCCAAACAGTGCATAGGGGGCGCAAGGAATATGGTCGCTGCCGGCCTGTGCAACCATGTAATGAAAAGGTGGAATACCACGCTCCATGCAGGCCAGGGCGGTGGCATACGGCGAATGGGTATGTACCAGAGCCTGGAGGTCAGGTCTGGTCTGGTAGATGCGGGCATGCATTTGCCATTCACTCGATGGTTGCCGCTGGCCATCGCGGCAGCCACCAGTCAAACTCATCGCCACCAGATCGTTGCTTTGCAGCTTGTCAGGGCGGATCCCGCTGGGCGTGATGAGCATGCTTGAGGGTTCCTGGCGCAGGCTTAAATTTCCGGCCTGGCCTTGATTCAGGCCCAGACGATCCAGGGTCAGTGCAGCCGTAACCAGTTCGCGCCTCAATGCAGTGTGCCGATTTTAAGTTGCGCATTGCGATCGATGGATTTCAAGGAGATGTCCACTAGCCGGTCATTGCGGTAAATAGAAAAATTCAACGTACATCCTGCAGGGCCGGTGGCCCAGACGCGCCTGAACAAGTTGGCGAGCCCCTCCACAGGAACACCTTCGAGTGCGACCAGACGGTCTTCGATTTCAATGCCTGCCGACTGTGCCGGGCCATGCTCATGCAAGCCAACTACAATTAGACCCTCGGCGGTTTCCTGAACCAGCATCCCCATCCACGGCCGGGGTGGTTGTTGTTGCATGCCGAAAGTTTTCAAATCTTCAAGCACAGGTTTTAATATATCAACGGGGACGATCATGTTGCCGGCAATGGTGTCTCCGCCCTGGGTGATTTGCTGTACCAGTAAAGAGCAGATACCACATAATTCTCCCTGGCTGTTGAGCACTGCGGCACCGCCCCAGTTTTGATGTGCCGGGGCGGTGAAGATGGCTTCATCGAGTACATATTCCCAATAACCAGCGAATTCACGTTTTGCCGTGACCAGGGCATTAATGGCTTGGTCTGATTCCCCGTGACCGCAAACGATGACCCGATTGCCCTGGTTGATTGCGGCTGACTCGCCCATAGGGACAGCGGGCATTGGCATGCCGGATAGCGATTGCACAAGGCCGAAGCCGGTACGCTGATCGTAGGCTGTGACCATGCCCTGATGGACTCGGCCCTGAGCATCTGTGATCCAGATGGATTCGGCTTCGGTGACTAAATAACCGATGGTCAGGATCAGGCCATTGCTCTCAATGACCACGCCGTTGCCGCTACGATCGGTGCCGAGTGCCTGTGCGGATAAAGCGCCTTCCGGAATTTGACAATGGAGCCCCACCAGGCTCGCAAGGCGTGCCCTAAGGTCAAAATCGAGATCATCCTGGGATGGATGCAACTGCCAGTCCGAATCATGTTTCATCGCTGTCGGCTACTCATTACTCAGTGTATGGCGCAACGTGGCCAGTTTGACGCAGTGGACAAAGATCGTCATCGCCCGATCAATCTCAGAGACAGACAGATAACTGGGAGCCAGGCGAATATTACAGTTTTGCGGATCCTGCTGATAAGGGTAGGTGGCGCCGGCAGACAGCAGCTTCAGTCCGGCCTGGGCTGCCAGGGAAACAACCTCCGTTGCCAGGCCTGGCAACGTGTCAAAGCTGACAAAGTAGCCGCCCTGTGGATCTGTCCAGTGACCCATGCCCAGGTTACCCAGGCCTTCATTGAGGTGGCGGCGAACGATTTCAAATTTCGGCCGCATCAGATCAGCATGGCGCTGCATGTGGGCACGAATGCCATCGAGGTTTTTGAACATGCGCACATGGCGTAACTGATTGACTTTGTCCGGACCGATGCTCAGTACCCCAAGCCGTTTGCGGAAACCATCAAGATTCGCTTTCGATCCAGCAATGAACGCGACGCCTGCGCCGGCAAAGCTGATTTTTGACGTCGAGGCAAACATGATGATGCTGTCGAGTGTGTCGTATTGCCTGGCCAAATCGAAGACGTTGGCCAGAGGCTGTTCGGTATAGAGATCATGCACGGCGTAGGCGTTATCCCACATCACACGAAATCCCGGCGCGGCGATTCGGGCCAGTTTTGCGATTCGACTGACCGTTTCGTCGCTATAGGTCTCTGCCGTCGGGTTGGAGTACTTAGGCACACACCACATGCCGCGAATACTTGGGTCTTCGTGCAACAAGGTTTCAACCACATCCATATCCGGCCCTGAACCGGTCATGGGCACTGGAATCATGGGTAGGGAGAAGTCTTCACAGATTTGGAAATGCCGATCATAGCCAGGTGAAGGGCAGAGAAATTTCCCGTGCTCCGGCCCGCCATTCCAGGCCGGAGTCTGGCCTGCCGGACCGTCCATGCAGGCATGCATGATGTACAGGTACATTAATGTCAGACTGCTGTTGCCACCGGCAATAACGTCATCGGCGCTGACGCCCAATAGCTGCGCACCAAGTTCGCGGGCCTCAGAAATGCCGTTCAGACCGCCATAGCCCCGGGTATCAGTGCCATCGGCGCTGCGGTAATCGCCATGCAGGGTACCGTCCAGATCAGCGGCAAGTTCAAGCTGGTCAATGGCCGGTTTGCCACGGGTAAAATCGATACTGTTGTCCTGTTCGCGCAGGCTTTGATGGGCCGCTTCGAGCGTTTCAATCTGTGCCTTAAGTTCGGCAGTGTCCATGGTCTGAGTGTTCATTTTGTGTGTTCCTGCAGGGAGTTATAAAGCGTGTCCGGCCGATTCATACTGAAGATGCTGTCGACGGTGGTGTAAT
The DNA here is from genome assembly GCA_964488985.1 of uncultured Ectothiorhodospiraceae bacterium. Classification (GTDB taxonomy): domain Bacteria; phylum Pseudomonadota; class Gammaproteobacteria; order HK1; family HK1; genus CAZAWX01. Next base: position 17,215 of record CAZAWX010000052.1, read on the forward strand.
CATGATAGCCAAGTCGTGCGACGGGTCGAAACGCCTGCATATCGATTTTGCCGTCGTGGATGATGGCGTCATTGATGTGGATGCCGATGACCTTGCCAAACACCACATTATTAGCCGATCCCGCAATGGTTGTCGGTAGTTTGACAGTTTGCAGATATTCGCATTCCAGATGGGCAAGACTTTGTTTGACCCGTGGTGGTTTGACCAACTGTGAGGGTTCTTGTTCAAGGCCGCTCAACTCGAATTCATCGACCTGTCGCGGTGCGTTGCCAGAGCTTGTGTTCATGGCTTCACGAAGTTCTGCGGTGACCAGATTGCAGACAAACTGGCCCGTTTCCTCGACATTTCTCAATGTGTCTTTGTAGCCACCCTCGCAGTGTTGCCCATTGGCTGCAAACAATACGATTGGCGGGCTGTCAGCGACGGCGTTAAAAAACGAATAGGGGGCAAGGTTGACATGTCCACTGGCTGAAATACTGCTGATCCAGCCAATCGGGCGTGGCACCACCAAGGCTTTGAATGGATTGTGTTTTAATCCATGATCTTGTGAGGTTGCATAAAACATGGCATCAATTGACCTGCTGGAGATCCCGCGTGGTCAGCAGATAAAGCGTCCGCCCATTCTGCAACTCTACACGGATGGTGTTGATGGTGTAATAGTCACCTGATTCCAACTTGATTTGGATCGCGTTTTTTAATGCGATTGGCGTGAAACTGTGTACTTTCAATGCGCAATCGGGAGACGAGGCGAGGGCTGAAAAGCCGGTCTGTGGGCCAAATCTTTGAAAGATAGCGGCCAGTTCGTCAATGGCTTTTTCGGTGTTGCAAAAATTTGCCTGCTGTTCGATCCGTATCTGACCGATGGTGTATCCCCATGCGTCATCAGAACCGGCCGCCGCAGGGATACTCAAGGCAAACATCAGCAGGCTGGCTATAGCCTTGGGCGGTAACATTGTCATACTCCAAATCTCGATGGGCTGCAGGCAACGATCATACCAGTTCAAAGGTGTCCAAGGCGCGATTGTGTGCAGCCAGGAATATTCATTCCTTCTCCTGACAGCCTTCTATATAGCTGCGCATAAATCCACTTCAGAAAATCGCAGTGGG
>CAZAWX010000053.1:0-18208 GCA_964488985.1 uncultured Ectothiorhodospiraceae bacterium
CGCCGGGGATTTTATCGCCCTCGACCATGGCGTTTTTAAGACGCAACTCGATGGCGTCGATACCCAGGAAAATGTCGACCTCGGCGATCACACCCTCCCGTTTGATGAGGGAAATACAAACGCTGACGGCCGCGATGTCCACCATCGAGCGGCGTGAGTGCTTCAGGAACAACGACCACTGATTTTCACGCAGCGGTGGTACGACGACGCTGTGTACAATTTCGAATTCGCCAAGGCTATTGGTTCCAGGTCCGGTGATGAGCTCCTCGACCGCCACTTCGCGATTCGAGTCCGGGCCGGTGATCAAGGCTCGCGCACCCAGGGCCATCAGGGGTGTAGCGGTGTCGGCACACGGCGAGCCTTTAACGGGTTCTTCGGTTATGACAATCAATGAACGTAAATCCGGCAGTTCCCTGAGATTCAGCTCGCCGCTTTTAGAATTGTCTATTTCCGGTGCGATTTCACGCAACATCTCGATGTAGTTACTGGATTTGAATTCACGTGCCAGGATCAGTGCTTTGCAAGCTACTTTTTTGAGGGTGTAGCACAACTCCCCTTGCGGTAGGCCGGATTGATATTGACTAGAATCAAGCTCGCTTTTGCGGTTGCAAACTGTGCAATCACCCATTCGATATTATTGGGTGACTAGATTCCGATTCGGTCGCCTGGCTCAAGATTCAGCGCCAGCAGACCGCCAGCAAATCCGTCTACTACCTCAGCCAACTGTTGGTAGGACCAGCGGATGGATTGGTGACGAACAACAACCGACTCTCTATTTGGCCATCGGTTAACGGCCTGGTCAATGGCATCACCAATGGTCTGGTAAATAAGCGGCGGGTCGCTGATTCCGCAAACATAACTGGCGGTTTTGCTCATAACAGGTTTCCTTTCAAAGTCCCGATTAACTGGCTATTCAGCTTATTGTTCAACCCATGGATATATGATCAGTTGCTGTATGAAATTGTTGTTTCGTCAAAAACGCTGCAAAAACAGATGGTTTCATCAAAGAATAACTCTAATAAAAAAACCCTAATCTGCCACCCTTACGAAGCTGACTAGTTTGGTATTAAACATTTCCGGATTGTCCAGATTCGCGAAGTGTCCCACCCCACCCAATTCTATTAATTCGAAATTTCCTCTCGACTCAAATGCTGAGATCGTGCTGTCGAGTTCAGCATTAATATCATCGTCTTTTTCTCCTTTCATTATCATAGCTGGCACGTCTGAGTTTCTGATTGTTTCGAGATAATCAAATGATGCAAGTGATGGAATAATCATCAAAACCGTTGATTTGCGCGCCTGTGACATTACGCTTTGAATCTTTTGTCTGGCATAATCCGTGTTACCTGATTTGCTTGCCATTTTTCCTAAGGTTTCAGGGCTTAATAACGAGTATAAAAGTTTTAACACGCCCACCTTGAAGCCCGATGTCTCCAGTTTCCCGGTTGTGCCAAATGTTGTAAGAGATAACAGTCTGTCAGGATGTGATTTCATTAGTTCGTAACCAACGTTCCCACCCATTGAATTGCCCACAAAATGGACCTTCTTGATCCTCAGCAAATCGAGAACCGCGATAACATCTTGACTGATATCGTTTAACGTAAAATCTGCATCGCCGAGATCATTTACAAGTGACGAGTTACCGTGCCCTCGAAGATTCAATGAAATGACCTGGAAATCACGCCCGAAGAAATCATGTTGTTTCTCAAACTGGCTGAAATTTGCACCCAATCCATGAACAAATAAAATTGCTGCACCATCCTGCCTCCCTGTAACTAAGTATTCGATTTTCAAGTCATCCGTCTGCATAACTTTTATTGCATTTTCCATTGATTTGGAATCGAAGTCATAGGCCACTTTTTTTGTCACTTCAAATGACTGGGGCGTACGACATAATACGGAGATTGTCAGGATTGTCAGCAATGCAAGGCTTAGCACAATACCTGCTTTTAATAAGGTGCATTTTTTCATGGCGGTATGTTTCCCAAGCTGGTGCTGTCAAATTTGAGTTGTGGAAATTACATCATCAACTATTGCACTATACAGTGATATTATCCACTATAGGGTGTATTTTCATCAAGATTCAAAATAATCATTTAGGAGTCAGAATATGAAAGAGATAAGTTCTAACGACCCAGGCAAGCAAGTAATAATCGAGCAACGTAACGCCGTTTTATGGCTCACATTAAATCGTCCTGAAAAATATAACTCGTTGAGCCATTCACTAATCGAAGAACTCAGGCAGTCTTTGCAAACGGCGTCAGCAGACGATCAAATTAGGGTAGTGGTGTTAACTGGCAACGGTCCAGGTTTTTGCACTGGCGCTGATCTTGAGTCTCTTGGTGACGTCAATAGAAAACAGGGAGGCCCGGATGAGTTCCTTGATTCGGCTTTTAAATTGAACAGCGAACTGAGAAATTTCTCCAAACCCATCATCGCGGCTTTGAATGGACTGACTTGTGCCGGCGGATTGGAAATAGCTATGTGTTGTGACTTAATCGTGGCTGGAGAGTCAGTCAAAGTTGGTGATTCGCATTCGAATTTTGCAGCGTTCCCAGGAGGTGGTGGTGCGTGCATGCTACCGCGTCGAATTGGATTGACGCGTGCCAAATATCTGCTTTTCAATGGAGACCTTTTTCCCGCCATGACTATGAAAGACTGGGGTTTGGTCAATGAAGTTGTAGCTGATGAAGAATTGCCTGATTTTGTCAACCGACTGGCAGAACGGATTGCGGAAAAAAGCCCCGCAATATTGAAGGCGATGAAAAAGATTGTTAACCGGACAGAGTACGACGACCTGGGTACAGGAATCAAAGCTGAGCAATCTGTTCTCAGACGGCAAATAAAATCAGATGATTTTCGTGAAGGAATAGCGGCATTTCGTGAAAAACGGAAGCCGGTATTCAAAGACATCTAAAAACAAGCTGGCCCTGAAACCAGAAGATGAGCAATAAAGAATGAAAATTGAACTTAAGAGTGAGGCAGATCGTCAGGAATGGCGGGATGGTTGGTCCGTCGTCGCTGCAGGGTCGGTTGGAATGGGTACTGGTATCGGTTTATACACAATGGTTCAAGGCCTTTTCATTATTCCGCTACAGAGTGAGTTTGGTTGGAGCCGGGGGGAGCTTGCGGCAGCCGGACTTCTTGCTTTACTGTCCTCTTTCATTTTTCCTGTCTTGGGAACAGTTGTCGATCGATGGGGATCCCGAGTCATTGCTGCACTCGGCATGCTGCTTCTGGCCGGCGGGTTTGTCATTTTATCGAATCTTAACGGAATTCTTGTTTTTTATTATGTAAGTGTTTTATTTGTTGTCGTAGTCGGGACAATGACAACTGCGATTGTTTTTACGCGTGCGGTTAATACATGGTTTGAACGCCAAAAAGGTTTAGCGATAGGTATTACGATGACCGGCGTGTCTATATCGACGGTCGTAGTAATGCCGATCCTTGAAAGAATAATTAGTCAGTACGGGTGGCGCACTGGATTCCTCGCCCTGGCGGTGATACCAACAGTTATCGGATTCCCAATTGTCCTTAAGTATCTCCGGGATCGAATTTCCCCCAAATTCTCAACAGAGAAACATCCAGCTGCCGAAAATGCAGCCAAACAATCTCAAGCTGGCTTGAAATCCGCTCTCGGCGATCTACGCTTTTGGTTGCTTGCTTTCGCCATGCTAACAGCAAATCTGCCGGTTGGAGGTATTTTGAGCCAATTACAACCTTTATTGCGGGATACTGGGTTTTCCGGATCGATAGCGGCTCTGCTTGGATCTCTTTTCGCTATCTCAATTGCTGTGGGTCGGATGGGCACAGGTTTTCTTCTTGATCGTTTCTGGGCTCCTGGAGTTGCAGCAGCAACATTTGTTGTTCCGCTTATCGGTGCGACCATATTTCTTTCAGCTGATTCGCCAGCACTGCTTATTGCTGCACTCGCTGTATTTTCATTCGGAATAGCGCAGGGTGCTGAGGGTGATTTTATGGCGTATTTAACGCCAAAGTTTTTCGGCCTGAAATCATACGGCGTGATTTTCGGGAGTCTTCTGACGTTTGTGAGTATTGCCCTCGGACTTGGCGCTGTTCTATTTGGCGTGATCCATGATAAGACCGGAAGCTACAAGATGGCTTTAATAATTGCGATTCTTGCTTACCTTGCGGGCGCTTTTTTCATTTTGGTCGCGGGATTAATAAATCGGCACAAACATTCGGATATGTGATGATCGGTTTTAGCTCCGAAAATAAGTGGCAATCCATCACTTCATCGTTTTTTAACACCTGAGAGGATAACGGACATTACAGCGGCTATTTCTTCGCCCAGAGGCCTGGGTCCCGTTGGTCTGTACCATTTGAACATCCAGTCCAGTGCGCCGTTGATAACTTTGATTACGATACTGGAGTCCTGATATGCAGCGATACCATCATGGATTGCCTGATCATGGAAACTGGCAAGTCTTTTATCGAGATCTTTCCGCCTGTTCTTGATTTGACGAACGTCAACTTCTTCCAGTGAAGAAAGCTCTCCGATGACGCGATCCATAGGTGTTAATGTTTCAAGAACTCGACTTACGTAATATTTCGCATAAAGACTCAATCGTTCAAGCCCATCCTTGCCTTCCTTTTCTGCTCTGTCGATTGCCCATTCTTGAACGTCGCCCCATTGCAGGAAAATCTCCTTTAGGATTTCCTGTTTATTTTTTATGTAGTAATAAAGGGCCTTTTTGGTTACACCCAGTCGGTCAGCCACAGTGTCCAGGGACGTTCCATCGTATCCATTCTCGTTAAAAGCCTGAGATGCTTCATGAATGATGGCTTGTCGTTTACTGAGATGTTGTTGTTTTCGATCAAAGGCTCTGTCGGCTGGCATTTTCTACCCCTTTCATTCAATGAAGTTAGAATTTCAATAGAGAGTATCACCAATTAGAGAATAAAGTCACCCAAACCAAAATTATCTGCCGGGATTCAAATTTCCAACAAGTGAATTATTTGCTTGTTCAGTTTGGTTTACAAATTAACATGTTCAAATTAGAAAACCTGGGATACAAGCTGATCCTGCCGTTGTAGGTGCAGATGTGCTCGGATTGATTGTATTACACTCATTCCCGGTTCATTTGGAAGCATTGGATTTAGTGCAGAACTTTCTCAAAAAAATGCCGTTAAAAAAAAATTCTTGGCAAACAAGGTCACTAGGTGTAACCTTTTGTCACTGTATAGTGAAATATTCACCCAATTATAGAAGTAACTGGAGAAAGTTATGAGAGCTACTCAACGGTTCCTGGTCATCTCGATTTTACTCGGTTCAGCGATTATTTCATTTCCATCACGGGGTCAGGCGCCAGACAATGACACTGATGAAATGGGATTGTTAGAGGAAGTTATTGTCACGGCAAGACGCCGTGAAGAGACTTTGCTCGAGGTTCCTGAATCAATCAACGTCTTTAGCTCTCAGCTTATAAAAGATGCTGAAATACAAGCAGTGGACGATTTTTCACGTTTGACGCCTGGTGTTGTCGTACAACAAGGTTTTCAGGGTGGAGACCGTCCAATCATCATATTTCGCGGTGTGGGACAAATTGGTGGCTCATCGCCATCGGTCGTTATTCTAACTGATGGTATTTACGCTCCGGTTGGAGACCCGCTACGAAATCAGATGTACGACATTGAACGTATCGAGGTTGTAAAGGGTCCGCAGGGGGCCCTGTACGGCAGAGACAGCATTGGTGGTCTTATAAACATTATTACCAAATCGCCAGGCAACGATTTTTCAGGCGAGATCCAGGCATCCTATGAGGGCAAACCGGACGAACGTCGATTTGCCGGCATGATCAATATTCCAATGGTTGAAGATACGTTCATGTTAAGACTGGCTGGTTCTTCAGTGGAAGCGGATGGCTTTTTTACCAATCTGAGTGGTGAAGACCATGACTTCCGCAAGGAGTCATTTATCAGGGCGAGGGCCTTGTGGAAAACTACCGAGGACCTCACTTTTGATTTTCGTCTGTCGCACAACAAATTCAACAATGGCTATAACGGTGCATTTTATTCGCATGATGCAGATACCTACATTGGTGATTTCGACGATGTACTCACAGCCATTGACTACCCAGATGGGTTTAACAAGCGTGATGTAACGGATGGTGCAGTGAAGTTTGACTGGTCGCTCGACAACATGATGTTGACTTCAATTACACAGTACGTTGATTCGGAACAGAACCTGGTACAGGATGCTGATTTCCAGCTGGCTCCTCCCTTGAGCATCGTCCGTGACTCATTGACAAAAGACAAATCCTGGTCGCAAGAGTTGAGACTTGCCTCAACGGATGATCGTAACCTCAACTGGTTGATAGGGGTTTTCTATGAAGATTCCAAATACGCATTTGAATATTCTGATGAGGAGCTCCTGTTTCTCGGTCCGTTGGGTGGCTCCAGCAGCAAGACAGACACAACCAGATATGCGCTATTTGGACAATTGGACTGGGATATCTCTGAGAAATGGGTAGCATCGCTGGCTTTGCGTTACGACAAAACCAAAAAGGATTTAACGGCAATAAGCCCGGTCTCGGCAGTTAACTCTCTGGATACAGATCGCACATCGCCAAAAGCCTCTCTGAGTTACTACATGACACCCGATACATCATTCTATGCAACTTACGGGGAAGGGTTTAGAAGCGGCGGATTTGATCCGACCACCAATATCACGTTCCAGGATGAAGATCTGAAAAGCCTCGAATTTGGTCTCAAGAGTAGCCTGGTTGACAATCGTCTGTTTCTGACCGCGGCCGCCTACCAGATCAAGTATACGGATCAGCAAATTGCCGTGCTGACGACGGACCCAAACACGGGCGGTTTGATCGTTACCACTGAAAATCTTGCCGAGAGCAGGATGAACGGTTTTGAAGTGGGTCTGTATTACACTCAGGGAGGCCTCGACCTTAGCGTTGGATTGGATGTCTTGGATAGCGAAATCAAGGATGACCCCGATGAAACTGTTATTGGTAACGATACGCCCTTTAGCACCGACTATACCCTCAGCTTGACCGGACAGTACACATGGTCTCTCAGCGGTTCCATGGATCTGAAAACCCGTCTGGAATACTATTATCAAGGCAATCAGACCTGGGACAAGGGAAATACGATGATCCAGGATTCATACGGATTGCTTTCTGCTCGAATCGCATTGGAGGCCGAGCATTGGCAGATTGCATTGTCGGGTCAGAATATCCTTGATGAAGATTACAATGATCAGCTGTTCGCCAATTTCGGAATTCCAGGCTTGAACGCGGTTTATCCCGGATTGCCAGCACGGTGGAGGATTTCAGCGAGTTGGCGGTTCTGACCGGCGGAATTTGTGTTTTCCACTCACCCTTTGGAGTCTTGCGAATTGATGAGCGCTACACCGTTGCACCCATTGTTTAGCTCAATAGACGGGCATGGGAGTTCGCATGGTCAAGGGATGGCCCTTAGAGCTTGCGATGGCGAACGTAACTGGCGGGACTTCGCCAGCAACACGCGTGTGATTGCATCTGCTTTGATTGCTAATGGCCTGGTGTCGGGTGACCGTTGTGCAATACTGGCGGGAAATACCGCGCATCATGTGGAGTTGATGTTCGGTATTGCCCGTGCCGGTGGAGTGGTTATACCTCTTTCCACGCTCCTTAATGAGACAACCTTAAATTCACTCATTGTTGACGCTGAACCCGGGTGGATTTTTGTCGACCGGAAGGGTTGGAAAAGATTGGGTGAACCCGATGAGCTAAGCAGAAAAAACCGGCATTGGAAAAAGATTGTTTCCATTGATTCCGGGATTGCGGAACTAACGCCGCTCGGGTCCATAATTCGGGGGATTTCGGACTCACACTTACCCGAACCGGCCTTAAATCACGATTTCAGCATTATCTATAGCTCTGGAACCACCGGTATTCCAAAGGGCATCATCCACTCTCATTATGTCAGGTCTCTTTACGGGCTTGTTTTCTCACAGGAATATGGTATCAACAACCATTCGGTGATTTATCTCAGCACGCTGATTTGCTCAAACGCAAGTTGGATGATGATCCTCGCAGCGATTTATGCAGGTGCAACATTGATCATAGCTGAGGGATTTGAACCTGATGCTTTCAGAGAGGATGTGCGGAGGTATAAAGTCAGTCACGCATTTCTGGTGCCCACACAGTTGATTGATTTATACCTCAATGCTGAATCGTCAGAGCCTGAATACCAACCGGATGTCATCATATCAGCCGGTTCATATCTCGATGTTGGTTTAAAAGTCAAAATATCGCACGACCTTGGCATTACGCTCTATGAGCTCTATGGAACGAGTGAGGGCGTTTGCACAGTTCTGAGACCTTGGGATATGGCCGGACATGCAGATAGTGTTGGCACCGCTATAACGGGGGGCGAGATCAAAATTATTGACCCAAATGGACATGAATTACCGGATAGAAAAGTTGGAGAAATTGTCGGCATCAGCCCGATGATCTCGAGCGGATATTTTAGATGTCCGAATCTGAATCGTGATTTGATCTGGACTGACCCGGAAGGCAGGGGATTTATCAGGTCGGGTGATGAGGGCGAACTCATTGATGGATATCTCTATCTCCGGGGACGTCAGAAAGACATGATCGTCTCTGGTGGTTTGAATGTGTATCCCGTTGATATCGAGGCTGTCCTTAGACAACTGCCAGGCATACTCGATGCGGCTGTTATCGGAGTGCCAGACTCAAGATGGGGAGAGACGCCCTTCGCATTCCTTGAAGTAAGCAGGTCCTTTTCAGATTCAATAGAGAACCTCCTTCTAAAAGTGAATGCCAAGCTGAATAAGCATCAACGTCTTTGCGGTGCTGAAATAGTGAAAAAACTTCCAAGGAATGCACTGGGCAAGGTAATCAAATCAGACCTGATGGCAAATCAGGCAGGGGAACCCGGGCGATGAATCGAACGGGATTTGTCAGTATTGGGGATGGTGCTCAAATCGCATATACCTGGTACAACCCGCAACAAGGAATTCCCCTGGGATTTTGCCCCGGTTTGGGTGGTACCCAGCGTGGATTTGAGGAAGATGCGAGGTATTTCTCGTCAATGGGTAAAAGCGTATTCACCCTTGATCTACGTGGGCTTGGCAAGTCAATACCACCGGACGAGGTTATTCAATCAGCTTTTACACCTGAAAGAATGGCACAGGACATAGCTGCCGTGCTGCAGCATTGCGGTATTGAACAATTTGATTTTGTCGGTAATTCGCTGGGTGGTGTGCTTGGACTGGAGTTGATAAAGCAAACACCTGATTTTGTGCGTTCATTGATAACCTTTGGCACAACTTATCACCTTAATTTGCCACGTGTAATGGCCACTGTTCAAACGCTTGTATTAAGGATTATTGGGAAAAAGCGGTTACCGAATTTCATCGCAAAGAAAGCGACGGCCCACGATCACGCTCGTCAGGCAATCAGAGATCAGTTCGCTATTTTTCCATTCGATGTTGCATATTGCATGGCAAAAAACATTGTCAAATATGACTATAGGGATGTCGCCACACATTGCAATAAGCCAATTTTGATGATCAGGGGCAGTCGGGACAAGGAAATTAACAATGTACTTAAATCGACCCTGGATGCTTTAGAGAATTGTAAATACTTTACCCTTGCTGAGTTGACCGAAGCAGGACACTTCACAAACCTGGACAAGCCCATGGAAGTCCGTGATCTCATAGTCCAGTTTCTAGAGAAAAATTTTCCCGAAAGACAGGAGTAGGATTCACTTGAACATTGCAGGAAAATCGGCACTGGTCACAGGCGGAGCTTCGGGTCTGGGAGCAGCTGCGGTGCAGCACTTCAGAGCTCTGGGTGCTGAAGTCATGTCGGTAGATATCAACGAGGAAGAAGGAATATCCGTTGCTGAATCTGCTGGTGCATCGTTTTATTGTGCAGATGTAACCGAAGAGCCAAGTATGAAAGAGGCTTTCGCGGAAGCAAAAATTGCCAATGGTGCGGTTCAGGTACTCGTAAATGCAGCGGGATTTGCTGCGCCATTTCAAAGAACATATGGTCGAAAGGGCGCATATTCCCTGGATCTGTATAAGAAGGTGATCGATATTAATCTCATCGGTAGCTTTAACTGTGCCCGGCTGGCTGCTGAAGAGATGGCTGGTTGTAAACCAGGTCAGCGGGGAGAACGCGGTGTGATTATACAGGTTTCATCAATAAACGCGTTTGATGGTCCAATAGGTTCGATTGCTTACACAGCGGCTAAAGCAGGGGTCCATGGAATGACGATTACGATGGCTCGCGACCTGGCGAAATATGGAATACGGGTATGTACAATTGCGCCAGGAAGTTTTGACACTCCGATGTTGCGCAAGGAAGTCAAAAACGTTGATGACCTGCTGGAAAACATTCCATTTCCCAACGACCAGCTGGGTGACCCAGAGGATTTCGCCAAGCTGGTGATTCATATTTGTGAAAACCCAATGTTAAATGGTGAAACGATCAGGCTGGATGCGGCAGCACGCTTGGCTCTGTGTTGATAGGTTGGTTGAGTGTCAGCTGGCGGAAGCATGTTCGCCAGATTTGTATTTAGTAAGTATTGATCTCTGCTAAGTCCGCTTCGAGAAAAGGTAACAGGTATTTTGCGTATGTGAGAGGTTGTTCGGTTTGCACCAGGTGGCCTGCACGCCCAATCACTATGAGTTCAGCTCCAGGAATCAGCTTGGTTAATTCTCGCGCATGGTCCGGATGACAAACGCGGTCCTCGGCAGCTGCCAAGATCAGCGTTGGCATATTGATCTCAGCCAGTTCGTTACGTCGATCAAATGATGTCAGCGCGGCGACCTGCCCGCTAAAACCTAGCGGGTCTATCTTCTGTAAATTCTGCTCAAGCTGGGGCAAAATGCTAGGCGCGAGACGATTGAATCCTTCAGTAGACAATGTCCAAAGCAGGGTCTCCAATGCAAATACTTGCTCACCTCGTGAGATAAGTGTTTGTATCCAATGCTTGCAGAGCGTGGTCAGAAAATAGTCCGCGTGCCCAATGGGCACAGACAAAACCAGGCGCGAAACCCGTTCTGGGTATCGAAGGGCTATAGACTGTGCAATCAAGCTCCCCATTGAGTTACCCATCACTGGTGCTCGATCGATTTGCTCAGCATCCATGATCGCAACCCAGTCGTCTGCAATCTGGTCAATGCCATAGGGACCCCGCGGCGTATCACTTTCCCCAGCGCCTGGGTGCTCCCCATAAATCAGACGGTAATTGTCGGGTAATCCTGGTACTACGCGGTACTGTGAAGTTGCCAGGGTCGACATTAGGCCTGAAATGGCCATTAAAACAGGTCCATTGCCCTCGGCCGAGTAGTTGATACCTAATCCATCTCGATAAATTTTCGGCATTTCAAGTTCACTTTAGTTTTTTAGAAATTGGGATACCTGGTTAAAAACCCACTCGGGTTGTTCGTACAGCATGCCATGACGGCCACCAGCCAATTCGATATATTTGGCTTGCGGAATAATGGAAGCCAACTCTTCTGCGTTTTCTGACGGCGAGGTTGTATCTTCAGTTCCACCGATTACCAGGGTGGGTATGCCTATTCTGGAAAGATGATCGGACAGATCGCTCGTGATCGCAACTCTCAGGTAGGCTCGCACGGTCTCGGTTTTGGCGGCCAATGGCGCCTGCCAGGATAACCATTCCTGGTAAGCTTGTGAGGTGACAAATTCCTTGGAAAAAAAAGAACAACCCACCTGGGCGATGCGCTCGTTAGGATCCAGGTGGGAAAAACTGGCAACCGGGTGATCCAGCGTACCCGCTTCGAAAGAAGCAATCAATTCAGGGTCTGGTCTCAACACACCACTGTTAAGCAAAATGGCTCGTCGAATCCGCTCAGAATGGTTTACAAGCAAGTGTTGAGCAACGATGCTGCCCATTGATTGTCCCATAACATCAAAATTTTGGATCGAAAACCGGTCTGCTATGGTAAGCACATCTTGAGCTAGGATTTCCATCGACAACTCGTTGGTAAATTGTGAACGACCAACTCCTCGAAAATCGAAGGCAATGACCGTGCGTTCTGTAGAAAGCTTTTTGAAAAGAGGCCGGTACCACTCCATAACGTTGGCAGCCCCGGGAATGCAGATGAGTGCCGGGCCAGTGCCATGAGACTCAACGTAGAGGCTTGCTTCACCGCTAACAATCTGGCAGCCGGCGGCCGTGGGATTTCTTGTACAAACCGCCCTGGAAAAATTCAAAACGTATTCGTCCTGCAATTAATCAGCTTAAAGTACCTTCCACTTCCAGGTGTGGACTTCGGTGCCATCCTCGTCGTCGTAGAGTCGCTCAGTGACCAACTCGACAGTTTTGCCAATTTTCAGGTCGTCAAATTCGGCCCCGCAAAGCATTCCGATTACCTGTATCTTCTCCGGTAATTCAGCCACCCCAATCGCATACGGTTCAAATGGCTCCATCCTGAATGGAGGTGGTGGCTGGTAATAATGAATTGTGTAACTGATAAGTTTGCCTTGCCTGCTAAGGAGTGTCTCTTCCACTTCCCGGTTCGAGCACTCCGGATTGTGAAATGCGGGCTTAACCGGGAAGAATATTGTCCCGCAAACCTTGCAGCGACCAGCGATCAGCTGAGGCTCCTTGGAAGGCCAGTTCAGGAACCCTTCTCCAAAAGGGCGCTTATTCTGTATCTCGCTCATTGAAATTACTCCTGTCATCTCGTGACTATGACTGATGCTGCATTGCCGTGAAGCCCATACACTTGCGACATTCCAATCCTTGCGTCGAGAACCTGGCGGGGCCCAGCTTCGCCCCTGACCTGGGTGACCAGTTCGCACACCTGTGCCAAGCCCTGCGCCCCCACTGCCTCGCCCATGGAACTGGCACCCCCGCTTGGACACACGGGAAGTTTGCCATTGATTTGAGTTTCCCCGGAGTTGAGCAGATGATCGGCCTCTCCTGGTGCGCAGAAACCCATGACTTCGAGATAAGTAAGGTAATGCCAGGCACTGTTGTCGGGTAATTCAACCAGGTCCACGTCCTGGGGTCCGACACCGGCTTCTTCGAAGGCTTTTTGGGCGGAACGTTCACCATCACTCAGTATGGACATCTGGTCATTTACCGGTGCACTCATCATGGGGATCTTGATTCCAGGGTCGCCAAACGACTCACTTGCGATCTGGCAGGCGGCCAATTTTACTGGTTTGAAAATTCCGAGCTTCTTAGCTGTACTTTTACTTGCGAGAATTACCGCTGCTGCACCGTCGCTTGTTGTACAGATCATCAAGAGTTTCAATGGGTCTGCCACCATTGGAGAGTTCATAACATCTTCAATGCTAAACGCTTTTTTAAACCGTGAGTTAGGATTGAGCGAACCATGCTTGCTCGTAACCTGTTTAACTTTAGCCAGCGTTTCTATGCTCGTGCCGTATTTTTCCATTCGCTTTCGACACTCAAGTGCCCAGAAAGCCGGATTTGAAACGCCAGCGGCCATCCACCTCAGGTTGTCGGGCTCACTGGGGTCATCAGACATCCCGGGAAGAAACCCTTCGGGTGATATATCTGTGCCAACTGCCAAGGCAATGTCACATTCGCCGGTTCGTATCATTGCTGCAGCGGACATTAATGCTGCTCCACCCACGGCACATGCGTTTGAGATGTTTTGAATGGGGATACCAGTTTCCCCCATCGTAATTGCCAGGTTTTGACCGGTTAACCATCCCGAGACGCCTCCCCATTGATACATGCTTGATGCCATGCCGCCAATTTGGGTCCACTTGATCCCCGCGTCTTCCAGCGCATCATCAATCGCTTTTATCCCCAGGTCCATGATTGCCCGGTCGGGAAATTTCCCCCAGGGTGTCATTCCAACACCAACGATGTAGATGTCTTCCATTTAACCGATCTCCCTTGTAATCACGAATTTATGAGTAAGTCACTATATAGTGAATAGTATCACCATCAAGTGTGATTGATCCAGAACAATATGATGAACAATGGAGTTTAGAAAGGATAAAAGCCCTTTTCCATGAAACTGACAAGTACCGAAGCAGTTTATTGTGTCAACTTTTCACGCTTTCCAGCTAGATTGCCGTGAAATCTCACAAAAATGGAGTTACTGGTACTGGGTTCAAGCCCGCAGCCCCGTGTGTTGGCCGATTGCAACTCCCAGGGCGACAGAAGCCGTGCATCATCGCGGTGGCAGTCAGCGAGGTTCAAGGCCATGGCCTCACTAATTCTCAGGCCGGTGCTATACAGCAGTCCCAGCAGGGTCTGATAGGTCGGCCCGCGCAACGCACCCGCCGGTGGCCGCCTGGCCGCCGCCGCCAACAAAGCTCGAAGCTCGTCCTGACTATAGATATAGGGCACAAAGGTGGCTTGTGACGAGGGTGTTCTCAAGGCTTCTGGCACATAGGTAAGCGGGTTGCTTCGCGAGAGGTATTGGCACAACTGCCTGGCCACGCACATCCGATTGGCCCGCCCCCGTGGTGCCAGGTGTGACAGGGTTTTTTATAAGCTTCAATGAGCACCCGGCCGCTTCGATCCGGGTTGCAGCAGCCCGCCCGATCTGTTCGGTGCGCCGAGCGGCCGATCTGTCTTCAGCGTACTTCGAAGTCGATCGAGCGGCGGATGCAGTCGTGACCCACGCAAACCTCGCCCGTGAAGGTGTATTGCCCCAGACTGGCCCCGGCGGGAAGTGGCTGCTCGTATCCGCTGGCGTGCTCGCCAGCCGCGCGGTCCAGCGCGTCGACGACCGGGAAGGTCGGGATCGTCTGACCTCCGAAGGCCAGCGTGCGGGTCTCTCGCACGGCGATCTCGTCGCGGCCGATGATCTCGTAGGTCAAGATCAGCTTCACACTCTCGCCGCGGTGCACCAAGGCGGGATCGACGCTGACCGTCAGGCGAGTCACTGTCGGACCGATTGCTGCAGGCGATGTATCGCGCCCGCCCATCGTCGCTGACTCCGCGGCCGCTGCTTCGGCTGCCGCGGAGTCGAGGAGTTCCGTCAGCGCGTCTCCGGGTGCGAATCCCTGGATCTCAACCAGCCCGGAAACGGCGCGTGCAATCTTGTACGGATCGTAGTCTTCGGGCGAGGTCTCCCGGTCATAAAGGATGTGAACCGTGGTCGCGTTCAACACCGCCCCGCGCTTCCTGTTGAACCCGACCCGAACTTCTTTTTTCAGTGCCCACACGTAAATGCCGGCGCCGGTCGCTCCCTGCTGCACCTTGATACCGCTGCCCAGCTGGATGGTGCTTGCTCCCGGTCCACGTCCCTGCTTCTTGCCGGACTTGTCGGACGGGCTACCGTCCGGCAGCACGTAGTACTGGACGTTTCGCCCGAGAGGCATGTGGGCGACGAACGTAGTCTCCGAGAAGGACTCGACCGCCGCCAGGGCAGCAGCGCGCGAGTTCTTCTTGTCCCAGGCGGCGCTCGGGCTCGACGTCAGGAAGACGATCGAGATGCAGACGAGAAACGTAGAACTTCGAATCATGGTAGACCTCTTGCACTCATTGGGGAGCAACACGACCGCTGCATAGATCTTTGGCGACCCGCTTGGCTGTTGCAAGGCTCTCATAAGGTCCCCGCGTGGTCACACCCGGACTGGACCGTGGCGCGGACTGGCCCCTGGCCATCGGCATGACGGTGACGTTCCTGGACATCGTTCCCTGGGCGACAACCAGCCATAGAAGGCCTTTTTGGTTGCCTGGAGCGTTTGCGGCGGAGCCGAAGTCGACGCGGCAGGACGTCTTGGCGGCGCCCCCATCCGCAGGCTCTCTAGCGGTGGATGTCGCTGCAGCCGTGTCGCTCGCCCCCCACCGCTCCGCTTCGCGCACGAAGCCCGATATGGTCGACAACGCAGAGGCCCAACCGGCCGCGGTCCGGTGTCTCGCGGCCCGTGCCCGAGCGGAATCGCGCTGCAGCCCGGCGATGTTGCTCCGCGTCTCGGCCTCCACAATCTCCCGAGCGATATCCGAGATCTCGCCCAGCCGGGCGGCATCGCCGGCACAACCGTGAGGCAGGCCGGCGATTGCGGCCGCGAGCCTGTTGCGGTCCTGATCCTGAACGGCTCGTTCTACGCGCCGCATGGCCGCTGCGTATTCCGGCCTCGAACCGTCGCAGGGGTCGTTTTCAGCCTCGTCTTGCACTTCCACCGTGTGTCCCTGGGCCCAGCTCCCGCTTCCGGTACCGTCGTCCGGGTCTCCCTCGTCGTCCGCGTCATGGGTGTCGCGCAGGTCCTCCTCTTCTGCAGCCTCCTCTTCGAGCGACGCCAGCAGCTTACGCATCGAGGCGATCGTTTCCAGCAGGGCGTCGACCAGGGCCGGCTCGCCGCAGTCCGCGTTGGCGTTTGGCTGAGCGAGCTCCGCAAAGTGGGCGGCTTCGTCGAGTGCCGTGGGGTTGTCTTCCTCGAGGGCGCGGTCGTACGCTTGTTGCGCGGCCTCCATCGCTCGATCGAAGATCTGTTCATTCCGTGCTGCGGCGACTACATCCAGATAGTTCATCGCGAGCCACGGATCGTCAAGGCGCCGGCCCCGGCTCTCGGACATTCGCGCCAGCGCCTCTCGCAACTGCTCGGCCGCGTCGCGGGCGCCGGCGAAGTCGCAGGCGCCCAGCCGATCCTCGGCAATCCGCCTGTAGGAGCGCGCCTCGATCTCCGCTTCCTCGGGTTCCGGTAGATCGGCA
Organism: uncultured Ectothiorhodospiraceae bacterium; assembly: GCA_964488985.1. Taxonomy (GTDB): domain Bacteria; phylum Pseudomonadota; class Gammaproteobacteria; order HK1; family HK1; genus CAZAWX01. The sequence continues at coordinate 16,673 of CAZAWX010000053.1, forward strand.
GCCTCGGCAAGGGCCCGCTCCTCCTCGAGCTCGAAGTTCTCCGGGATGCCGAAATCGACCTCGTGGGCGTCCAGCTGTCTGTCCATTTTCTCGATCCGCTGGTCCAGTTCCTTCCGTATCGCCTCCTTCGATTCAGCAGTCTCGGCCAGAGCGAGCCGCCGATTCAGATCGTTGACTTCGTTTACCGATTCATGACAGAGGGTCTGCATGTCCACGGAGCTTTCGACGTAGGTGTCGACTTCGGCGTAGTTGCCACGTAGCTCCCAGCAGAATCCGCTATCTAAAGGCTGGCCGGAGCGGGCGGCCTCGTCGACACGCGCCGCAATCCGGGTGATGTCCGCCCCATAGTTGTCCTCCATGTGATCGATCGCCTCTTCGTCACCGGTCTGGGTAGCATAGGTTGACAGCAGAGCGTCTCGGGTTTCGGTGTCGTCCACGCGCTCGGTGATGATCGCCGGATCCCGGCGCTCCACTGCTACGGTACCCAGGCAGAGCTCGGACTTGGGTGCCATCTCGCAAGCGTCCGGGTTCTTGTACCGAGTGGCTACTCCCGTTTGGCAGAGAACTTTCTCTGTATCGGAGCCCGCCGCGTGGCATTCATTCATCGCCAAGCGACTCGCCAGCCGACCACACTCTCCGCTCGGATCCTGCTCGCACGGTCGCGCATCCCTGGCCGCGAGCGAAAGGTTGGTCAGGCATACAGTTCGCTCCAGGCCGTCGAGCGCGGAGCAGGTCTCCAGGCCCTCGGCCAGGTGCTGCTCGTGCTCCTCTTCGGCGGTCGGGATTCGAATCACCTGCTCGTTCTGGGCGGACGTCGGGTAGGCGAGGAGGAGTGCCAGGGGAGCCAGCGCACTGACGCCGAGGAGGCGGGCGAAACGGCGAACCGAGGTCATGGTCATTCGTTCACGAACTGAATGAAGGCGGACTTCCAGTGGGTGTCCGCGGGCCCTTCCAGGGAGAGCGCCCCGAGCTCGTAGACGCACGCTGTGTGGAGCAGAGTTGTGAAGCAGAGTATAGCCGGGCTGGCGGCGGAGGACGCCACCGATGGCAGGACGATCCAGTTCAAGGTCTTCGTCATGACGAATGATTGCGTTCCGTCTGTTTGTCGAGCTTTTCTTCGGGGCACAGTTGTGACGTTGGGTCCAGGACCCACGAGATTTGCCAGAAACCCACGGTTATTGAATAGCCCATAATCTCATACTTTCACACCAGGTAATTGTGAAATCTTACTAAACCAATGAATCCAGGACTGGATTTCACCGCATACAGCTATATTTCAGGCCTGTTCCTGTTTGAGTATAGGACACATCAAAGATGTATTACCATAAATCAGAGTATACGCTCATAGCGTAACTGTCTATTGCGCGTAAGCGACAGCCGTTGTGCCAGTGCATGGTGTTACCAACAGCACATCAAAACAGCCACCCAAACGACCACTTGACCCGCGCTCCCCTGATACGCGGAGGTGTGTCAGACTGCCTTAAGGTGCCGGCGGATCTTGTCGGGTGTAATCGGCAGATCCATACAGCAGTAGCC
>CAZAWX010000054.1:0-18158 GCA_964488985.1 uncultured Ectothiorhodospiraceae bacterium
ACGGATTCACGGCGTCTTCTGGTGCCCACACCCGTGCTGCCCTGCACGGTTTTGCTTGCGTGACAGCCTATGGGCAGACTATAAATAGTTGTGCGAAAATCCTGTTCACTTAAGGCAAGGCCAGGTTTGCACAGCTATTTAGAAGGCCTCGTCTGGAAATGCCATCAGATTATCGCTGCCGGCCATAATCGACGCGAACAAGGAACTGCTTTGCGGCAGCTGATGTTCAAAAAAGTAACGCGCAGTCGATAATTTTGCCGCGTAAAACAACTTCGGCATCGATCCTTGACCACTCATCGCCGCCTCGACCGTACGACACCACAAATAGGCCTGTGCAACCAATGCCATCAAATGCAGATAATTACGCGCGGCACCAGCGGCCTGATCAGGATCGGCCATGCCGCGCTGGGCAATAAATCCAGTGGCTTTTTGCAAACGACCGAAGGCCTTGGCCAGGTGTGGGATGGGTGAATCAGGTTGCATTGAAGCCTCACGCTGCTCAATGTATGCCGCCAGAGTGTGGAAGAAGGGTCGCAGGTAACGCCCCATATGCACCGAGAGCTTGCGCCCGACCAAATCCATGGCCTGGACGCCGTTCGTGCCTTCATAAATCTGGCAAATTCGCGCGTCACGCACGTATTGTTCAACCCCCTGCTCACGGATATAACCGTGGCCACCGAGGATTTGCACCGCAAGATTTGCCACATCACTGCCATAATCGGTCAGCGCTGCTTTCACAACGGGCGTCAGCAGCGAAACAAAATCGTCTGCACTTTGCCGCACGGCAGGATCTGCATGGCGCTCAGAAATATCCAGATAATGTGCAACCCAGCCTACCAGCGCACGCCCACCCTCATTGCGGCAGCGCATCTCCAGTAACATCCTGCGAACATCGGCGTGGACCAGAATTGAATCTGCAGACTGTTCTGGACTCGCTGCACCTTTAAGCGCACGGCCCTGCAAACGTTCCCGGGCATAGGCCACGGCACTTTGATATGCTGCCTCGCCCTGGGCCAGTCCCTGAACCCCCACTTCCAGACGTGCCGCGTTCATAAAGGTGAACATGGCGCGCATGCCTTTATGCAAGTCGCCAACCAAATAGCCTTCAGCGTCATCAAAATTGATAACGCAGGTCGGTGAACCATGCAGACCCATCTTTTTCTCAATCGATCCGCAGCGCACACCGTTTCGCGGCCCAACGGCGCCATCGTCAGTCACTTTAAACTTCGGTACCAGAAACAAACTGATCCCTTTGATGCCCGCAGGCCCGCCCGGCGCTCTTGCCAGGACCAGATGCAAAATATTTTCGGTCAGGTCGTGATCGCCCGCAGAGATAAATATCTTGGTGCCAGTAATTTTATAAGTGCCGTCGCCCTGGGGTTCAGCACGCGTCCTGACCAGGCCTAAGTCTGTCCCACACTGAGGTTCTGTCAGGCACATTGTGCCGCTCCACACGCCTTCAGTCAGCTTTGGCAAATAGCGTTGTTTTAACTCCTCACTGCCCCATTTTTGCAAGGCGTTATAAGCCCCCTTACTCAGACCAGAATACATGCTGAACGACAGGTTTGCAGAACAGCTAATCTCATCCAGGGCCAGGGATAAACGTGCCGGGGCGCCTTGGCCACCATACTCAGGGTCAGCACTCAGGCCTACCCAGCCGCCTTCTAGAAATTGCTGGTAGGCCTCCTTGAATCCAGTTGGCGTTCGGACTTTGCCATTTTCATACTGGCACCCCTCTTCATCGCCGACCCGGTTCAGGGGTGCAAGAACCTCTTGATTTAATTTCGCAGCTTCTTCCAGCACGGCATCAACCACATCATCACTGAAATCCGCCATTCCCGGCAACGCCTGAGCCTGGGCATATTCAGGCGACAGTAACTCGCGCATGACAAATTTCAGATCGTTAATTGGAGCACTATATGTTTGCATTAATGTTGTCCTGAATAATGTCGTTAGTTACGAAGTGGGCGGCCTGTTTCCAGAATGTGTTCGATTCTGGCCAGAGTGTCAGGGTGGCGAATAAGTTGCATAAACTCACGCCGCTCCAAGGCCAGCAGATCCGCTGGCGCGATAACATCCGTCACATCTGTATCGCCACCACACAGAATCGTTGCCAAGCCGCCGGCCACCACCGCATCATGCTTCGTAGCACGACCAGATTTCACGAATGCCTCAACCGCCAACGCCAGCGCAGCTTTACCTGAAGGTCCGGGCAGCACGAATTCCCGCGGCGCCGGGGACTGATAGCCATTGACCATTTCCAGTGCCTTTGCTTTTGCTCTGGCCAGCAGACGGTCGCGATTCATCACGATCTCGTCAGTACCGCGCAAGAACATATAATCCATTGCCTGCTGCGCGGATTTGGCCACGGTCGCCACACTGATCGTTTCAAATACCTTCGCTACCGGGGGCATCGGTCCCTGGGGGCGTGCCTTGTTGTCATACCAGCGACCGAGCATTTCTGTGCAGCCACCCCAACCCGGAATCAAGCCAACACCCGTTTCGACCAGCCCCATGTAGGTCTCGCTGTGTGCCACCACTGCATCACAGTGCAATAACAACTCACAACCGCCACCCAAGGCCATACCGGATGGTGCACCTACCACCGGGAAGGGCGCATGTTTCAGTGCCTGATAAGTTTCCTGGCCTTGCTGGACCATCTGTTCGATGTCCGTCCAGGCTGCCATGTTTGCCGCGTAGAGTGCCAGGCCCAGATTTGCGCCAACTGAAAAATTCTCACCTTCGTTATAGATCACCAATGCTTGATAGGATTCCGGGACGATACCCAGTGTTTTGCCAAGCAACGCCATCACACCCGGTTCGATCGAGTTCATCTTGCTGTGGGTTTCAAAACACAATACGCCATCGCCCAGATCCCACAAACTGGCCGCACTGTTTGCGGCCACCGGACTTGCCCCCAGCTTGATATCTTCAAGCAGCATCACCCCTTCGGCGCGGCAGTGATCCTGATAATTACCAGCAGTATCCAGATACTGGCGCTGCCCTTCATGGATCCGGTAAAACCCATTGGCGGCTGCTTTAGTGACCAATTCAGGAACATCGAAGCCTGAGGCAGCAAGTTTCTCGGCAAACCAGTCTGCACCTAGCTTATCGATCAACTCAAACGGTCCGTAACGCCAGTTGTAACCCAGTTTCATGGCTGTATCGACGGCCACAATATCGCTGGCAATTTCGGGTACCAGGCTGGCGGTATACGCCAGAGTCTTGGCCAATACCCGCCAGGAATACTGGCCAGTGATATCATCAAAACTGACCAAGGCGCGCAATCCACCCTCTTTAGCTGCCTTGACTGCAGCAAGCTTGGGTTTGGTCAGTGACTGGTATTGCCCGGTCGTAAAATCGATCACTTCCCGAACCCGTTTACCGCCACTCTTGTTGAGCCGGTAAAAGCCCCCCTTGCCTTTACGTCCGGTGTAGCCATCGGCAATCATCTTCTCGATGAGCGGTGGGATCTCAAAATACTCCCTGAATGCATCTGACTCGGACAAGCTTGCATCCATACTGGCCATAATATGCGGCATCAAATCCAGGCCGACCAAATCGATTAAACCGAACACACCCGTTTTCGGGATCCCCATGGGCCGTGCAATCAGAGCATCGGCCTGCTCCGCAGTGACCCCCATAGTGAAGGCTTCACTGACGGCACACTGTAGCCAGTACACGCCGATACGATTGCCGATAAACCCTGGAGTGTCGTTACAATCCACGACCCCCTTGCCCAGCGCCTGATCGGCAAAGCCCCTGATCAGGGCGGCAACGCCCGGGTCGGTCGCAACGCCGCAGACCACCTCCAGCAAGCGCATATAACGTGGTGGGTTGAAGAAATGGGTAATCAAAAAATTGCGCTGAAATTCTGCGGACATCTTTGCCGTCAGATCTGCAAGCGGAATCGTCGAGGTATTCGAGGAGACGATTGCCCCTGCCTTGCTGACGCCATCGACTTTCGCATACAAGTCCTGTTTGATATCCAAACGCTCGATGACCGCTTCAATAATCCAGTCGCAGTCGGCCAGCAGCGCCAGATCATCGTCAAAATTTCCGCTCTGAATCAGCCGGGCATTGCGCTTGTGCATAAACGGCGCAGGCTCGGTTTTAAGCATTTTGGCAACAGCACCATTGGCAATTGCACTCGGATCATCTGCACCCGGAGTGGCAATATCCAGGAGCACAACAGGGATGCCCGCGTTGCTGATATGTGCCGCTATTGCTGAGCCCATAACGCCTGCGCCCAGCACAGCCACTTTTTTAATGGACATTCAAAGTGCCTCCAAAACCGTCGCGATCCCCTGCCCACCGCCAATGCATTGGGTTGCCAAGGCGAAACGCTTCTGTTCCCGTTTCAGCAAAGCGGCCGCCTTACCGGTAATACGCGCACCGGTGGCACCCAGGGGATGCCCAAGAGCAATTGCCCCGCCATCAAGATTCACATTGGCAGCATCCAGTTCCAAATCACGGATACAGGCCAGGGACTGAGAGGCAAACGCCTCATTCAATTCGATAACGTCCAGGTCCTGAGCCTTGAGTTCCGCACGCTGCAAAGCTTTACGGCTGGCATTAATGGGCCCCAGGCCCATGACATCCGGGGCACAACCGGCAACGGCAATTGAGCGGATTCGTGCCAGGGGTTCCAGTCCATGAGCCTCGGCGTAGGCCTGGGATGTCACCAGTACCGCAGACGCCCCATCGGTTAAAGGTGAGGACGTTCCAGCCGTCACCGTGCCATCAACCCTAAAGGCGGGTTTTAACGACGCCATGGCATCGCTGTCAGCTTCAGCTCTGATACAGCCATCTTCAGTGACGCTCACCTTGCCCGCATTGATGGGCACAATTTCATCAGCCAGCAATCCATCTGCACGCGCATGGGCTGCTTTTTTCTGGCTGAGTAGCGCAAATTCATCTTGCTGCTCACGATTGAGTTCATAGCGTGCTGCAACATTTTCCGCTGTCTCACCCATGCTCATGTAAGCGGCGGGAAATGATTCATACAGACCAGGATTCGGCAATGGATTAAAACCCATCATGGGGACCCGGGTCATGGACTCCACACCGGCACAGACAAAGGCTTCACCGGCGTTCATTTGTATCGCTCCGGCCGCCATGTGGATCCCTTGCATGGAAGAACCACAAAAGCGATTCACAGTGACACCGGCAACCTGTATCGGTAAATGCGCTAACAATCCGATGATGCGGCTCACATTAAAACCCTGCTCACCTTCAGGAAATGCGCAGCCTACGATTAAATCTTCAATATCTTCCGCTGCCACACCGGTCCGATCAATTAACGCTGCCACCACCTGTGCGGCCAGTTCATCCGGGCGAACCCGTGCCAATTCACCTTTTTTGGCAAAATGGAAGGGTGAACGGGCATAGCCCGCAATGACGACATTTTTCATTTCATCAGACTCCTGATAGTTCAATCGCTAAGATTTGTGGACAGCGCAAGCAGATCCATTTCGCGGTCCCCGTTGTTCTGCCTGTGCGTTTCCAACGCTGCCTTGACCTGGATCTGAATTTCGACAAGTTCTGCCAGGCTGCGTTCAAGTGCCTCACGCTGATGTTTTAGATCACCAATGCGCTGGCTGACCTTTTCACCAAGACGTTTTAGTTGGCTGATTTGGCTGGTATCAATTTCATAAAGTTCCAGGTACTCACGTATATCTGCAAGTGTGAAACCGAGACGTTTGCCTCTGAGAATCAGCCCCAGGCGTACATGATCCCGATAGTCGTAGATACGCCGGGTACCGGCACGGCGGGGGCTCAAAAGATGCTTGGTTTCGTAAAACCGCAGGGCGCGCGGAGTCGTCCCGAATTCGTCAGCGAGTTCAGTGGCGCTGTACAGGCGTGTTTTGTCCCGTTGCATAGCGCAACGATAAAATTAAATGACCTATACGTCAACTACTTACCGTATAAGTAATCAATAATTTATTGGCCCTGAAGATAAACGTAGCAGATCAACCGCTGATATATTGGCCGAGTTGCTCAATGGTGCGTTTTTGCTCGTTTATAATGGCCTTGACCAGATCTCCGATTGAGATAACGCCTGTAAGTTTGCCATCATCATAGACGGGCAAATGCCGAATGTGGCTCTCGGTCATTAATGACATGCACTCATCGACTGTCGATCCCGTTGTGGCTTTAATGATGTCGCTGGTCATGATCTCGCGAACCTGGAGTTTCTTTGAGGTACGGCCTTTGATCGCCACTTTACGGATATAATCCCGCTCCGAGAAGATACCCACTGCCTGCTCCCCTTCAACCACCATAAGCGCACCGACGTTTTTCTCGGCTAGATATTCGATCGCTTCATACACCGTAACATCCGGTGCCACCGTCCAAACTTCTGCGCCTTTCGCCTTAAGTAAACTTCTAATGGTATTCATATAAACTCTCCAGTCCTTGTTCGTCCAGCCTCTGGATGCAGATCAATCACTGCCACCAAGGCATCTTGAATATACACTATCAACTCAGCCCGGATACAAACTGATCCAGATCCGGAAATTGCTGATATAGAACATTTCCAAATCACTTTTCCAATCACTCACGGGGTAATCTGCTGCCACAAAGTATCGAGTCGTTTTCGTGAAATGCGTTCTCGAACGCCGAGTTCCTGGGCGAATAATGAAATTCTGAACTCTTCCAGCAACCAGCGATAGTTTTCCAGGCCCGTGTCAACATGCCCACGTTGCCGATGACGCGATAAACGGGATAGATAACGTTCCCAGAGGGGCATTATCTGTTGTACTTTAGCGCCGTCGTGGGCACCACCACGTTGCAGCTTTTCCAAACGTCGACAAGCCGCCCGTAAGTAACGCGGCATCTGTACCAATCGAGATCGCGGAGTTTGTGCCATAAACCCTTGCCATACCAACCACTGACTCTGCTCGCGCACATCGTTCACAGAGCCAGTCCAGGCCAATGGCCAGTTTTGATTCAAGGCGATCTGAAGCTCGTGGTGTGCTGTGAGTATTTCTTCGCACATCTGCCCGACCTGCTCCAGTGCCGGCGCCAATCTGGCCTTGCCCGTTTGTGCAGCAATATCAAAGCTGTGCTGATCACGAATCATCCAGCCACCGTCCACATTAAATGCCTGGCCTACGGCGATGCTGACAATTGATTTGCATAATTGTGCACATGGCGCCGACTCCACGGCGTCATCGGCTGCTGTATCAGGATTTCGTTGCAATTTAACCGCCACTGGTGCCAACGCATATAACAAACACAGCGTCTGGCGTTGTGGCAGCGACCGCGCCAACTGTGAAATATCCAGGCCCTGACGCTGGACGAAGAGTCCCCGAAGTGCCTGCTCATGGCATCGCTTTGCCATGACCGGGTCGAGCACCAATTCAGTGAAAACAGCCCCATTGCGGAGAACCAGGGCCGGATACATGGGCATCTCAGTGCCATTGCGATCCATCATAACCTGGGCTTCAAGCTGCGGGATGTTGTCGTGGCGGACCGCCCTGGTGTTGGCCGGGGTCTCCGTGTTGCGCCTGGATACACCTGAATGTTCTGCCACACAATTTTGCAAGCGCGCCAGGTCTCTGCCTCTGGCAAGTACCTGACCCGCATCATCCGTCACCTTAAACTGCATGTTGAGATAGGCCGGCAAGCGGCCCAGAATCTGCTCCTGGGTCCAGTGTTCCTGAGTCATCTTCAGGTTGTAACGCAAATTGAGAAATGCGCCCAAGGCCGCACACAGGCCGGTTTCCTGATGCGTTGATTGCGACATAAAGGTTCTGGCCACGTTAGCGGCAGGACCCAGTCGACGACGCATCTGCTTGGGTAAAAGACGGATGAGCGCGACAATTTTTTCTTCCACACGCCCCGGGACCAGCCATTCAAAATAACCCGGGTCCAACGCTTTGGCCAAGGTCCAAGGTAGTGTGACGCATACACCATCATCCTCATGGCCCGGGTCAAACCTGTACTGCAACGCCAGCCTGGCCTTGTCGGTAGTGAATACCTGGGGATATTCATCGTCAATTGGCATCTCAGCATGACGCCGCCCGGTATGGCCTTCCAACAACAGGTCACTGCGGCGTTCCAGATCAAGCCCACGCCACCAGTGTTCAAACGTATGGGTGTCGAAAACACTGGCGGGAATGCGCCGATCATAGAATTCAAACACACGCTCATCGCTGATTAGCGCATCTGGCGATCGTAACCGTGCCTCCCGCTCACGGCGTTGGCGAACAAAGAGTTGATTGGCCTGTATGAATTCGGCAGGACTGTTGAATCTATCCTCTATCAATGCCCCGCGGATAAACACCTCTCGGGCACCCGCAGGACTCACCCTGGCAAAGCGAATTTTGCGCCGAGCACAAACCGTCAATGAATAAAGACGTGATTGCTCATAGACGAAAGGTTCACCCCGGGCTTCATCCCAGTGGCCTTCAAAATAACCATAACGAAGCAGGCTGCCAGCAGCTTGTTCAATCCATTTCGGCCGTACCGCGGCGCAGATAAATGCCAGCGTCTGACCGGTATCAACAAGTTCCGCCGCAAGCACCCAGGTGGGGGAACGGCCCGCCTGTCCCGATGCCCGGGCAATCTTAAAGCGGTTGCCACGCAGTCCTGCAAACTCGCTCTTTTCAACACGCTGACCCAGATTGCGTAATAGTCCCGCCAGCAAAGCACGGTGTATCTGCGCATAATCGGCACTGGCCGTGCGCCTGTGCAGGCCCATTTCCCGGGCAATTTGCGTCAGTTGCAAATGTACCTCCCGCCATTCCTGTACGCGCGGGTACGATAACCGGCAACGCTGGCATGTCTTGCGCAACTTTGCGGTATTGCTGCCTGGGGCCTGATGTTCCAGGTGTTTCCAGATTTTCAGCAGTCGTACAAAATCTGAACGTTCATCTTCAAAGCGCAACTGCTGTGGCAGTGGGCCACTTTGCCCCGGTCGGTGCTCACGCACATCGGCAATACTGAGTGCCGCTGCGATAATCAGGATTTCTGTTACGCAGCCAAGTTCAGCTGCTTTGATCAACATCCGCCCCACGCGTGGGTCTACCGGCAAACGTGCCAGTTTACGGCCAGTGGCGGTGAGTTCATCGTCATCATCGAGGGCATCCAGTTCCCGCAACAGTCGCAGCCCATCGCTTATTTGGGCCCGCGCCGGTGGCTCGATAAACGGAAACTGGCGAAGGGTTCGAATCCCCAGACTACGCAACCTGAGTAACACGGCGGCCAAATCCGTGCGCTTTATCTCTGCTTCCTGATAGTTTGGAAACGCCGCAAAATCCGCCTCGCTGTAGAGGCGAATACAAAGCCCGGGTGCTTCACGCCCACAGCGCCCGGCCCGTTGCGCAGCCGAGGCCTTTGAGATCGATACGACCGGTAGACGTTGCACAGCATAGGCCGGGCTATAACGACCGATTCGCTCCCGGCCACCATCGATCACATAGCGAATTCCGGGTATGGTCAGTGACGTTTCGGCAATATTGGTGGCCAGCACGAGCCTGGGTTTGCTGTGGGGACTGAACAATCGATCCTGGCGGGCCAGGCTCAATCTTGCGTACAAAGGCAAGATTTCCCATTTCTCCCCATAGATTCGTGCGAGATGGCGAGCAACTTCATTTATTTCCCGCTCACCGGCAAGAAAAACCAGACAATCGCCTGGCTCCTGCAAGGCCAGTGTTTCCAGAGCCTGAGCCACTGCCGCGCAGTAATCCTGGCTCGTCTGCGCAGGGGGTTGGTACTGAATGGTAATGGGATGGCTACGCCCCTCGATATTAATAACCGGGGGGATAACCGGGGGGATAACCGGGGTGATAACCGGGGCTGCAGCAAAGAATTCCGCAAATTTCTGACTATCCAACGTGGCTGAACTGATGATGATTTTCAAATCCGCGCGCTGCCTGGCCAGGCGCTGCAAATAGCCCAGCAAGACATCAATATTCAGACTGCGTTCATGGGCCTCATCAATGATGACAGTGTCATATTGGTGCAAACGTGGGTCGGTGCCGAGTTCCGCTAATAAAATACCATCTGTGACCACCTTGATGGCTGACTCGTTTCGGACCTGCTCATCGAACCTGACCTTGAAACCAACACGTTTACCCAACGACTCACCCAGTTCCCATGCCAGGCGTCGGGCAACCCCGCGTGCGGCGATTCGCCGTGGTTGGGTATGGACGATCTGTCCTTCGATACCGCGACCTGCGAGTAGACAAATCTTCGGTAACTGCGTGGATTTTCCGCTGCCAGTATCACCACAGACGATGATCACCGGTGATTGTTGCAACGCCTGTTTGATGGACTGAACATGCGCGGCGATGGGTAAGTGAGCCGGGATGGTGACCGCCTCACTCAATCTGGCGCGCGCCGCCCTCGCCGCCGTGCAGCGCTGCAAGTCTGCCTCGAACCGCTGCCATTGCCGCCCAACGGTGTCCGTCGCGCCCTTTGCCTGCAGTTTTCGCATGCGCCGCTGTAAACGGCGCCGATCTGCTATCGTGCACATTGCCAGACGTGCTTTAATGTTGACGGGAGCAGAGATTTTCATCGTATTGCAATGGGCAGGTTCAAAGACTCGATTGAGGTTAACATGCACTGATGTGCGGACGGTTTGCAACGCGTTTTACACGTGAATCCTTGCTCCAAAAGCTGTCTCTTGGCACGACACCGGACATGCCCGGCTTCTTCACCCCGCGCTACAATATCGCACCCACCCAGCCCGTATACGCCCTCCGACAGTCCCCTGATAATCGCTACACGATGGCCTCTTTACGCTGGGGTCTGGTGCCACATTGGAGTCAGGGACCCAGCCCACGCTATGCCATGCACAATGCCAGGATTGAAACCATCACGGCAAAACCCGCCTATCGGCAGGCGTTTACTACCCGGCGTTGCCTGATCCCGGCTGATGGCTGGTACGAGTGGCAAAAAGTATCCACACTCAGACAGCCTTATTTTATCCACCACCCCGATCATGCGGTATTTTGCTTTGCAGGACTATGGGATCGCTGGCGCAACAGTGACGGCACCGAACTGCATTCGTGCACGATTATTACCACCAACACACGGGCTACAGGGACACGGGCTACCGGGGCACTGGCACATCTCGCTGCAGTTCATCCACGCATGCCTATTGTCCTGCCAGCGGCCAGTTACAAACCCTGGCTGAATCCAGCCCTTAGAGACAAAACCGATCTATTGGCTTTATTGGCAGTTACAGATAGCGCCGACATGACCACCACCGCGGTGAGTCGCCATGTCAACAACGCCCGTAATAACGACCCTCGCTGCACCGACCCACTGGCCCATGTCGAGAGCGGTTCAGGACAATAATCATCCCCTGCCTTTGCCTCGCGCCCAACTGTCACGCAGGGACACTGTACGATTAAAAACCGGTTGTCCAGGTCGCGAATCCACATTGTCAACGCAAAAATATCCCTGCCGTTCAAATTGAAATCTGTCACCCGATCGCGCCGCTTTGAGGCTGGGTTCGAGTTGGCACTGTTGTAACAACTGCTGGGAGTTTGGATTGATGATTGACTCCAGTCCTGAATCACGCTGGGTCGAATCGGGATATTCTACAGTGAATAACGTTTCAAAAAGGCGCACTTGCGCCTGCAGTGCATGGCGCGCAGACACCCAATGTAACGTACCCTTTACCTTACGGCCATCTGCGGTGCCACCACCACGGCTGTCGGGATCGTACTGGCAGCGTAATTCAAGCACTTCACCGCTGTCGGGATCCTGAATGACCTGCGTACAGGTGATGTAATAGGCATAGCGCAGACGAACTTCTTTGCCAGGGCTAAGCCGAAAAAACTTTTTCGGTGGATCCAGCATAAAATCTGCGCGTTCGATATAGATTTCCTTGCAGAACGGAATTTCCCGTGAACCCAACTCCGGGCGTGCCGGATGATTCGCCGCCTGAAAATCTTCTTCATCACCATCAGGATAGTTTTCAATAACCACCTTAAGCGGATCGAGGACACCCAGTACTCTGGGGGCATTGTGGTCCAGATCTTCACGAATGCAGTGTTCCAGCATGCCCAGTTCAACATTATTGTCACTTTTGCTGATGCCGATTCGACGACAGAATTCACGAATGGCTTCCGGGCTGTAGCCCCGCCGGCGCAATCCCGATAACGTCGGCATACGTGGATCATCCCAGCCGTTGACATGACCTTCACTGACCAGTTTGTTCAGAACCCGTTTACTCACCACTGTGTAGCCAAGATTAAGGCGAGAAAATTCAATTTGCTCCGGCGTACAGGGGGTATCGAGATGCTCAATAAACCAGTTGTACAGGGGCCGATGATCTTCAAACTCCAGAGTGCATAAAGAGTGCGTAACACCTTCCAGCGCATCACTGAGGCAGTGGGTGAAATCATACATTGGATAAATGCACCAGCGGTCGAGGGTAAGGGGGTGTGGCCGGTGCATGATGCGATAAATAACGGGATCGCGCATATTGATATTTGCCGATGCCATGTCAATTTTCGCCCGTAAAACATACTGCCCGTCAGCAAACTCACCGGCCCGCATGCGTTGAAACACGTCCAGATTTTCGGCCACTGTCCGCATTCTGTCCGGGCTGTCACGCCCGGCTTCCGTCAACGTGCCTCGATACTCACGCATCGACTCAGCGCTTAAGCTGTCCACATAGGCGTTACCTTGCCGGATCAGATCGACTGCGTATGTATATAATTTTTCGAAGTAATCCGACGCATGGGTTTGCCGTTCTCCCCAGTCAAACCCCAACCAGTGGACATCTTCTAAAATAGCCTCGACATATTCACGGCGTTCCTTGCCCGGATTTGTATCATCAAAACGCATATAACAAATGCCATTGAATTCCTCAGCAACGCCAAAATTCAGGCAGATGGATTTAGCATGACCAATGTGCAGATGGCCGTTTGGTTCAGGGGGGAATCGTGTCACAACACCACTGTCTACCACTCCGGCGTCAACATCATCACGAATTCGCTGGCGAATAAAATCCAGCCTCGCAGTCGCCTCACTCATGCGGGTTCATCCTCTAATTGGGAAATAGTTCAACCAAGCAGTTTTGGTTTAAGAAACGTTTGAACACTGGCATCATGACCGTCAATTTCCTCCCAGGAGGCAGTCTGAAGGTGTAAATCGACGACCGCAAACGTCGGAAGATCATCGGCCTGCTCCGGGCACAGATAGTTGTAGATTTCGGTCAGTCCGGGGTTATGCCCCACCAGCATAAGATGATCCAGGGCGTTGTCCTGCTCACGCAAGCACTGCAGAAGAATTTTCTGACTTGCCAGGTACAACGCAGGCAGATAAGTAATCTCCTCAAGGCTCAAGCCGTAGCCTTCGGCAATGGCTTCGCTGGTCATCTTGGCGCGCAGTGCCGTGCTAGATAACAGTCTTTGCGGGCGGGCAATCGAAGCACTGATAACGCCAGGCATTCGCGTGCAATCACGAAGTCCTCTGGAGTTCAGGGGGCGTACAAAATCGTCCTGGGTCAACGATGCCCAGGATGACTTTCCGTGTCTGATGAGTGTCAGGCGTTTCATGGTATCAACCGTCTAATTCTTTACGTAAATGACAAATATACCGGATCAGGCCTGCGGTTGATGCATCGTATTGCCCACCAGGCTGCGCACCGTTGATGGCGTCGTACACGTCTCCTGCGACCTGCTTGCCAAGTTCGACACCCCATTGGTCAAAGGAGTTGATCTGCCAACACACCCCCTGCACAAAGACTTTATGCTCATAAAGCGCGATTAATGCGCCCATGGTAAACGCATCAAGGCGCTCATAAAGCAGCATATTGCTTGATCTGTTACCCGCCAGGGCACGATGCGCAAGCATGGCCTCCAACGCGTCTGGCGCCACTCCCTCATTGACCAGACTCGTTCTAAGCTGTGCCGGGTCACGACCCGCCAACATGACGGCTGCCTGTGCCAGCGCGTGGGCCAACAATGCCTTCTCATGCCGTGGTTTACCGCGGCGACCAAAGATCGGGACGATAAAATCCACTGGTAATCTGTCACTGCCCTGGTGCAAAAACTGATTGAACGCATGTTGTGCATTATTGCCCAGCGCACCCCATAGTACCGGTGTGGTCGATTCATCCAGGGGTTGTCCGTCGCGGCTGCATGATTTCCCATTGCTCTCCATTTCAAGTTGCTGCAAAAATTCCGGAAAATGCCTGAGCGCGTAGTCATAGGGCAACACGACCTGGCTTGCGGCCCCTTCCATGTTGCGGTTCCAAATGCCAATTAAGGCCAGCAATACCGGTAAATTCTGATCCAGAGGGGTGTCCCTGAAATGCACATCCATGGATCGGGCCCCGGCCAGTAACTGGTGAAACCCAGGCATGCCGATACGTACAGCGATAGAAAAGCCGATGCTTGACCACAATGAATACCGCCCCCCTACCCAATCCCAGAGTTCAAAAATATTCTCCGGCTTAACACCAAAATCCAGACAGCGCTGTGTTGCCGCAGAAATCGCAATAAAATGCCGACCTACCGCCTCTGTGCCCGCTTGCGGGTCCGCGAGCAACCAGTTTTTGGCGCTTTGTGCATTAAGCAGAGTTTCTTCAGTTGTGAAACTCTTTGAAGCCACTAAAAATAGCGTCCGCCGCGGATCACAGTGATCCAGCACACCATACAAGTCGTCCGCATCAAGGTTGGAAACAAAATGGCAGCGAACCGTCTCATTGGCAGCCGTTCCCAGCGCCTCAGAGACCATCTTTGGGCCTAAATCCGAGCCCCCAATCCCCAGATTGACCAGATCCGTGATGGCCTCGCCACTATAGCCAAGCCACTGACCGGCGCGAAGCTGCTCGACCCGCTGCCCCAACTTGCGCAACTGGTCATGAACCAATGGCATTAAATTATGTTGCGCGCAGGGAAATGGTGGCTGCTCAGGCGCCCGTAATGCCACATGCAGTGCCGGGCGGTGTTCACTTGTATTGACCTGTCGACCGCTGAACATCGCCTCAATCCAGTCTCCCAACCGCGCTGCCCGCGCCAGAGTGTACAACCGCTCCATGGTTTCAGGCGTCATTCGATTCTTCGAGTAATCCAGATACAACCCACAGGCATTTGCTGTGAAGCGTTGCGCCCGGTCTGGATCTGTGGCAAAAAGATCCTGTAACTGCAGTTGCTGCAGGGTCGCGAAATGGCGCTTCAACTCGCGCCATGCGGCGGCAAGTTCCTCGTCCTGGCATGTGTTATCGTCGCGTTTTGTCACTGAGTTGGTGTTGTTGTAAAAACCCAGGCGCATTATACGCCAGGTGAAGGTTGTGCACGTAAACGGTGCCGTTATAGCGACTGTGTGCACCGCAGCGCTTTGCCCTGCCTGTTTGAGCGGGTATACTTCGGCGCCGCCGCTTAAGCGCGGTATTTTTATCAACACACGCAAATGGGTTGGTCTATTGATGAGCAAAACACGTTTGAATGGATGGGTGCTGATTCTGAGCCTGCTGTTTATCAGCCCGGCATCCTGGGCAGCAGGGGACGCCGCTGCAGGCAAAAGCAAATCAGTCGCATGTATGGGTTGCCACGCTATCGAAGGCTACAATAATGCCTATCCCAATTATCATGTGCCACGACTTGGTGGGCAGCACGCAGCCTATATCGTTGCCGCACTGAAAGCCTATAAAGCAGGACAACGTCAACACAAAACCATGATCGCCCAGGCCAGTGGTCTGACGGATCAGGACATGCTGGATATCGCTGAATTTTTCAGCCATATGACCAAGTAGCACAAACCGGAGAACTGACATGAAGCGTTTATTCAGTATTGCCGGGGTGTGTCTTGCTCTGGCGCTTTCAACATCAGCCCAGGCAGGCGGCGATGCGGACCGGGGCAAGAGCAAAAGTGCGCCTTGCCAGGCCTGCCATGGAGCAGACGGCAACAGTGTTAATCCGACATTTCCCAGATTGGCGGGCCAACAGGCAAACTATATCGTTCAAGCCCTGAAAGAATATCAAGATGGCGAGCGTCAGAACGCTATCATGGCGGGCTTTGCAGGGCCGTTAAGCCAGCAGGACAGAGAGGATCTGGCCGCTTATTTTTCGATCCAGAAAGGCTTGATCACACTTCACCACTGATTGAATGGCATGATTGGGTGGTAAATTGCCCACCAGGATCACTGCTCCCCTTCAATATGATCCAGCGCATCACGCAGTGGACTGCCGCCGCCCCAGCGCATCGCCTCGTGTTTGGCGGCGCTCGCCTGTGGCTTATCAGCATGTTCAAAGCCACTGCCCCAGGAAAATTCTGAGACACCTGCCACCGTCGTTGCGCGTAACCGGCGTGACAGTAAATCAGCAATTGAGTGATAAAATCGAGCCTTGAACTCCGGTTCAGGGCCAAGTAACTCAAGGATAAAATCGCCGCCAATGACATCCACTTCACAGTGGCCATCGGCGACAACGCTGGCACTTGCCTCAAAATCTTCGACGAAACCCATTTCTCCAAAAATTTCCCCCGCCTCAAGGCTCGAGATTTCCACACTATAGCTTTCGTGTTGCCGTTCCACCCGGGCTTTGCCCTGGCGGAGGATATGCAGTGCGTGTCGAGTCTCACCCTGGGTGACAATGACGTCCCCAGCAGGATAATCCCGATGCTCTGCACCGGCGAGCAGGCGGATTTCATCATCATCGGTAAGATATTTAAGAAGTTTGGCCATCGTGTCTTTCCCAGCTGATTCCAATCTGCAACCCGGCGGGCAAATGCCACAATTTCGGGTTTGGCTAAAGACTAGCCTATCCGTGACGGGTTGGCGAGATCGCCCTGCTGGAACTGGCACCATGCTACAGTTCCCCGCACAGGATTGATTTTTTTGCTGATCGTGGCCCTGGCCACCAACCGCCACGAACGGTCCGATCGGCACCTTCGCTACGACAGAGAGTATTTGTGATGCTGACGCTTTTTTATCGCTTCAAACACACCTTGACAACAGTGCTGCTCCTGGCTTTGTCATGGAATGTCCAAGGTCAGGAAGCGGGTGTAATTGAAAAACATTATCCGCCGTTATTCCCGCTGCAGTTACAAGCAGCATTTCCAAAACCTGCACAGACATTCCAGCAACTCCTGGGCCTGGTTCGTGACCATTATTATTCGGATGCTATAAATGAACAAGAACTGTACTACGCCGCAATTGAGGGAATTTTGCGTTATGTATCTCCTCCCCAGCTTAAGGAACGGAATAATCTTTGGTCAGCGCAGGAATATCAGAGAATTTTTGAAGCACTGACGGGCCTGCAAAGCAGCGTTGGCATAAAAAGTAATTTCAACCCTGTAGAAGGGGCACTGACGGTACGTGAAGTGCTCCCCGGTTCCCCGGCCCAATCCCTGCTCCAGCAATACGATCGAATTATGCGCATTAATGGCGAATCACTGAAAGGGAAATCAGTCCAGGAAATAGATCGACTGTTACGGGGAGTTCCCGGTGACAGCGTGCGTTTTAAAGTAGTGCGGGACATCTACCTCCTGGATGTGCAAATACAATTGGAGGAATTCAAAGCCAGTGCATTGAGTACCGCACAATTACCAGATGGAATCACGTATATCGCCTTAAGAAAAATGTCGAAAGACAGTGCCGCAGGTCTGGCAAACATCATTCACTCATTTAACAAAAAACCCAGTCAAGGCGTCATCCTGGATCTGCGTGGCAACGGTGGTGGAATATTCACTGAAGCGTTGAAGATTGCTGAACTCTTTTTGCCAGCCCGTAAACAGGTGGTACATACACTGAAGCGTGGCGGTAACATCAAAACTTACATCTCCGGCAATAAGCAACCTGCCGCCATGAAGTTAGTCGTTTTGGTAAACCATAAAACCGCCTCCGCCGCAGAAATTTTAACTGCTGCGCTGCAAGCCAATAATCGTGCCCAGGTTGTCGGCACGACTACGTTTGGGAAGGCCACACTTGAACAAACGTTCGGCCTGAATAACGGCTATCGTGCCCGTTTTATTATTGGTGCACTGTATGGTCCAACAGGGCGCTCCTGGTACGGGGCAGGTATCCGCCCGGACCTGATGGTCAACGTCTCTGATTCATCAAACCCTGCCCCAGGCCCTCAAACAATGCCCAAGTCGCTGTCACAGGATTCTCAATTACTCGCCGCATGGCGACTGCTGCACTAAGGGCATTCATAGGTTAATTCTTAAGCGTAATCCAGTGGAATAGA
>CAZAWX010000055.1:0-12576 GCA_964488985.1 uncultured Ectothiorhodospiraceae bacterium
CACGGCGTCTTCTGGGACCAATATCCATCGATTCCACTGGGTTGCGCTTAAGAACTGGGTGACCTATGAAGTCCGGCAAATTTCCTATCAAGCGGGCCTATCAAGCGGGCCAATCAAGCAGGCTAATCAAGCAGGGATCCTGACAAATACCCCACCGCGGCGAGCATCGCCACAACCATCCGCGCCCCGGGGTCCATTGCGAACGGTATGCGTACCACCAAAAAACATATTGGCCTGGTGCCAAATTTGATGGCGGGGAAACTCCGCCAATAATGGCGCCAGGCGATCCAAATCAAAGCCACCCTCAATACTCAACAGGCCCTGCTCCCAATGAATTCGCGGGGCCTCGACCGCCTGTTGCGGGGTCGCGTTGAAAAATACCAATTGAGAAATAACTTGCAGCAAAGCGCTGCGGATACGGTTGGATCCACCAGAACCCGTCGCCACCAGAGTACCGGCAGGCCAACACAGTGCACTGGGCATCATCATCGAGGTCATACGCTGTGCCTCAGTCCAGCATTGAAATCCCCCGGGATTGATGTCTTCTTCGCCAAGCATGTTGTTCAGAACGATGCCAGTACCCTGAATCAGATGGCCGGATCCTTCGCCATTTGAGGTGGTCACACTGGCCAGGTTACCCGCTGCATCAATGATACTGATCTGAGTCGTACCACGGTGGGCTGCGGCCCGACCCAGAATCTTCTTTCGGTAATGCTCAAGCAAATCTGCATTAAGAATAAGATCGCCCTGTGGATGACCTTGCGCCGCCGCATCCAGGCGCTGTTGGTGGGTATATTCAAGGCTCAGGGCCAAGCGTAACAGATAGTCACTGCCTTTCGGATCAAGGTGACGCAGCGTATCGTTGGCGATTATTTCCAGAGCAAATGCAGTCAGGATCCCGCCAGAAGATGGCGGTGGATTGGTCAACAGGCGCACACCAGGAAGCTCAACACACAACGGTTCAGTCACTAACACCTGATAGTCCAGCAGATCCTGACTCTGCAATTGACCGCCAGATCGTTGCGCATCGGTCAGCAGTACCGCCATCTCTCCGCGGTAAAACAGATCAGGACCTTCGATAGCGAGGATTTCGAGACTGTCCGCCAGATTTTTTTGTGACAGCAAATCACCGGCACTAACCAATTGTTCAGGGTTACTGGAACTGGCAAAGATTTCCCGGGTGGTATCACCCGCGAGGTAGGTGGCTTTGACGACATCAAACAAATACGCCTGGAAATCGGTTATTTCGACCCCTTCCCTAGCCCATTGCACAGCCGAGGAAAACAATTCCTGGATAGGTAAGCTGGCTAGATCTTTATGCAGCCTGAACAGACCCGCAACCATTCCCGGTGTGGCAACCGTGCCACGGCCGATATGGAATTCCTGAGTTGCCGTACCAAAATCTGCTTCAATAGGGTAAAAATCGATTTCATCCAGATTGCGTCGCCGACCGGGTGTGTGGGCAAAAAAATCATACACCCGGGGACGTCCCTGAGCCGGCAGGGCGAGAACATAACCACCGCCACCCAAAGAGGATAAAACCGGTTCTGCAACACATGCGGCTGCCAGAGCTGCAATAGCAGCATCAAAGGCGTTGCCACCTGCACGCAAGACTTCTTCTGCTGCCAAGGCAGTCAGATCATGGCCCGCCGCGATGACATGATGAGCACTCATGCGGCCACCTGTGTCCCGAAAATCCCCATTCGGGACAACCTTGGCTGATGTATTGTCTTACTTTGCTTTATGGTTACGAATAATCCCGACTGCGATACCTTCAATACTCAAATCTTCTTTGCGTAAATCCACAACCAGAGTTTTGAATCGCTTGTTTTCCGGAATCAGCCGAACAATGTTGCCACGCTGGCGAAAACGTTTCACCGTGACTTCGTCGTCGATACGAGCAACGACAATATCGCCATTGGCAGCATCACGTCCCTTATGCACGGCAAGAAGATCGCCATCCGCAATACCCGCATCCTGCATGCTTTTGCCCACCACACGCAGCAGATAATCCGCCCGCGGGTGGAACAACCCCGGATCAATCTTATGCCGGGACTCAATGTTCTCCTGGGCAAGAATTGGAACACCAGCGGCAACCTGACCCACCAACGGGATACCGGCTTTACTTTTTTTACCGGTCAGCGGACGAATGCCCCGTGAGGTTCCGGACAGCATTTCAATGGCGCCTTTTTTCGTCAGCGCCCGCAGATGATCTTCAGCCGCATTGGGAGAGCGAAACCCCAGCGCGTTACATATTTCCGCCCGGGTTGGGGGAAAGCCCTGTTCAGCGATAAAATCGAGAATAAAATCCATGACACGTTGCTGGCGTACAGTTAAATCAGACATGATCGAGACACCCTCCGGATCGGTATCAATTGTGAATATGTTTTCAGCTAAGGAGATTTGCACGACGCGCTAAAATTTGTCGTGACCATCTTGAATTTATACATGATTCGAGCTGAGATTTATACAGTTGGCCATAATATCAATACAAATTCACGCCTTGAGTTGGTGCCCGCCAAGCAAGTGCATATGCAAATGGTAGACCACCTGGCCGCCTTCCTGATTGACATTAATGACCAACCGATATCCCCGCTCAGCGATCCCCTCACGCTCGGCAAGCATTTTTGCAGTTAGGATCATATGCCCGAGAAGTGGAATATCTTCTTGATCCAAATCATTTACTGTGGCGATTTCCCGGTTTGGGACGATCAAAATATGCACAGGCGCCTTGGGATTGATATCACGAAAGCAAGTCAACTGCTCGTCTTTGTAGACGATATCCGCATTTGCCTGTCCGGCAATAATTTTGCTGAAGATAGTCGGCATCAGATTTATAACTCCGCAAGGAATGATTTCGAACTATAAAGTGTTCCAGCTTTTATGCTCATGGGCAATTTTATGTGCGGCATGCAAACAACACCGCGTGCCTCTGGACCCCAGAGCAGCTTGGATCTGGAGTACGACAACATCTATGGTCTGGGTATAATGAGCTACAGTTCATACCCGTGATCCCAGATCAGGGTATCTTTTATTCCCTAACTGAAATTTGGAGGAAAACCCATGGCGAATGCATCTCCCGACGTTTTGCATCATTTCATCGATGGTGAAATCAGGGCGGGGCAAAGCAACCGCACCAGCGATGTTTTCAACCCTGCCAGCGGCCAGGTTGAAATGCAGGTCCCTTTGGCAAGCACGGCTGAAGTTGACGCCGCTGTGCAATCTGCAAAGGCCGCTTTTCCAGCCTGGAGTGCTACACCGCCGGCACGGCGTGCCCGCATTTTATTTAAGTTCCGGGATCTGGTGGAAGCCCATGCCGACGAACTGGCAGCGCTGGTCTCACGCCAGCATGGCAAAACCCTGGACGATGCCAAAGGCTCGGTGCTACGTGGAGCTGAAGTCGTGGAGTTTGCCTGCGGTATTCCGCATCTGCTGAAAGGCGAACATAACGAGAACGTTGCCAGCAATGTTGACAGCCACTCTGTTCGTCAGGCGTTGGGGGTCGTGGCAGGTATCACGCCGTTTAACTTTCCTGCCATGGTGCCCATGTGGATGTTCCCAATCGCCCTGGCCTGTGGTAATACCTTCATTTTGAAACCTTCCGAGCGCGATCCTTCTTGCGGGCTAAGGCTGGCAGAACTTCTCGTTGAGGCCGGACTGCCCAAAGGCGTCCTGAATGTTATTAACGGCGATAAAGTCGCTGTCGATTCTCTGCTGGAACATCCCGATATCAGTGCCATCAGCTTTGTCGGTTCAACGCCTATCGCTGAATATGTTTATACGACTGGAACCGCCCATGGCAAACGTGTGCAAGCCCTCGGCGGCGCCAAGAATCATTTGGTGGTGATGCCGGATGCAGATATGGATCAGACCGTAGATGCACTGATCGGCTCTGCCTATGGATCTGCGGGCGAACGCTGTATGGCAATTTCCGTCGCCGTTGCAGTTGGCGATGACACCGCTGACAGATTGCTGGAAAAACTCAAGCCCAGAGTCGAGAGCCTGAAAATCGGTGCCTATGATGATCGTGCAGCCGAAATGGGGCCGGTGGTAACCGGTGCGGCAAAAGAACGCATCGAAGGGCTCATCGGCAAAGGCGTTGCAGAAGGCGCCGAGTTGGTCGTCGACGGCCGTAACTGCACGGTTGCAGGCTACGAGGATGGCTTTTTCGTCGGTGGCTGCATATTTGACAAGGTGACCACCGGGATGTCTATCTACAAGGAAGAAATCTTCGGTCCAGTGCTCGGTGTGGTGCGGACTCAGAATTACGAAGAAGCGTTGCAAATGATCAACGACCATGAATACGGCAATGGTACGGCAATATTCACCCGTGACGGTGATGCCGCCAGAGATTTCTGCAAGCGTGCCCAAATCGGCATGGTCGGCGTCAATGTACCGATTCCAGTACCCACGGCCTATCACAGCTTCGGTGGCTGGAAACGATCCCTGTTCGGCGACCACCACATGCATGGGCCGGAGGGTGTACGTTTCTACACCCGCTTGAAAACCATCACCAGCCGCTGGCCTTCAGGGATCCGCAAAGGGGCCGACTTCAGCCTCCCGCAAACCCGCTAAAGCAACACGCCTCATACCCAGCATGCCTGGGTATGAGGTGGATGGGGCACGGTTACCGCATTGATCAGAGAATTTTCCCCGGATTAAAAACCCCATCAGGATCAAGCGCCTGCTTTATCCGTCGCATCATTTCGACTTCTACGGCCGGTCGATAGCGCAGCAGTTGATCACGCTTGAGCTGTCCCACCCCATGTTCGGCACTGAAGCTGCCATCAAGTTCTGCTACCAGGGCATACAGCGCAGCGGAAATCTGCGCGGTCGCAGCCTCGATATCCGCAGCCCCGGGTGCCGGTGACTGGTTGACATTGAAATGAATGTTGCCATCACCTATATGCCCGAAGGCTACAACCAACGCATCCGGTAAAATCTCTTTAATCAAGACACTGCCACGTTCCAGCAGTTCTGGAACATTCGAGATGGGCACTGATACGTCGTGTTTGATGCTGGGCCCGGCGCGGACCTGTGCCTCCGGGATGGATTCACGTATACGCCACAGAGCGCGAGCCTGCGCCACGCTTTGTGCTAAAACGGCATCCACCGCATCCCCTGCTTCAAGTGCCTCACCAACGGCAGTTTCCATTGCCTGGTGCAATTGACCGTCGCCGGTGCCACCGGCCAGCTCACACAGCACATAGTGCTGTTGGCCAGGCATTGGATTGCGATTGTCCGGCATATAATCCATGGCCAATTGCACACTGGTCTGATTCATGTACTCGAATGTAATCACACTATCACCACTGACCTGGCGCAATCTCGCCAACAAGGCAATTGCAGTTTGCTGATTGGCCACAGCCACCAGTGCCGTGTGGACCTCCCGGGGCCTGGGAAACAGCTTCAACACCACCGCAGTGATAATTCCAAGTGTTCCTTCCGCACCGATAAAAAGTTGCTGTAACTTGTAGCCCGTATTGTCCTTACGCAGTCGCCGCAGGCCATTCCAAATTCGCCCGTCTGCCAGGACGACCTCCAATCCCAGCACCAGATCTCTGGCACTGCCGTATTTGAGTACGCCTGTGCCGCCAGCATTCGTCCCCAGATTACCGCCAATCTGACAACTGCCCTGAGCCCCCAGGCTCAACGGAAACAACAAAGATTCGTTTTCAGCTGCATCCTGGAGCTGTTGCAAAATGCAGCCAGCCTGTGCCGTAAGGGTAAAATTCTCCCGATCAAGTTCGAAGATTTGATTCATCCGCGTCATCGACATAACAATCTGACGACCTTGATTGTCGGGTACCGAACCACCCACCAGGCTGGTATTACCGCCCTGGGGAACGATCGCGATGTGTTCCCGAGCGCATAATTGCACAACCGCTGCGACTTCCCGGGTTGTTGCCGGTTGCACCACAGCAATGGCTTGGCCCTGGTATTTTTTTCGCTGATCGAGGACAAAAGGTGCCATATCGTCACCGGTCAGGCAATGCGGCACTGAGACAATGGCGGCAAGTTCAGTCACAAATAGAGTCTTGGGCATACCCATAGTTCCCCGTTTTTAAATATCGCTGTGTAAATCGCTGTGTAAATTTGTTAATTCCCTTCATTCCCCTGATACTTCAAAATCATCCGCCCGGCAAGCCCAGGTTCCGATTGAGCCCCAGATTCCGATTGAGCTGATAATAGCCTGCTTATGCATACTACTGATTCATCATTAACCACCATGCAAAGGTTCCGTTGCCGCAGTGCCTGCGTAGCGCTGCTATTGCTGCAAGGTGTAGTTTTTCCTGCTTTTGCCAGTAATGCCGATACAGGGGACTTGGCAAATATACGCTTTCAGCGCAATTTCCGAATACTTATCCCCGTACCTGAAAACCGAACTGAAGGTGCCGCACAAACTGAATTCAGGACGCTATTAAATAAATTTGCTGATGAGCAATTCCTCAATCCGGCCTGGATCCAGGTGGCACGGCGTCAAGACTTAATCCCTGAACTGATGGCTGGGAAAGGCGATCTGATTGCCGCCCCGATCAGCATTGATGAGTATCGACTGCATGGTGCGACCTACAGCAACCCTATTCGCAAACGCCGTGAGGCACTGGTATTTAGAAAAAATACCCCCATCAAATACTTGAACGATCTTGGTGGCAGACGACTCGCCATCAGAGAGCGATCCGGCTACTGGCAACAATTACATCGCTTACGTCATTTGCTACCCAATCTCGACGTTGAAATCATCCCGCAACAAAAGCCCGCTGATAGTATTCTGGATGCGGTCCGTGACATGCGCCTGGATGTCGCTTTGGTGGACACCTCAGGGCTGATGGATGCACAGTTACATTGGCCACAACTGCGTATCCTGCATAATGTCTATAGCAGCGCCAGCATCGCCTTCGGCTTGCATCCGCAGGCAGTCGAACTGAAAGCAGCGCTTGATGATTTTTTAAGCCGTGAGCAGTTTGCCAAACAATCTCTTTTCAAGAGCAGAGGCGATTTACCAGCGATTAAAAACCGCGGAATTCTAAGGGTGCTGACCCATAATAACGCCACAGATTACTTCATCTGGCGTGGTCGCCCACGCGGGTTTGAATATCGACTGATGGCCAAATTTGCTGAGGAACAACGCTTGCAGCTGAAGATTATTGTTCCGGAAATGCAAGATCAATTCGTGCCAAAACTGCTCGCAGGTGACGCCGATGTGATTGCAGCATCAATGCCGATAAAGCCCAAAGAACATCACCAGGCGATGGCCTTCAGCCATCCTTACCGGCAGCATCACGGTGTCATCGTCAGCAAATCCACAGCAGCAGATATTCTGGATATCGCTGGCCTGGCAGGACGTACACTTACCGTGCGCAGGGACAGTATCGACTGGACAGTGCTTTCACGTTACCAAGACAACGGTGTGAACTTCAAACTGTTCGCCGCGCCTACTGAACTCGATAGTGAAGAATTGATCGAGCGTGTTGCCAATGGCCTATACGATCTGGCCGTTGTTGGCAGAGATAAGTTAAATGCCGTTTTACACCGTCGCCAGGACGTAAAGGCTCTGTACACCATGCCCGAGGCCGCCAACATTGGCTGGGCCGTGCGCGCCGGCAACCCGAAATTGCTTAAAGCACTGAATACGTTTATCAATGAACAGGACAAAAGCCTGTTCTACAACATGTTGCATACCCGCTATTTTGAAAATCCGCGACCTGTCCGACTGTTAAAAGAACATCGCAATAATGTTCTGGAGGGTCCTAAGATTTCCCCGTACGACGACATCGTGCGTAAGGAAGCCGCTGATTATGGCTTTGACTGGCCTCTGATCGTGGCGCTGATGTATCGTGAAAGCAGATTTGACCCCAATGTGGAATCCTGGGCCGGCGCCCGCGGCCTGATGCAGGTATTGCCCGTCACTGCCAAACGTTTTGGAATTGAAAATCTACAGGATCCACAAAGCAGCATCAGGGCGGGGATCCGTATGCTGAGTTGGCTCTATAGCCGCCTTGCTGACAGTCTGCCGGTACAGGAACGCACCTGGCTCGCCCTGGCAGCCTACAATGCAGGGCTTGGCCACGTGCTCGACGCCAGAGCATTGGCGCCGAAGTTGAAACTGGATCCGAATCGCTGGTTCGGCAATGTTGAAATCGCCATGCGCAAACTATCCAATCCAAAATATTACCGCAAGGCCAAGCACGGTTACGTACGCGGCATTGAACCTGTCACCTATGTCCGCGACATTCGCCACCTGTACAACATATATCGCAGTTTTCCCCGGGAATAAATTTTGTTCTGAGCAATCGGCCCGTTTCATAATAGGCCGGAACATCGCCTGTCGGCTAAACTACGAACCGAGTCACAGACATCCATTCGAGAACGAAACTTATCGATGCAGAATATAAGTAATCAGCCAGGGCCAGCCTCCAGCCCATTGGAACGGGTCGAACAAACCCAGCGTAAGGTGGTTGAATTACGTGCCTTACTGGCAAAGTTTCGTGACGCCATCGAAGGCCAGCAAATCTCACTGCGCCGCCTTGGCGAAGCCCAGCAAGCGGGTCAACCCCAGGCAGAACAGGAAAAAGCCATCCGCCAGATGGTGACCAGTCTGATGCTGTTCGAGGCTCTCGGAGGACAGATTAATACGTCCTTCGATGAATTTCAGGATCCTCTGGTGACACTGATGAACGATGTCACCCAACAATTGCGGGATCGCGAGCAGGTCGCCGCCCTGGCCAAAAGTGCCGAAGGGCTCAACTCCACACTGGATCTCGACACCGTCCTCAATCAGGCCATGCACATGCTGGTTGAATTGACCGGTGCTGAACGGGCCTTTTTCATGCTCAAAGATGAAAAAAGCGGTGAGATGAAAGTTCGCCTTTCACACAATATCGATCTGGAAGAATTTGAAGCTTCATCGTTCATCATCAGCCGTACCATCGTTAATTCTGTGGTCGAAAACGGCGAACCGGTCGTAACCACCAATGCCGCAGCGGATCCGCGTTTCAGCGATCAGGAAAGTATCGCCTTGCATTCGCTACGCTCGATTATTTGCGTCCCCATCCGCATGGACCGGCAGGTTGAGGGGGTCATTTACGCTGACAATCGAATACAGGCAGATATTTTTACCAGTGCCGATCGGGACTTTACCGCCGCCTTCGCCAGTCAGGCCGCCTCAGCGCTTGAAAATGCCCGCTTGTTCAACAACGTCACCCTCGCCCGCAATATGATGCAGAATGTTTTTGAATCTGTTGCCAACGCGGTGATAGCAACTGACAGTCGTGGCCGCATTACCCTGGCGAACAAAGCGGCGGACATATTGTTAGCAGACAGCCTTGGTCCACTGCTCGATCAACGCTATGCAAAACTGGCCATGGTGTTCGATGGTGCACTCACCACCGTACTCGATGACACATTTACAACCGGCCAAGAGGTAACGCTGGATCTGGTTGAAGGGTCACTGGCCGGCCGCAGCCACGTCTGCATCAGCATTCGTGCTGCGCCGCTGCGTAACTCTGACGATGAAGCCATCGGCGTGGTCATGGTCATCGACGACCGAACTGAACAGGTTCGCTTTGAACGTGAACGTGGCATGGTCAAGCGCTACCTTCCCCCGGCGTTGGTGGAATCTTTCGCTGATCAGGAGGAACTGCACCTGGGCGGTGCCCGTTGTGAAGTATCGGTTCTATTTGCCGATATTCGCGGCTTCACCTCGTATAGTGAACACCGCGATCCGGGGCAAGTCGTGGATATGATCAATACCTACTTCGGCTTTGCCAGCGCCACGATTCAACAACAGAACGGCATCATCGACAAGTATATGGGCGACGCAGTGATGGCACACTTCAATTCTCCGTTACTGCCGGTGGAGGATCACGCCCGCCAAGCCGTACTGACCGCCTGGGAAATTCGTCGGC
The DNA here is from genome assembly GCA_964488985.1 of uncultured Ectothiorhodospiraceae bacterium. Classification (GTDB taxonomy): domain Bacteria; phylum Pseudomonadota; class Gammaproteobacteria; order HK1; family HK1; genus CAZAWX01. Next base: position 9,909 of record CAZAWX010000055.1, read on the forward strand.
GGATGCAGGAATACAATAAATCCGGCGACAATGAAAAGCTGTCCTTCGGTATCGGAGTCAACACCGGCGGCGCTCTGGCCGGCAATGTCGGTGGCAAGGAACGTATGGAATACACCCTCATTGGCGATGCGGTGAATGTCTCCAAACGCTTACAGGAAAATGCCCGTGGCGGGCAAATACTACTGGGGACGTCTACCTATCACCTGGTCCAGGACTTCGTCAGGGTCAATGAAATCGGACCCATCCAGATCAAAGGCAGACAAGTCAGCGAAAAAGTATATGAACTTATCGATGTCGATATAGACGCGAACAACCTACTCGACTGAGCGCCAGCCCAGTCATTCCAGGAGGGTTGCACCACCGATGTGTTCCCCCTGGACATAGTCGATATCCAATGATTTGAGTCGGTTATACACTGCCTCACTGATCACACCTTCGGCAACTGTTTTTTTGCCCATCAGATGGGCAATCTCATTGATGGATTTGACCATCGCAAAATCATTGTCATTGTCTTCAAGATCACTGACAAAACCGCTGTCAATTCGAACAAAGTCCACCGGCAGGGTTTTCAGGTAGGAAAAGGTGGTATGGCCACTGCCAAAATCATCGATCGCAAAGCGGCAGCCATATTCCTTGAGACTGGAAATGAACTCCACCGCATTGGACAGGCGATCGATGGCGACTGCCTCGGGGATGACAAACATAATTTTTGCAGGAGGGACCGAAGACTCCGTCAACTGCTCAACCACATACTCCAACAGGTCGGCTTCCTTCAAGGTACTGACAGAAAGACGCATGACAAACCCTGCGGACTTGATCAGTTTTGGCCGATGTGTCGATATCCACAGTAAGGTCTCATGAATCATCCAACGGTCAATCGCTACCATTTTGCCGGATAATTCAGCGCTGGCAATCAACTCACGATTGACCACAGCAGGCAGGCCCTCGCCAGCATTTATACCCATCAGAATATGCCGATATTTTTTTTCTTCGGTTGCCAACAGCGGACTTACTTTCTGTTGCAGCAGTCGCAAATCACTGGACTCAAACAAGGCATTCAGTGACGATTCCACTGGCCTCGCGTCTTCCTCCCCAGCCTCGCTTATCAAGGGCTCATCCGGATCGTACAGATGTACCTGGTTGCCGCCATTTTGCTTCGCGACCAGCATTGCATTCTGCACGTTTTCAAGCAATTCACTGACACTGACACCAGCGCGCGTTACCGGCAATAAGCCGAGACTGGCCGTGATCGGATATTGCTCACCATGAAAAACGACACGTGAATTTTCAATCGCCCGGCATTGCCGGTCCGCAAAGCGTTTGGCCTCACGATAATTGTGATCCAGAAGCAGGATTAAAAATTCGTCGGCATGAACCCGGGTGATTGCCCCGGATTGCTCTAATTGCCGACCCAGCAAGCGTGACAATTTCCGTAACAGGCTGTCGCCTGCCTTGCGCCCGCAACTTTCGTTGAGCTTTGCAAATCCATCAAGATTCAGATTTAACAACGCATGTTTTGAGCCCCTGCGCTGAGCCTTGCTCACTGCTTCATCAAGAATTTTCTCAAAAGCACTGAGCGGCATCAGGCCCGTCACCGAATCACGTTCGACCTCGGCTGACAGGTCTTTATGAATCCGGTGCAACATTTCATAGACCCCACGGTCCATGGCCGGGACATCGGCAGACTCCAGCACCTTGGCAGAACCTCGCAGCATCTCCAAAGCCAATTCCTGCTGGCCCATGGAACTGGTCTGGTTACCGTTGCTGTCGGCAAACACAAAGGCGTCTTTGGCTTCATTCGCCCAAGCCAGAATTCTCGGTTGGGGAGATTCACTACCGGCGTTAAACGCCACGACATCACCGACCTTGAGGCGTTCAGTACGCTGGAACCATGGTTGTAATTCCGCTGATACTTTCCTTTCTGGAGTCCCCTGGGTGTGGCGGCGGCCATCCAACATGGCCTGCTGTTGGGTACGGTTTTCCACCAGGTTCTTGACGTTGTCCGAAAAGTGCGTCTGCTGGCGCTGGATGAGTGAATCAAGTTCCGGCAAAACACTTTCGAAGGTCTGAGGAGTGGCATAGGGATCAGCAAGAATCCGCTCTAAAAGCGGATCGATATTGGCCTGCAGGGAATCACCCGTATCCGTCTGGGACAACGCATCAGGCAGTTCCAGCATACCCAGTCGATTGACCACCTGGCGGGCAGGGTGTTGCTCCTCGACAAAAAATTGCTCGTCCTGTAACGCCACTTTGGTCAAGGGCACTGCCAGGCGTTGAATCCGCGGTTTCATATTTCCCTGGATAAGTGGATCAACGAAAATTGATTCCAACAGACCGGATAATACTTGTACCGCTTCACGTTCCTGAACCGATAGCTCTATCCCGTCTTTGGCAAGACTGCGCTCGAGTCGTTCACGTAGCCGTAAATCTTGTCCGGATTTAGGTGCATTGAACTCATTGGCCTTCTGGAGTTGGTTTAAGGCACCCATGACCTGCTGTGAAGGGCCGCCGTGAGTGGGGGGTAATGAACCCGTACTTTCGGCTCTGGAGACATCAGCACCGCTTGCCACGGCATGTTGCAGGCCCATAAGGCTGCGTGCAGCCTGGTAAGCCTGGGCCATCCCTACCTGGGGCACCCCGGCCCGAATCGGTGATTGATAAGACGGTG
>CAZAWX010000055.1:12676-17880 GCA_964488985.1 uncultured Ectothiorhodospiraceae bacterium
TCCTGCTGATGCGATGGGTTGCCCGGTGTAGCCTCCTGGCTGAGAACCTCCACCCGGCTGGCCATAAGATCCAGGATTTACTTGGGGCGTATAATCAGACTGTGGAACAGTCCCATTGGCTTGGCCCTGATTTTGATACGTCTCTACCGATCCTGTGGTATCGGTATTGTCTACTGCGGGTTCGGCTGCAGGCTGTTGCGGCACTGGCGGCACTGGCGGGTTGCGTTTGGCGGTTGCAGACTTGGTCTGTTCCGCCTCGGGGGTAACGCCCAGTTCAGTCAACTGTTTGTTCAATTCCTTGTACAGCGCCGCCAAGTCTGCGACGAGAACGTTTTCAAAATTGACATAGATCGCACTGCGTGCCTGGCGCTGTAAACCCAGATTCTGCATGGCTTCGTTAAAGCCCATGCAGATTGACTGGATCCCTGCCGGGTTTGACAGATCATCAACATTTGCCGTGGTCAAGGTTGAAAATTTGCGACTTAATTCATGCAAAGAATCCCGTAGTTTAGGCTCGGCCCGGGTCATGATATTTTTAACCGTCACCCAGTCGTCAAAACTGCCCGTATCCACCAGTGATAACTCATTGTCCAGACCCAGGGCGGGTTTAGCTTCTTTTTCAGCCGAGTCAATCGTCAGTTGCGGGAAAATCTGCGCCATCGATTGGTTGAAACTTCGCAGCGTGTCTTCACAGACCGCAGGTTTAACCCTGTCGGCATTTTTCATCGCTTCCATGCAATCATTTTGTGTATCATTGTCTGTCGCATCGCGAGCTTCAATGAATAATTCATCCGTGGCTGCTTTGAAAACACGGCTGAGATGATCTTTGAACCAATGCTGCAAGTGCTTATGGCTCGTGGTGACGGCCTGCTGCACATGATCGCCAGCTACAGCAGCACCTGGCTGGCGTTTCTGACTGGCCTCAACCAATGCCTGCAGGGACAGAATCGCCGCGGAATCAGGCAGGGGATCAAAGGCAACACCCATGCCACCAAGAAACAGCCGACACACCCTGACCCCGACAGTAAACTCCTGCGCTGGGACACCCTGCCCCGCAGCGCCGCGAAAACGCACCCTCAACATGGTACCGCTGTCTACCTGCGCGCCGCCCATGACCAGGAAATCATCGTCCTGGCCTTCAACACTAAGAAACAAGCCGCCGATACAGTAATCCAGTATGCGCGCGGGGCGTTCATCACGCCCATCAGCAAGACTCACATCTGCAGGTAATTCAATCGCGTAGCGGGCATGGGCCCGCCGTTCTGCGCCACTTGCTGTTGATTTTTTGTTATCCATGCAAGATCAGATTCTGTGTTTGTTGCCTGTGTTCGTTGCCGTAATATACATGACCCGGGACCGATAAGTTTTCCGCCCATAGCGAAGTCATTGTATAGTCAGTCCCACGCTATACGTTAGCACTCCTGAAAGTTGGCTTCTATAGCGTCAATACTCAGCAAGTGCAGATGATTTCGATAGCTGAACTCATCCATCTGGAATTATTTTTCACGGTCTTTAATCAACATGGCAAAAAGCGAAGAAAAAATTGGCAAGTACCGTGTTCTCGATGTCGCCGGTCGCGGGGCTATGGGCATCGTCTATGTCGGCCACGACCCGTTCATCAACCGTAAGGTCGCCATTAAAATTTGCTCAAAACCCGATGATCCAGAAGTTGACAGCGAGCGCGGCCGCCGACAGTTTTTTAACGAAGCGCAAGCTGCCGGAACGCTTGATCACAACAATATACTAAGGGTCTACGATGCGGGTGAAGCCGATGGCCAACCCTATATTGTGATGGAGTATGTCGAGGGTGGTGAGACCTTGAAAACTCACTGTGAACCACAGGCTCTGTTGCCTGTCAAGCAAGTAGTGGAAATTATCTATAAATGTGCCAAAGCGTTGGACTACGCCCACAATCGAGGGGTCTTACATCGCGATATCAAGCCCGCCAATATCATGCTGGCTCTATCGGGCGAACCTAAAATCGGTGATTTTGGCATCGCCCAACTCGCGACTGCGGAAACGACCCAGATCATGACCGCCGTCGGATCTCCCCGTTATATGTCCCCTGAGCAGGCCTCGGAGGAAGAATTGACCGGGCAGACCGATATTTACTCCCTCGGCGTAACGCTATACGAGTTACTGGCCGGACGTCCACCCCACAATCAAAGCGCCCTGCCTGCGCTGATGCTCTCCATCACCACCAAACAGGCAACGCCATTGCGTGAAGTGCGCCCCGAGGTCCCCCAGGAACTGGCCGCGATTGTCCATCGCGCAATCGAGCGGGATTTATCGGTGCGCTACAAGTATGGCCATGAATTTGCGGAGGATCTAGGCCGCTTCCTTGATCAGTCAAAACAGGCAGCACAACGTGTACTTAGCGACGAAGAAAAATTCGAGCAGGTCCGGAGCCTGGCTTTTTTTAACGATTTTTCTGAAAAAGAACTTCAAGAGGTTATGCAAGTCGGCAGTTGGGAACAGTTTGATGCCGGTGAAATCATCCTCGCTGAAGGCCAACGCGAGCAAGCCTTTCTGGTCATATGCAGCGGTGATGCCACGGTCGAAATCGGCGACAAACAAATCAGCGTCATAGACAAAGGCGAATGTGTCGGTGAGGCGGGATTTTTACTGTCCATTGAAAGCTTCGCTACGGTCAAAGCCCGCAGTGACGTCAGCGCGGTAAAAATTGAAGGCGCAATCATGGATTGGGCCTCAATTCCTGTGCAAATGCGCTTTAACCGGGCTTTCCAGAAAACCCTGATCGAACGTCTGATCAGCAGTTCCAGAGCGCTTGCTGAAACGAACACATAGGTTCTTGACTGCAACCAAGTGGAATCGATGGGTGTTGGTGGAGGAAGTGTATGTGGCTTCGGATGCCACATCCAAGCCTCCAGGGACGGATTCACGGCGGCTTCTGGGACCAATAGCCATCGATTCCACTTCGGTTGCGCTTAAGAACCTATGAAACGAACCAGTCAGGCAAATTCAGCGCGAATTGCCGCATCGTGCTGGGCAAACTCCGGCACCGGACCCGTCTGCGGCAGCTTGCCATTTCGGCGAATTGCCGGTGCAGTGTAGCTGACCGGCCCTGCAGCAGTCTGGACTTCCATGCGCCGTAAGGCTGGATGGTTTGCGAGTTGCTCAACACTGTTGACTTCGCCATAGGCAATCCCGGCGGTACGTAATCTTGCCAATAGCTCTGATCGATCCAGAGAGCAAAATTGCGCCTCAACCACCTCGCGCATCGCCTCAGCATTTACTACACGTTGCTGGTTGTCGATAAAACGCGGGTCTTCCTTTAGCTCAGGCTGCCGCAAAACCTTATCGCATAGATCTGCATATTCACGCTGATTTTGTATCGCAATCATCACCGGCGGCCCGTTGCGGGTCGCGAATGCACCATAGGGTTGAATAATGGGATGGCTCAAACCACTGCGTTGCATCACCTTCCCCCCGTACTCATAGATCATCAGCGGAACGGCCATCCAATCTGCCATACCCTCGAAAAGGGAGGTTGCAACCGCCATCCCTTTACCCGTCTTCTCCCGTGCAAACAGGGCTTCCATAACGCCCATATAGGCGAACATGCCGCAGGTGACATCACAGGCCGAGACCCCTACCCGACCGGGTTGCTCCGGGGAGCCGGTAATCGAACACAAGCCGCTTTCGGCCTGTACTAACATGTCGTACGCCTTCATCTGCGAGTAATCGTTGCCCTGCCCATAGCCGCTGATATCGCAAGTAATGAGGCGCGGGTAATCGTCACGCAAACGGGCTGAGTCAAACCCATTTTTAGCCATGACTCCAGGTTTGAGATTCTGAATAAACACATCTGCCTTGGCCAGTAACCGTTCCAGTAATTGTTTATCCTCGGGGTTTTTCAGATCGACACAGACTGATTCTTTGCCCCGGTTCAGCCAGACAAAATAGCTGCCCATGCCGTTAATATAGTGGTCATAACCGCGGGCAAAATCACCTTCGGGGCGCTCCAGTTTGATCACTCGGGCACCTGCGTCGGCCAGTCGGCAACTGCAAAACGGTGCTGCGACGGCCTGCTCCATGGATATCACCAGGATCCCTTCCAATGATTTTTGCATTAACTACTCCCCAGGACCTATTAATCAAGACGAACCACAATGCCGCTCAAATCCGCGCACGGCGCTGCGTAGCGCTGCATCACCAGTGGATCATGCCCGGGAATAATATGTGCGGGAGAATCTGCCAGCCGATATAGCTGCCGATGCCCCTCGAGCATCTCCAGAACATTTTCCACCAGTGGAAACACCCCACCGGTTTCCATATTCTCATAGTAGTGACTGGCATCGGAGGCCAGCACCAGCTTGCCGCGACGCGTCTTTACCCTGACCACCTGTAACCCCCGGGTATGGCCACCGATCCAGTGTACTTCAATCCCTGGCGCTATTTGTTGCCTGCCGTTATGAAACACCACCCGGTCTGCGAACACCAGCTCCACCAGACGGGTCACGTGATTCACGCTGAAGGGTTGGCGCAGCACAGCGTGGGACATGGCACGGCCGGTGGTATAGCCAAGTTCAGCATCCTGAACATGAAATCGCGCGAGCGGAAACTTATCGAGATTGCCGCCATGATCGTAATGCATGTGGGTAATAATGACGTCGCTGATTGTGGTGGCATCAAGGTCGAGTAATTTCAGGCTTGCCGCAGGACAACGCAGCACGGTGCGCCCCCGACGCTCACCTTCCGCATGATCGAAACCGGTATCGACCACCACTGTTCGAAACGTATTGCGAATCACCCAGATAAAATAATCCATGGGCATGGGGGCCTCATGCGGATCAGCATTCAGTACGTGTTGACCCCGGATCCCATCACGGCATGCATAGCGCAGCGCATACACTTCATAGACATCATCAGCCATCAGTCTCACCCCCGTACGGATTCGGGCTTTAATTCAATTATCGGTTCGTCCTGAAGCACGCTGTGCGAGGCAACACCCTATCGTTTGATGCCGTCGCTGATTGAATCGTTCGCGACAGGTAAACTCAATTCTATAGCGGACATCCAGAGGGCATTTAATGCACTATGCCATCGCCAAGTACAGTCAATGTTTCGCGTTAACTATCTTGTCCGGTTCCAGCAAATCAAAGGAGACCGTTATGACATTCGCAACCCTCAAACACCTTAGTGTGCAGATCTTTTGAAACGACGATTTTTGAAACGACGAT
>CAZAWX010000056.1:0-4878 GCA_964488985.1 uncultured Ectothiorhodospiraceae bacterium
CGAATCCGGGCAGATCAAGTTGACGTGGTGTTGCTTGAGGATGGGCGCTCATAAGAGTTCACACTGAGCCCGGGCCTGTAAAGCCAGACGCCTTATGGATGAAACGATGTCCGGGCCAGTGGCACCGGGATGAAAAATCTCACTGACGCCTGCGCTGCGCAGTGCGTCGGCTTCATGGTCCGGAACAATGCCGCCAACCACCACCCGGATGTGCTCCAGGCCCGCATCAGCAAGTGCCTGCATCACCTTCGGCACCAGCAGATGGTCCGTCGCCAGTGAACTGATGCCAATGACATCGACATCTTCTTCCATCGCAAGCTTTACCACTGCGGTAATTTCCTGCCACGGGGCGGTGTAAATCACTTCCATGCCGGCGTCGCGGAGCAGGTTGGCGACGATCCGGCTGCCCCGATCATGGCCATCCAGGCCAATTTTGGTCACCAGGATCCGCGGGGGCGGTGCCTGATCCTGTGTTTCATTCATCAACGGTCTCCTCAGCGGATTGGGTTTGCCGTAACAAGCCGAGAAACTCATCGGCTATCTGGGCGGGACTTTCGCCCGTGGGTTGGTACCAGTGCTGGGTCCAATTCATGGCGCCGAGCAACAGCAGGCGAAAACTGCGTTTGCGTTGCGGATCAATATCATCAATCGCCGTAATCAGTTCCTTGAACAGTGCTTCATATTCATCGCGAAGCGCAATGAGCTGCGGTGCCACATTCGGGACTTCATGGGGATGAACCCGAATTACGACCTGGGCATAATCACTCTGATCCAGGATCGTCTCCAGATGAGCGGTACAGGCCAGCTGCAACCGACTCCAGGGATCCCCACCAGCACCGGCAGCGACCCTGACCCGTTGCGCGATGCGTCGCACCCCCTCCTCGTAGACCGCCAAAAACAGCGTCTCTTTGGAATCAAAATGACAATAGATTGAACCCGGCAACATCTTCACCGTGCGGGCGATATCGCGGATCGAGGTGCCGGCAAAGCCCTGGCGACAGAATAACTGCGCTGCCACATCAAGCAGCGGTTCTTTGCGACTGCTCCGGCGGGCTTTTGCTGTTTGCGGTTTTAGCATCACATTCTCTACTAAACAAACGTTCGTTTGGTAGATTAAGTCGAGCAAACGCCCGGGTCAAGCAGACCCGGGCACTGATACTTGAAAACCTGCGCAATTAGCGGCGGGTGACGACCACTTTCTGGTAAAGACCACCAAAGAACGTCTGCTTACACCACAGATAGTCATCTTCGTGGCTTGCGTAACTGCTGATTTCGTTACGGGTCAAACTGGTGGCAAACGGCTCCAACGTTCTAAAAATGAGATACATCAACGGTGCCAGCGGATGCCAGTTGGCGGGACGATGATAATCGAGAAAGACCAGCTTACCGCCTCGGGCCATGCGTTCGAGAAGCGTATCAACGACCGCGTGCTTATGATCATCAGGTATTTCATGAAGCAGGAAATAACACGACACCGCATCGTATCGGCGCCCGTCCCTGCGGGCCGCATCGGCTACGCTGACATGGGCATTGAGGTACCTGGAAAGCTTCTGCTGAGCGTGGTTGGCCTGTACCGGCACGACATCCACCAGGTCCAGACGACCTTCCGTGCCAATTCTTTGCGCCAGGTCACTCAACATACGGCCATAAACATGGGCAGCCTGAAAGACCGTACTGCCCGGCTCAATTTCAGTCATTAACGCCCGGCGCAATTTAGGACTGTTGCCCCAGAGAATGGCATTAACCACCCACTCGCGATCCAGCAGGTACGCATTGCGAGGATTAACATAGGCCCATTCGTAGACCTCGTGCATATAACCCGGTATGGCATCGATTTTTATCTTCTGCTCTTGCTGCGGCAGGTCAATGGCTCTTGCGGTCAGTTGCGATACCGAGTTGTTCATTGTTTATCCCTTTACAGTCATGGATTGCTGCAATCTCAAAAGCATCTGTGGATACGCTGGATCCGCGTCATAACGGCTTCAATGCCTGAGTGGGAAAATACCTGAATTTCGTTATTTGGGTATGATCTGCATCAAGATTTCACTAACTCAAGCTTGAAATTCAACTTCTGCGCTGACACTACTGCACCGTAGAGCAGGGACGGATTCACGGCGTCTTCTGGAACCAATATCCATCGATTCCACTGGGTTGCGCTTAAGAACTAACGTATGAAGGTGTGTTATTTCTCGCTGATAAATTTATAAATCTCGCTTAGATCCCCGCCGGGCATGGCCTCATGCATGGCCTGCCAGATTTGGCCTACCTGCCTGCCCAACTGCACATTGAGTCCTGCTACCCGAGTCCCCTGTAGATAAAGTTGCACATCTTTGTTCATGTGTTCAGCACTGAAACCGGCATCATAGGTCTTCGAGACAACCCGCTGCAGGAACTTATCACGGGTGGCGCTGTTATAACCTGTGGAAACATTGATCACCTCAAGCATGGTGCGCATATCCAGCCCTTCTTCGACCCCGAACGCCATGGCTTCGGCTGTGGCCGCCATATTACAGGCAGAAAGAAAATTGTTGATCAGTTTCATGGCCTGGCCATATCCTGGCTGTTCACTGATGTGGAAAATATTACCGGAGAAAGTTTCCAGTACCCTTCTGTGAGCATTCAGCAGATCACCTGATCCTGCCCAGATGAGGGTGATTGTCCCAGCCCGGGCACCTGCGACGCCGCCACTGACCGGGCAATCGATGTAGTTCATACCCGCTGTGCCCAGGAGTTCATGGAATTCCCGGGCGGCGCTGGTGCCGATAGTGGAAAGATCGATGATCTGACGGGTAACGGCACTTTTACACCCGAGTAATGTCTCAAGCACCGATTTACAGATTGCGCCGTTGGGCAGGCTTAAAAATACACTTTCAGCCTCAGTCCAAAGCAAATCGACATGATCAGCCTGGCGTGCTCCAGGAAGTTGGGACAAATCCACATCGGCAATGTCATAAACCAACAGTTCGTGACCCGCCTGGGTAATATTTGCCGCCATGGGCAAGCCCATATTTCCCAGCCCGATAAATCCATATACCTCACTCACGGCCCTATCCTCCATCGCGCAAATGTTTATAAGCGATCTCAGTATAACTGCCCGGTGACGCTCAGGACGGTTGACACTGGCGAAGGATATCGAGGTCCGGCTGGTAGAGTCGGGTTTTAATGTTCATGAGCCCGAGTAAAGTATGAAACAGATTGTCATGGGAGTAAGCGCCTTTCCCGGCCTCACTCAGGCAGGTTCTGCTGATACCATTTAAGCGTAATAATTCAGGGGAGTACCACTCGATATGTGGAATGTGGGTTTGCGCTGCTGGCGCCAGAACGTAGGGTAGTCCATGTAAATAGATACCGAGTTCGCCAAGGGATTCGCCGTGATCCGACATGTATATTAATCCAGTTTTGTATTGTTTGGATTCTTTCTGTAAAGATTCGATCAACTTGCTGAGGAAAAAATCGGTATATAAAATTGTATTGTCATAACTGTTGATGACTTCCTGGCGCTGGCACTCCTGCAAACTGACAGAATTACATTCAGGGGTATATTTTCTGAACCGATCCGGCACTCGCTTGTAGTAAGCCGGCCCATGACTGCCCTTCTGATGAAGGATGATCAGGGTATCGGTCGGCTTGGGATTTTGTCTCAGATAGCGGCTCAATTCCTGAAGAAGAATTTCGTCGAAACATTCCCCGTCTTTACAAAGATCGGCCTGCTTGAGATTCCATGTCTGCCTGTCAGGGATGCGTTTGCAGACGCCTTTACAGCCTGAATTGTTGTCCAACCAGACAGTTCTCACACCCGTACGTTGGGCAATATCCAGAATGTTTTCCATTTGCGCCGCCTTTGCGGGGCTGTAGTCAGCGCGGCCTGATGGCGCGAACATGCAAGGCAGGGATTCTGCGGTTGAAGTACCGCAGGAACGCGTATTTCTGAAGTTAAAAACAGCCTTGCTCTGTAACAGTGGATTGGTGATTCTGGTGTAGCCATTGAGCGAGAAATGATCGGCCCTGGCCGTCTCCCCGACCACCACCACCATCAACAAAGGCAGCCCGGTATCCGTTCCTTGAACACGTTTGGCATCCAAACCGATTTTTTCTACTGGCGCATTTGCCCTGGGCCGATGCCGCAGCACTTTGATAAATGAACTGATGGGATAAACCGGATTGATCAGCGAGCGCATTACAGTGTGCTGGCGAAATAGAAAAGTGAATTCCTTGTAGAACAAGCCGATGGAACCGAGCAGTACCAAAATGGTGATGACGATGGCCACAAGGCGCTGGCGTAATTCCGCGACAAACGGTCGATAGCGGATCCGTATCTGTAGCATTAACAAGATTGGCACCAGGGCATAGAGCACCATGTGCAGCAGCAGATTCCAGTTCATTAATTCCCTGGCCTCGCGCACATCGGTCTGCAATGCGTTGCGAATCATCGATTTGTTAATGATTACGCCATATTCAGAGGCAAAATAACTGACTAGCGCCGCCACAATAAATACGGTGACAGCAAAGGGCCGGGTTAAGTATTTGACTGAACCCAGCAATAAAAACACACACAGCCAGCAACTCAGCGCGATGAATGCAAACAGGGCAAAGCCGTAATCCCCCAAGCCGGCAAAATTGACATTGTCGAGGAACACACGCCACAGGGCATTGTTGTACAACGCCGCCAGCACAAGCGCGCAAAGCAGGCTGAATGTCACGGCACTCATCGCCGGTTTTTGGTGGGGTTTTGCAAACACAACTGAATCCTCAGGGTTCTGGTCGATGAATCACATTAGTCGATCGATTCTAAGCACGGATCGTCGTAAATCCGCCGCAAAGTGAGGTGTCCGCAGATTGTGGATATAAAGTGTGGATATAAAGTGTGGATATAAAGTG